>NZ_JBSWYY010000002.1:0-330011 GCF_056161325.1 Alteromonas sp. ABE4_545
TAAACCATGTGATGAGACTCGTACTTCCATCTTCGTAGCATACAGGCCTCGGACTCATTCATCCACGGGTAAACCCGTGGTGTTCTGTCGCTTCGCGACCGGTCACATAAAAAAGGGCCTGTATATCGACAGGCCCTTTTGTTTTTTCAATGCATTTTTATGGTTTGGGCATGAGCTGTAATAGCTTGCCATTGTCTTCATCGGTGATCACGTAAATCATCCCAGACGGCCCTACTTCAACATCGCGAATACGCTCGTTGCGATCTTTCAGGTATTCATGCTGTGCGCCTGGTTTGCCGTCTTTCATCTCTATTCGACGTAAATGACGGAACTTAAGAGCGCCTACCAATAAATCACCTTTCCACTCGCTAAATGGCCCGCCGGCGTAAAAGGTCATGCCGCTAGGCGCAATAGACGGGTCCCAATAAAGCACAGGTTGCTCCATGCCTTCCTGATGGGTTTTGTCTGAAATAATCTCGCCGTTGTAATCAATACCGTAGGTGATCACTGGCCAGCCATAGTTGTGGCCTTTCTTGAGTAAATTAACTTCATCACCGCCTTTAGGCCCATGTTCCATCGCCCAAACATCACCGGTTTCAGGGTGAACGGTTAAGCCTTGTACATTACGATGGCCATAAGTAAACACTTCTGGCGCTTTGCCATCCACAAACGGGTTATCGTCAGGCACGCTGCCATCAGACTTTATACGCACGACTTTGCCAAAGTGATTGTCGGTATTTTGTGCCTCTTTCATATACTTATATCGGTCACCTAGTGCCACATACAAGTTATTATTGGCGTCGAACGCGAGCCGACAACCAAAATGAAAGCCATTGTTTACCACTGAATCTGCGGTGAAGATCACGTCTACATTCTGTAACGCACTGCCATCAAAGGTCGCTTTAGCCACGGCGTTGCTGCTACCGCCTTCCGTCGGGCGTGAATAACAAAAATAAACCGTTTGGTTGCGCATGTAGGCAGGGTCGGCAATCACATCGAGTAAGCCTCCCTGATTCACAGCAGCAACAGCGGGTACATTTTTAATCGGCTCACTAAGGCCCGTAGCAAAAGAATAACGGCGGAGCTGCCCCTTGCGCTCAGTAATGAGCATGTCGCCTGTAGGTAAGAATGTCATCCCCCAAGGATGATCAAGCCCAGTAGCCAGTTCATTCACCATTACATCGTCGGCAAGGGCGCTTGTGCTCACGGTAGAAAGCGCGCACATGCTCAGCATGGCGCGCTTGAAAGTAGACATTGTCATTATTGTACCTGTGTTAGTCGAGTGCTTACTCGCCTAGCATAGCGCGAAGCATCCACGCTGTCTTCTCGTGAACGCGCATGCGATCGCCAATCAGGGCCGCACTTGATTCGTCGTCGGCGTCTTGTGCGGTTTTCAGTGCCGCACGACAAGTTTTTACCACTTGCTCATGACCGTGCGTGAGCAAACGTACCATTTCAGAAGCGGCCGGTACGCCGTCAACTTCTTCAATTGAGCTTAGTTCAGCAAACGCTTTATACGTTCCTGGCGCTGCAACACCCAAAGTACGAATACGCTCTGCAATATCGTCAACCGCCGTTGCTAATTCGGTGTAATGCTCTTCAAACATCAAATGCAATTCGCGGAACTGTGCACCCGTCACGTTCCAATGAAAATTGTGTGTTTGTAGGTAAAGCGTGTAAGAGTCAGCTAGCAACTTCTTTAAGCCGTCAGCGATTGCGTTTCTGTCTTCAGTTGCGATACCGATATCAATGGTACTCATTGTTGAACTCCTTACTTATTGAAATAAAAACTTACTGTTACTATGGAAATTGGCATCGATTGGATTACTTTTCAAGGGAACTGACTGTAAAAAATACAAATCGAGGCCATTCAAATCAATCTAAAAAAATCAATCAATGATGGGTATGCGCTTTCGCTTCCGCACTCACCATAACCGGAAATTGTTTTTGACTGCCATCATCTAGCGTTAACGTTAGTTCGAATACGTCACCTGCTTTCAACGGCGCTTTTAGCCCTATCAACATAACGTGATAACCACCGGGTTTAAATTCAAATTTCTGACTAGGATTAATCACTACGGGGGACGCAGCATGACGCATTTTCATGATATCGCCGTCGATTTCGGTGTAATGCATCTGCGCCGCAGCCGCCAACTCGGTACTGACCGACACGGCTGTAATAGCAATGGGAGATTCGTCTTGATTTACGAGAGTGAAATACACGGCTCCCGTAGTTGCCAATGCAAAGGTTTCGCGCGCATGAGCATTGGTCACATTGAGTTCGGCCGCATTCGCAAAGGGTGACAAGGGGGCAACGCACAGTAACAGAGCGGCCAAAACGCGCTTAATTGCCAATGTATGCCTCGTTTTTGCCATTGTGCATCCTCAGGAGGTTTTACAACATCATATAGCAAAAGCATCACCACAACATGTCATTGTTATGACGAATAAAGGATTACATGGGATAGATCAACGATGAGGAAGGAGAAATGGTGCCGACTGCCGGAATCGAACTGGCGACCTACTGATTACAAGTCAGTTGCTCTACCAACTGAGCTAAGTCGGCACACTATTTCGTGCTGCTGCGTTAACAGCGGCCGCCATTCTATGTTTTTGCGGCCACATGTCAAGCGCATAATTTAAGAAATTAAGCGCTTTTTAACTTTTTCGCTTCAACGAGCAGTTTTGGGAAGTATTCCGTTGGCAAATACGTTGCTAACTTGTCCATTTTTTCACCCAACTCGGCATACGTTGCGGCCGACAGGTTAATATGCCCCATTTTGCGTTTTTCACGTACTGACTTGCCGTACCAATGCAAATGGCACCCGGGAATGCCCAATAGGTCACGAGAAAAACTGCTACAACCAATCACATTGATCATCGCACTGGGTGAACGAGCAGTGGTATCGCCTAATGGTAACCCCACAATTGCACGTAAATGATTCTCAAACTGGCTGGTATCACTGCCGCTTAGTGTCCAATGGCCAGAGTTGTGAACTCGTGGTGCAAGTTCGTTAACCAACAACTCATCACCACATTGGAATAGCTCAACGGCGAGCACACCAACGTAATTCATGCCTTCAGCCAATGTGGTAAAGATGGCTTCTGCTTTTTGTTGCAGCACCTCATCCACATTCATTGCAGGAGCAACAGATACATGAAGTTGGCCTTGGTAATGCAGGTTTTCAGTGATCGGATAAACTCGCACTTCACCATTTTTACCGCGAATACCAATAACCGACACTTCACGGTCGAAGTTCAGCATTTTCTCAACCACAAGCGGAACACTAATCAGGTCAAGTGAAGCCTGTTGCTTTTTCAACTCATCTAGTTGAGCAATATCGGTTAAACGCCATTGACCATAGCCATCGTAACCATCACGGCTCGCTTTGAGTATAAGTTTGTCGCCTAACGCATCAACGCAAGCATCAAGTTCACTGAGATCAGTAACGATGCGGTGATCACAGTTAGCAATGTTGAGGCTGGTCAATAAACGTTTTTCACGTACCCGGTCGGCACCCACGAGGATCGAGTCGATGTCTGGGTGCAATTTACCGGTTTTTGCCGCTTGTTCGAGAAGGTGCTCAGGAACATGTTCGAATTCCACCGTGAGTACATCGGCAGATTCAATGGCCTGTGACAAAGCGGTATCCAAAGATTGCTTACTGACGGGGTGAACAACGGTTTCATTCGCTACGTCCACTGCCTGTACTTCAATACCTAATGGACTGCCCGCCAGATACATCATCTGGGCAAGCTGCCCTGCGCCATAGACCAAGACTCTCATTCATCAAGCTCCAAGTTCGCATTCGCCAACACGGTTTCAGTTTGCTCTTTGCGGAAAGCTTTTACCGCCTCGCGCACTTGCTCATCTTGTAAAGCAACCACTTGAGAAGCTAATAAACCTGCGTTTGCAGCACCAGCTTCACCAATTGCCAATGTACCTACTGCCACGCCTTTGGGCATCTGTACAATTGATAAGAGTGAATCTAGGCCATTTAGCGCGCGAGATTTTACCGGGCAACCAAATACGGGGAGGTGTGTGTGTGCTGCGATCATACCGGGTAAGTGGGCTGCGCCACCTGCTCCTGCGATAATCGCGCTAAAACCTTGCTCTTCGGCGGTTTCAGCAAACTCTACGAGTAGGTTTGGGGTTCGGTGAGCCGAGACCACTTTGGCTTCGAACTCTACGCCAAAACGTTTTAACATTTTAGCGGCTTCCTGCATGGTGGGCCAGTCAGAGGTTGACCCCATCACGATTGCGACTTTTGCCATTCTTTGCTCCGATTAGGATAAGCGTGAATTGTGTAAGCACCAGAAAGCGGGCGATTGTAGCTCAAAACGCCAACAAAGCCTATAAAAACCCGATTATACGCCACCTTCAGCGTAAACTTTGGCCCCTTAGACTAGTCGCAATCAGGTGTCATTCGTCCCAAAAATCACTTTTAACATTTACAAACATAAAAGAAGGATTATTATCAAATTAGTATTAATAAAACATAGACCGCTATGAATTCATTAACTTTTCGGCTTTTAGAAGTGTTTCAACACGTTGTTGACAGCGGCTCTGTTACCGCTGCATCAGCGGCACTTTCCCTTTCTCAACCGACCGTTTCGCTGCAACTAAAGAAGTTGTCCAGTATTGTAGGGTTACCGCTAATTGAGCATTCACAAGGCCAGATAGAGCTAACCGAAGCGGGTAAAGCCGTTTACCAATGTGCGCAAGAAGTATTAAGTTCACAAGATAAACTCAATAGTCACATTCGCGCGCTACAAGGTGTAGAGGTGGGCAGTCTTAAATTAGCGGTAGTAACCACGGCTAAATACGTTCTGCCGCCTTTGCTTAGCCCTTTTTGCCAATCACACCCGAATATTGATGTGCGGTTTACCGTCGGGAATAGAGCGCACATTTTAGATCGTCTCAATCACAACCGTGACGACCTGTATATATTTAGCTTGCCGCCGAGCGACCCAATCTATGAAGCCGTTCCTTTTACGTCTAATCGTTTGGTTGTCATTGCGCCCAACCATTATGACGGCCCCGACAATTGCACCTTAAAAGATCTCGCACATCAAAAGTTCTTGTTGCGAGAACAAGGCAGTGGCACCCGTCGTGCGCTGCAAGATTATTGTGATGAGAAAAATATCGAATTTGACAATGCCATGGTTATCGAGAGTAACGAAGCCATTCGCCTTGCAGTTGCGTCAGGATTAGGCTTGGCCATTTTATCGGAACACACACTCGCTCAAGCCGCTCCGAACAGTGTAAAAGTGCTCAACGTTGTCGATTTTCCGTTAATCACTCATTGGCATGTTGTCACCGTAAAACAACGGCCTATTAGCTTGGCCGCGCAAGCGTTTAGAGAGTCACTTATCAACCAGAAAACCATCAATGTGTCGGATTTACCGCATTCAATTGCTGGTAAATAGCGTCTACAAGATGGCCTTTGCGAATGGGCTTATTAAGATGTCCATTCATGCCTGCTTTTATCGATGCCTCTCGGTCTTCGGCAAAAGCATTTGCCGTTAGCGCAATAATGGGAATATTGGCAATGGCGTCATCTCGCTGACGAATGCGACGAGTGGCCTCTAAACCATCCATCACCGGCATTTGGCAATCCATCAAGATTACATCAATAGCAAACTTGTCCAGTACCGCGAGGGCATCTTTCCCGTTCCTCGCACGGATTGACTTCACCCTCAAGCTCGACAGCATATCAATAACAATCTCAGCATTAATATCGTTGTCTTCTACTAATAGCACTTTTAATCCTGCTGGCAGAGTCGTTTGCGGCAGCGTTAAATCTGACGTCTTCTTATCTGATATAGCCAAAGGCAATGAGAAAGAAAAGCAACTCCCTTCCCCGAGGCTACTGGTAACCTGAAGTTGCCCGCCCATCAGCTCTACTAACTTTTTCGAAATCGCCAAGCCAAGCCCGGTTCCCCCGAATAAGCGAGTTGTCGAACTATCTGCCTGTTCAAACTGCTCAAAAATATGGGCTTGCTGATGTTCGTGGATCCCGATACCCGTATCGATCACATCAACACATAATTGATTATCTTGATAATCTGCGCGTAATGTCACGCCGCCTTGTTGCGTAAACTTCACAGCATTACTCAACAAATTATTCAGTATCTGGCTCACTTTACCCGCATCACCTAATACGATTTCTGGCAGCTGTGGCGACAGTTCAATATCGAGGGTAATGTTTTTCCGAATGGCGGCGTGTTTATGAAGTTCATGCCCGGCTTTCAGTACACTGGCGACCGAAAAGGGCTGTACATCTAAGGACATTTTACCCGCTTCAATTTTCGACCAGTCGAGTATGCTGTCGAGAATCAATAACAGGCTCGATGCAGACTGCACAATAACGCCAACTTTAGACTCAACATCAGTTGGCAAAGATTTGTCGAGTAAGTTCTCGCATGTCCCGATAATCCCGTTCATTGGCGTACGAATTTCGTGAGACATATTTGCCAAGAATTGAGACTTCGCAATGCTGGCTGATTCAGCCTGCTCCAATGCATGAGCCAGCGACGCGGTTTTCTCTGCAACCCGTTCTGACAAACTTAAGTTCAGTCGTTCTAATGCTTGGTTCAATGCATTTTCTTTTTGTCGGGCTTCATGTAAATCGTGAAAAGCCCCCGTTAACCGATGCTGTAACTCTGAAAACTCTTCCATTAACGTGTCTATTTCACGTAGATGAATGGTACTTTCATGTTCGATCACAACCGATTTCGAAGTAACGGGGTCAAATGTGGAAAACTGCTGCATTAGGGCATAAATCGGCTTAGCCAAAATTAACGAAACCGCATGCCCAGCAACTAGCCCCACCAGCATGAGTGCAAATAAAATCATTAACGCCGTCATTAAATATTCGGCAATTAAAAGACTAAAGCGCTCATAATCGTAGAAAAGATTCACCGTCCAATTTGTTTCTGCCACGCGAACTTGCGCCATTAACCAACGTTTCCCATTGAACACGGCTTCACGCATACAGGCTCGTTGCATACAAACCCCAATATCGGGTTGCGACAGTGGCGCAAGTCCAAGAGTTTGAGAACTGTATATCACCCGACGGTTTTGATCTTGAATTAAGAGCGAGAAGCCATCTAAGTTTTGTCGCTCAAAAGCAAAAAAGCTCGACAGGCTCAACGACCCTTCGATTATCCCTTCGACTTCATTTTGCGCGTTAAACATAGGGGCAGATATAGCAACAATGGGGTCGTTCCCAAAACCTTGGCCCTGAAATACGTCAGAGATAAAAGCGCTTTTCGACGTCATCACCTCTGAAAAATAAGGTCGATGAGCCACATTAGAGCGGCCGAGCGATCTTGCTTTTTCGACCATACCTTGTGGATACGCGAAGGTGATCTCACCCTGCTTATCGGCGACTAGAAAAGTTAAATATTGCGGGTAGTTTTTCGCAAGATTTGTCAGTGCGGCTTCACTCATCGGTGAATGTGTTGGGTCAGTTAGCTGCAAACTCGAAATAAAGTTTGCCGAGGTATTCATTGCGCTTTGATGGTATGCCATAAAGCCATCGATTTGCTCTGTTAATACATTGGTGCGCTGCAACAAATAGCGATTGATTTGAGTAAACTGCTGGCTTTGAAAATGCCCAACGTAAATATAAGTCACTAATAACACAGCAAAGAAAAAAATAGCGGCGAAGAAATACTGTAATAACGACTGAATGCCAAACACAGGGATAATATTGTGCCGCCTAATTTCAGACACGGCCAAGTAACACAAATGCCCTGTAAGTACGGCAAATAACCCGCTGTTCCACGTTAGCGCAACCGCGGTGACTATGGGAGTAAAAGCCAGTACATTTGGGTCGTAATAATGTACCGCCAAACTCGGTACGGCCAACACACTCCACAACCCAATCCCCGTTTTTAACGGGCTAAATATATCTTTGTGTTGCGCGAATATGTTGATCAGTAAGGGCTGTAATATCAGCAGCACCACACCAAGCCAATCGGCGTGAACTTGCCACATCGGTAACGTAACAAAAACAGCCGCAATAACGGTATAAGGAAGCGTGTACGCCAGTGCAACCACAACGGCTGCGGTTGTGCCAAAAACCGTTAGCCCTTCACTGTGGAAAGGCCCCGGAAACATATTAACTAACGCACCAATAGCAGCTAACGTCAACGTGACAAAAAGCGGCGATAAACTCTTCTCTGACGTCACGAAAATCCCCGTTAAGCTGCTTTCAATACCAGTACACTATTGTGTGTGTTGTGCCATGTAGTCTAGCGTGAGGTTAGTTAGCACTCTCACACCCAATTTCATTCCCTCATCGTCAACGTAGAACTCTGGCGTGTGGTGTGCCGGAGAATCAGCTTCAGATACCGCTAAAGGTTTGCCACCTAACCACATAAACAGGCCTGGTACTTGTTCTTGGTAAAAAGCGAAATCTTCCGCTCCAGTGACAGGCTTAGATAAAATTGCCTTACCTTTACCGGTTGTGCGTTCAACGGTTGGCAACATTTGCGCCGTTAATTCGGGGTCGTTATAGGTTATCGGGTAATTGTAGTCTAAGGGAAGTGTTAATTCGGCTTCGGCTCTCATACTTTCGGCGATAGTTTTGACCTTTCTTTCCATCGCTTCATACACATGTTCTCTTGCCGCATGGTTAAGTGTGCGGATGGTGCCCACTAATTCCACCTTTTCGGGAATAATATTCGAACGGTTGCCGCCGTGGATAGAACCTATGGTCACCACTGCTGCGTCGTCGATCAGTTTCAGTTCGCGACTAACAATAGTTTGCAACGCCATGATCATTTGTGCCGCTGTGGTAATAGGATCTACGCTTTTCCAAGGGTACGCACCATGGGCTTGTTTACCGTGGATAACAATTTTGAATGGGTCTACCGCTGCCATCGTACCTCCGGCGTTATAGCGAATCGTCCCCACATCGGCATTTGAACTGATGTGCAAACCGAAAATCACATCAACATCAGGGTTTTTCAATACCCCTTCTTTAACCATCACTTCAGCACCGCCTTTCTCACCCGGAGGCGCGCCCTCTTCCGCGGGTTGAAAGATAAACTTCACTTTACCGTGTAGTTCACCTTTCATTTGGGTAAGCACTTTTGCCGCCCCCATTAACATTGCCATATGGGTATCATGACCACAGGCATGCATCACAGGTACTGTTTTACCATCGTATTCAGATGTTTGTTTAGAGGCCCAGTCTAAATCGACGCGTTCAGGAACCGGCAACGCATCCATGTCGGCACGTAACGCCACCGTTGGGCCAGGTTTACCGCTGTCTAATACCGCTACTACACCGGTTTTCGCCACACCGGTTGTTACTTCTAACCCTAATTCATTTAGGTACTTAGCCACATATTTCGCGGTATTGAATTCGCGATTCGACAATTCGGGGAATTCGTGAAAATGGTGACGCCATTTGATTACGTCAGGTTCAACCTGATCACTTAACTTATCGACAAGTGCGTCATTCGCCAACGCGAAGGTTGAACAAAAAAGAAGCGAGAGCAAACTCAAAGATGTGCGCATGTAAAGTATCCACTGTTATCGTTATTTTGTTTACAGTAGCGTACTTTGCGCCTGAAATAAAAAAAAACCGCTGCGCGTGAAAATCACGGCAGCGGTTTTCTCTAAGATGATGTTAATTATGACTTTTGACGCTTCATCGCATCAAAGAACTCATCGTTCGTCTTGGTCATAGACAACTTGTTGATCAAGAACTCCATGGCGTCAATTTCTGACATTTCATGAACGATCTTACGCAAGATCCACATTTTTTGTAGTTCGTCTTGAGCCGTTAATAGCTCTTCACGACGCGTACCAGAACGGTTGAAGTCGATAGCAGGGAATACACGTTTTTCTGCAATCTTACGATTGAGGTGTAATTCCATGTTACCTGTACCTTTGAATTCTTCGTAGATAACTTCGTCCATTTTAGAACCAGTATCGATAAGTGCAGTAGCAATAATAGTTAAACTACCACCCTCTTCAACGTTACGCGCAGCACCGAAGAAACGCTTAGGTTTGTGCAATGCGTTAGCGTCTACACCACCAGTAAGTACCTTACCTGACGAAGGAATAACGGTGTTGTAAGCTCGAGCCAGACGCGTGATTGAATCCAACAGGATAACCACGTCTTTTTTGTGCTCAACCAAACGCTTGGCTTTTTCAATTACCATTTCAGCAACTTGTACGTGACGGCTTGCCGGTTCATCAAAGGTTGATGCAACCACTTCACCACGCACCAAACGATGCATCTCAGTTACTTCTTCCGGGCGCTCATCGATAAGCAATACCATCAGTTCACACTCAGGGTGATTTGCTGCGATAGATTGCGCAATGTTTTGCAGTAGTAGAGTTTTACCCGCTTTTGGCGGAGCAACAATCAAACCACGTTGACCACGGCCAATAGGCGAAGCCAAGTCGAGTACACGTGCCGTAATATCTTCAGAAGAACCATTACCGCGCTCCATACGCAAACGTGAGTTTGCATGCAGTGGTGTTAAGTTTTCGAAGAGGATTTTGTTACGTGAGTTTTCTGGCTTGTCGAAGTTAACTTCGCGGATTTTTAGCAGGGCAAAATAACGTTCGCTGTCTTTAGGCGGACGAATTTTCCCGGCAATCGTATCACCGGTGCGTAAGTTAAAACGTCGAATTTGGCTCGGCGATACATAAATATCATCAGGTCCAGCAAGATACGAAGAATCTGCTGATCTTAAGAAGCCGAAGCCGTCCTGAAGGATTTCGAGTACACCATCACCAAAGATATCTTCGCCACTTTTCGCGTGTGCTTTCAAGATAGAGAAGATGATGTCTTGTTTTCTGGCACGTGCCATGTTTTCCAGGCCCATTTGCTCGGCCAGGCCAACCAATTCGCTAATTGGTTTATTCTTAAGTTCAGTTAAATTCATACTGGTGGGTCTTTGTTAGAAACTTGGTCTTTTCGGACTTATGTCTTTCAGTTAATTTGAACAGGGTTCGTTGGCCCGGTGCGGGCAAGTAAGAGTGTAGCTTGAACTAGCTCTTCCTACGTTAGCACCATAAACCATACTCGTCCAGCCTTTTCCCAGTGAATGTTAAAAATAATTACATTTACTCAGAATAATATCTATTTACATGCACACGACGCCACTTGCTCTTCGGTATCCAATGCGGCTTCTGTGTCGATAACACGCAATAATATTGCGTCATCGGCTGATAGCCCTTTGGGTACGGTGACTTTTACTTTATAACCACTTCCGGGCGCAACAACAAGCGGTTGCCCTTTTTCATCACACATATAATCCAATACCATCATAGCATTGCCTGTTGGTGTCATGACTTCAAGCTTATCGCCAATATTAAAGCGGTTTTTTACATCAACCAACCATTCTCCGTCAGCGTGAGCGCTAATCACTTCACCCACTAGCTGGTGCGTTGTGCATTCTGAACTACCTCGTTCGTATTGCTGATACGCATCGTGGCGATGGCGTTGTAAAAAACCGTCGGTATAACCGCGATTCGCCAAATGCCCGAGTTCATATGCCCATTCAGGATCATAGGGTAAGCCAGCAGCGGCCGCATCAATAGCTTTGCGATATACCTGTGCAGTACGAGCGCAGTAATAAAACGACTTAGTGCGCCCCTCTATTTTTAAAGAGTCGACACCAATTTGCGTTAATGCATGCACATGTTCAATGGCACACAAGTCTTTTGAATTCATAATGTAAGTGCCATGCTCATCTTCGAACACCGGCTGTTGTTCATGGGGCCGCATGGCTTCAGTCAGCAAGTAGGCGGCGTCAGTCGGGCCGCCCTGCCCTAATGTAGGCAGAGCATGATCAGGCACAAACTGCCCCACATCATCTTCTTTTGCTGGCTGCATGTCATATTGCCAGCGGCACGCGTTGGTACATGCCCCTTGGTTTGGATCGCGTTTATTGATATAGCCAGACAAAAGACAGCGCCCTGAATACGCCATGCACAACGCGCCATGAACAAACACTTCTAACTCAATATCAGGGCAACGCTGTCTAATTTCTTCTATTTCACTTAATCCTAGCTCACGAGACAAAATGACACGTTTGATCCCTTGTTGCTGCCAAAACTTTACCGTCGCCCAGTTAACCGCATTGGCTTGCACCGACAAGTGAATTGTCAATTCTGGAAATGCTTCACGTGCCATCATAATAAGCCCGGGATCAGACATGATCATGGCATCAGGTTTTAACTCTGCAACAGGTGTTAGATCGCGAATAAAGGTTTTTAGTTTACTGTTGTGCGGAGCAATATTGTTTACAACGTACAACTGCTTTCCCATGCTGCTGGTAATTTGTCGTGCTTCGCGCAATTTATCTATCGTAAATTCATTATTGCGTACGCGTAATGAATAACGAGGTTGGCCCGCATAAACTGCATCTGCGCCATAGGCGAAGGCATAGTGCATGTTTTTCAAAGTGCCCGCGGGCGATAAAAGCTCAGGCTTTTGCATGGATGTGATGTTTCCGGTTTTGATAAAAACCGAAATTGTAAGCAAGGGCGCCGCGTGTTTTATTAATCGAGATCAACTGAAACAAAAAAAGCAGGCATGTGGGTGTGCCTGCTTAAACCACGATTAATCAAACGAGGTATAAAAACTTAATCATCTTTCCACTGTTGATTCCATCCATCGTGACAGCTCCATTGAATAATACTGTCACCATTATTCGTACCTTGGGCATTCACATCGATACATTTACCCGTGGCACGTGAGCGCAAGCGATAAAATCCATCACCCATGTCTTCTTTTAAGAATTGTTGGTTATAAGAAGATTTACACGACCATTGAATAACATTGGCGCCGTCGGCAGAGCTCGCTCCTTCTACATCTAAACACAGGCCGCTGTGTTGCACTTTAAGTTGTACATAGCCATCGCCAGTGCTGATTTGCTCCCATTGTTGATTCGCATTGTTGTGACACGTCCACTGCAGAATGTCTTCACCGTTCGCTAAACGCGCACCATTCACATCAATACAACGGTCGCTGATACGCGAGCGAATTCTGCTGGTATAAGAAGCTGTATCAATAAACGCGTCTAACGCGCCGGTAGGTCTACCAGTATTCGGGTTCCATGCCCCTAGCGTATAACCATTGAAATTCTGTGCTTGCGGCTCCCAATAGAAAATACCCAATGACCGCCCATCAGTGACCGTCTCAAGTTTATCTATCATGTCTTTAACAATGCCTTCAGCGTCAGCGTTATCCCAAGGCACCCCAATTTCGGTGATCATCACATCTTTGTTGTAACGAGTAACCATGTCATTCAAGTTACTCAAGCACTCTGAATTGACGGTTTGCCAGCTTGAGCCAGAAACATTAGTTGGGTAATTCGACGCCCCAATCACATCGTATTTTCCGCCATTGGCATTTAAGCCATCAAAGATCCAACGAAAATTCGCGTTGTCGTGACAGTTCGCTAGGTGCACAATCACTTTAGTGTCGGGAAACACTTCTTTGGCTGCATCGTGGCCCGAATTCACCAGCCATGTAAAAGCTTGCATATTCTCAGAGGCTTTGCCTTCGTCCCATAGCATACCGTTATTTGTTTCGTTACCAATTTGCACCCATTCAGGGGTGACGCCAGCATTTTTTACTGCATTCAGTGCATCGTAAGTATGCCACCACACCGATGACATCAAGCCATCGAGATCATAGCCGGCCCACGCTGCTGGTTTGGTTTGATGACCCGGATCTGCCCAAGTATCACTGTAATGAAAGTCGATCATCACACGCATGCCTGCGTTGTTCGCACGCACGGCTTTGTCTACAACATCGTCAATGCTGCTATACCATCCGTCAGCGGGATTCACCCAAACCCGCAGTCGAATGGCATCAAAGTCATGATCTTGCAAAATGCTAATCACATCTTGCTCAACGCCATTATCGTTATAAAACTGAAAACCGTTGGCTTCCATTTCAGTGATCCAACTAATATCCGCCCCTTTCGCATTAGCCCATGCATAAGTTGACGATAACAATGTGGTTGCACCCAATACACCCATTAAAAATGGTTTCATTTTCTTGCCCCTGTGTCCTGCGAATCAATGTTCACAATATTTTTACAACACAAGGGTAAACGTTTTCAACAAATTTCGTTAAAATTTAGTAAAAACCAATCTAAAGTCTAAATAAATCGCAGTCTGAACAGGGAAAACGATTACTTAAAATAAAATGATAACTGGCGTAAAGCTACGAAAAAGACGTTACATTTAGTTTTCATATTAACAATGTACGCAGAATAACGACTGAATGAAGAAGGGAAGTCTGAGGGAAGTGAGTAACACGAGGCAAAAAAATAGCCCCTCAATGAGGGGCTATTTATACAATCCGTTTACTGTCTAGTTAGGTGGCTAACGACGGAAAATAATTATAGGCTATCGTTCAAAAACTCAATTAATTGAGTTTTTGACAAGGCACCAACTTTAGTTGCTGCAACGTTACCGCCTTTGAAAAGAAGTAGCGTAGGAATACCACGGATACCATATTTTGGCGGAGTTTCATTATTTTCATCGACATTCAACTTGCCAACTGTTAATTTGCCATCAAACTCGGTCGCAATCTCTTCTAAGATTGGCGCGATCATTTTACAAGGGCCACACCATTCAGCCCAGAAGTCAACCAGCACAGGACCGTCAGCATTGATTACATCTGCTTCGAACTTATCGTCAGTTAACTGGATAATTTTGTCGCTCATTCTTGTCTCCATTTTTGGTCTGTCGCTGATTTGTCTCAGCTCTACCATAAGTGTTATATAGAATCTGTTTTTTAATGCAAGCACTGATAAGCTATAAGCTATGCAAACAACTCACTTAACCGAAACTTATTTTTCAGACCTGCCAGTCAATCCCAAAGTGATTGAAGCTCTTAAGGCAGCCAACTTTACTCATTGTACGCCTATTCAAGCGCTGAGTCTTCCTCCTGCATTAGAAGGACTCGATGTTGCTGGCCAAGCCCAAACGGGTACGGGCAAAACGATTGCCTTTCTTGTTGCCACCTTCCATCACTTACTCAGTCGCGCCGAAAAAAGTTCACCTAAAAAAGGGCCCAGAGCCATTATTATGGCACCTACCCGTGAACTAGCGGTACAAATTTATAATGACGCCGAATTGCTTAGTAAGCACTCTGGACTATCACTTGGCCTCATATATGGGGGCGAGGGTTATGAAAGTCAACGCCAAGCTTTGCAAGATGGTGTAGATATTATTATTGGTACTACTGGGCGTATCCTCGACTATTACAAACAAGGTATCTTTTCTTTAGATAATATCCAGGTAGCCGTACTTGATGAAGCGGATCGTATGTTCGACCTTGGCTTTATTAAAGATATTCGCTTCTTGTTCCGTCGTATGCCCGCGCCGACTGAGCGTTTAAGCTTACTGTTCTCAGCAACCTTAAGCTACCGCGTACAAGAACTTGCTTACGAGCACATGAACAACCCTACTCACGTTCAAGTAGAGCCACAGCAAAAAACCGCTAGCCGTGTAAAAGAAGAATTATTCTATCCTTCAGATGACGACAAAATGAAATTGTTGCTGACTCTGATGGAAGAAGAATGGCCAGAGAAAGCCATTGTGTTTGCCAACACCAAATACGGCTGTGAGAATGTCACAGCATGGTTAGCCGCCGATGGCCACCGTGTGGGTCTGCTAAGTGGTGATGTGCCTCAGAAGAAGCGTTTAGGCATTCTGGAAGACTTTACTAAAGGCAATCTCGATATTCTTGTGGCCACAGACGTTGCCGCTCGCGGTTTGCACATTGATGAAGTGACGCATGTATTCAACTACGACTTACCTGATGACGCTGAAGATTACGTGCACCGTATTGGCCGTACCGGGCGCGCAGGCCGAAGCGGGCATGCAATTAGCTTTGCGTGTGAAAAATACGCATTGAATCTGCCTCCTATCGAAGCGTACATTGCCCATACTATTCCGGTGACCGAATATGACCGCACTGCGTTGTTGGACGATGTGCAAGCACCTCGCCCTCGTCAACGTCGTCGCAATACGCGCCCATCGAACCGCCGTGGTAATAACAACAATAAACCACGCAATAAACAAGGCAGTAATTAAGCAGCAATTATGACACAAGCTCCTCTCACGCAACCCCAGTCGTTTTCTTACGCCGAACCCTATGGTGAGCCTTATGGCGAATACTACGCCGCTATAGACCTTGGCTCGAATAGCTTCCACATGGTGATTGTGCACGTGGTTAACGGCAGCGTGCAGATCATCGGGAAAGTAAAACAAAAAGTCCGCTTGGCAGCTGGATTGAACGATGAAATGGAATTGGATGAAGAGAGTATGGAGCGCGGTTGGAGTTGCTTGCAAACCTTTGCAGAACGCTTGCAAGACATTCCCCGCTCTAACGTTAAAGTGGTGGCTACTGCCACCTTGCGCCTTGCCACTAACGCCCAAGTTTTTATTAATAAAGCCGAGCAGATCCTGAGCCACAAATTACATGTGATCAGTGGCGAAGAAGAAGCCCGACAGATCTATTTGGGTGTCGCGTATACATCAGCTAATCAAGGCAACTCTCTGGTCATCGATATTGGTGGCGCGAGTACAGAGATTATTATCGGCAACGATATGCAGCCCATTCACCTCGTGAGTTTAGACATGGGGTGTGTCACCTTTATGGAGCGTTACTTCAAAGGTGGCGTGTTGTCAGCAGAGAATTTTGCCAATGCGAAAGCCGCGGCCTACGCTTTGCTCGCACCGGTAGAAGATGCGTTTTTGTGTTTTGATTGGCAAAATTGTTTAGGCGCCTCTGGTACACCACAAGCCATTACAGAAATACTGGTAAAGCAAGAAATCAGCGATGCGATCAGGCTCGATTATCTGAAAAATCTTGAGCAGCAGTGTATCGATTGCGCCGCTATCGACAAATTGGCCATTGAAGGCCTTGAGCCCAATAGACAGCCTATTTTCCCCAGCGGCCTTGCCATTCTGATTGCGCTGTTTGAGCGCTTGCAAATTCGCACGATGAATATTTCTGGTGGCGCTCTGCGAGAGGGATTAATTTATGGCATGTTAGACAACTTGCCAGAAAATGACCGACGCCAACAAACATTAAACCAAACCATGCAACGCTATCACATTGATAAAAAGCACGCTTATATCGTGCAAAGCATGGCGATTAGTTTATGTAGGCAAATGTGCGAACAGCAGAATATTTGTCACCTAGACACCGAAACTGTATTAGGGGCAGCAGCGGCACTGCATGAAATAGGCCTGCACATCGAATATAAAAAGCACCATGAGCACGGTGCCTATATTCTGAATCATATTGAGCTTCCGGGCTTTACCCGTTTACAACGCGCGGCCATCCGAGATTTAGTTAAATCTCACCGACTCAAGCCTGACCTGTCCATTTTCGACCACTATCACGAAGATGTGAAACCCATGCTGCTGAGCTTAGTGAGAATACTGCGACTTTCAGTGGTGATTTGTATTCGTCGCCAAGTGAATGAAGTGCCACCCGTTTCCATTGCGATTGACGGTGACCATTGGTTACTCACCTTCCCAGAAAACTGGTTGAAAACACACCCTCTGTTAAATGCAGAATTGGTCAACGAGACGTGGTTGCAACATCGCGCCGGTTGGCACCTTGAGTGTGTATAACAAGTACTGGTATTTTTATAGTGAAAGGCCTTCTCTACGAAGGCCTTTTTGATCAATTTATTGTTCGAGTAACGCGATGGCGTCGGGCGCAAAATAAGTCAAAATGCCATCAGCACCTGCGCGTTTGAACGCTAACAAAGATTCAAGAATCACCGCATCTTTATTCAGCCAGCCGTTAGCAAACGCAGCTTGGTGCATCGCGTACTCGCCACTAACTTGGTAGACAAAGGTTGGCGCTTTCAGCTCGTGCTTACAACGACGCACAATATCCAGATACGGCATACCTGGCTTCACCATCACCATATCCGCCCCTTCTTGCAAATCCAACGCAATTTCAGTCATTGCTTCGTCAGTATTCGCAGGGTTCATCTGATAAGTCTTTTTGTCTCCACCTTTTATGTTAGCCGCCGAACCAACTGCGTCACGAAATGGTCCGTAATAGGCCGATGCGTATTTTGCCGAATACGCCATAATGCAGGTGTTAATAAAGCCTTTGCGTTCTAGTTCCTGACGGATTGCGCCAATGCGCCCGTCCATCATGTCGGAAGGAGCAACAATATCCACACCCGCTTCGGCATGAGAGAGTGCTTGCTTGATAAGTACGTCGACGGTTTCGTCATTCATGACATAACCCGACTCATCAATCAGTCCATCTTGACCATGAGAGGTAAATGGGTCGAGCGCCACATCAGACATCACCATCACATGTGGAAAGGCCTGTTTTATCGCACGAATTGCTTGTTGCGCAATTCCCTGTGAATCATAAGCCGCCTCAGCAAGCAGCGATTTATGCTCCATTGGCGTCACAGGAAAAATAGCAACGGCAGGTAAACCCTTTTTGATTAATGGCTCTAATGCAGGTAATAACAAATCAATCGACAACCGCTCTACACCGGGCATTGAAGTTACTTGTTCTCTTTGATTTGTCCCCGGTAAAACAAAAACCGGATAAATGAGATCGTTCACAGTTAAACGATGTTCTTGCACCATATCACGAAGTGCTTGAGTAGCACGAAGACGGCGTAAACGCGTAGACGGAAAAGCAGCGTTATGCATTTTCTATATCCTGTAGAGTTGAGGCTTTCACTTGATTTCGCCCAGCCTGTTTAGCGGCATATAAAAGCTTATCAGCTTGCTGAAAAAGGAGTTTTTCTTGGTCTTCAAACGCCATCACAGCGCTGGCAACCCCTGCGCTAATTGTCATGTGAATTTCATGTCCTTCAGCTAATACAGGCGTTTTTTCAACGGTTTCCCGAATCGCTTCAATTAACTGCTGAGCACCATCAAGTTCTGTGTTTGGCAATATAATACCAAATTCTTCCCCGCCATATCGACAGACGTCATCGGACGGACGCTTCAACATATCGCGTAATACAGTCGCTACATGTTGAATGCAGGCGTCGCCCACAAGGTGCCCATAGGTATCGTTAATTTGTTTAAAATTGTCTAGGTCTACCACTGCCAAAGACAAGGCAGTTTGCTCCCTGCGGCTTCTGCGCCCCTCAGCAAGCAAACGTTTATCAAAATGACGGCGGTTGCGAATGCCGGTTAGTGGGTCGATGGTGTTGAGCTTTTCTAGCTCTTGGTTCGCTTCTGACAGCTCGCGTAAGGTGATTTCCAGTTCTAATGTACGCTCGCCCACTTTGTACTCAAGCTCTTCTTGAGTACGCTGCTTCATTTCAATTAACTCTTCTTTTGCAGCCACCGCCGACTTTTCCAATTCCAGTGCTTGGGCTTGCGCATCTAACATTTCTTTTTGTTGGCGGCTAAAACTCAAAGCCAGCACGATGGCCAACAACAAGGTTTCAACCGTTGCGCCGTACATCAACATAAAACTCGATGATACATTCACCTGAATAAAATGCAGATGATCAAGCGCCGCAAACAACACACTAGAAAACAAGACAATCCATGCGGCGGTGTAATACCGAGCAATCATGACACCGTGAAACGCCAGCCACACGCTCACGCCCACAACGAACAGCACCTTGAAACTCAATATCACTAAAAACGCTTTGATCATAAGAGTGTAGGGCAACACAAAACTGGCGAAAAAGCTCACCCCAAACAAGGTGATAAAACACACAAACACTTTGCGAATAAGGTGATGTTGTTTACCGATGTCGAGCAAATAATAGGTAAATATGACGGCAAAGAAGGTAGCTGCATTGGCTAAAATAGCGATGGCGGTAGATTGAAACCAAGGAGATTCAGGCCACAAATACTTATACGCCACACCTGTCAACGCTGCTAACGTACCTGCGAGAAACAACACATATGCTGAATAAACAACAAAAATGGGTCTGCGAGTTGTAATAAAGAAAAAGAAATTGTTCAGGCCCATGGTCAACAAGATACCAAAGAACACTCCCATCATCAGTGTACGGTCACTAACCTGCGCCATGAAGTCATGTTTAGACATCACACTAATGGGTAACTTAAGCGTGCCTTTGGTCTCAACTCGCATCACAACAGTCTGTGGAATCGTATCGGTAACCGGCATAGCAAAAGTAATGGCCTGAATATCCCGTTGCGTAAAAGGAAAGCTATCTCCCATCTGTCGGTGTCGCAACGGCTTGCCTGTTGTGGGGTCTATCAACCAAATGTCTAATTGGTCCAGTAAAGGATAATCAACTTCGAGTATCCACTTCTGCTGAGGTGGAATAGGCACATCTAGCGTAAACTTCACCCATTGTGGTGCTAACCCCATCCCTAAACCGGTGTTAATCGCTTCAGTGCGCCACATTGAACTCGGAAGTGCCATCACCTCGGCGACAGACAAAAGATGTTCACCTTCTTCAAGAATGTCGGCTTGTTGGATTGTATATATTTGATTGGGCGGCGGTCTGGTACTAAAAATGAAGAGCAGTAATGCCACCGCAATAAATACACTGACTCCAAGTAGCCAGTTGTCACTGCGGCGTAAAAATAAGGCATAAGACTGCATTAGCGCTAACCTAGTCTAACAATTTGAATAGTTTACCTGTATTAGCATAACTGACCTGACTGAGAGTGGTAGCCGAAATTTGCAATAAATTTGCTAACTCCTGACCGATGTGAGGTAAATATGCAGGTAGATTGTCTTTCTTACGGGGTCGTAACGTCTTGGGAAACAAATAAGGCGCGTCGGTTTCTAACACAAGGCGTTCTAGAGGCAAAGTAGTCACGGCTTCGCGCAGCGCATCCCCTCTTTTAGGGTCGCACACCCAGCCTGTAACCCCTATGTACAAGCCCATTTCGAGATACGTGTGCATCTGCTCTGGTGTACCGGTAAAACAATGGGCAATGCCACCCGCGAGCTTATCACTCACAGCGTCTAAACAGGCAACTTGCTGTTCAAACGCATCACGTTCATGAAGGTATACAGGTAAACCAAGTTCACCAGCCAGAGCGAGTTGTTTTTCAAAGACCTGTATTTGAACGGGCTGAGGAGAAAAATTGCGATTAAAATCAAGCCCACACTCGCCAATTGCCACCACACCATCAGACTCAGCCGCTTGACGTAACTGTGCCCAGTGCGCATCTTCAACGAGTTTTGCACAATGGGGATGAACCCCAACCGTGTAACACACATGCTCTGGGAAGCGCTCGTACCAACGCTTAGCCGCTTCCCACTCACTGGGTTGAGACGTGATGATACAGAGTTTATCAACCCCAGCCTCAATGGCAGCATGCAGAGTTGACTCGTCATTAAGGCGCGGATCTAATAAGTTAACGCCAGCATCAAACCATTTCATTACTCTACGCGCTTGACCTTCATGCGGCGGTTTAAGTCGTCTCGACTCAAATAAAACGCGTTCAATACACCGCGTTCAATATAGATGCGTTGGCCAACTTTCACCTTTAAACGGTCATTCCCCGTTTGACGCCACACGCCGCCGTTTTCCAACGTAATGACGTAGCGGTCGTAACGCCCTTTTTCAACTTTAGCCACAACGCTGTAGATTTTGTCTATCTCTTCAGCGGGCGTTTTGGCTTCTAGACCAAACTCTTGTTCAGGCGACAATACCGGGCTGTTTTGTGTGTTCGTAGTAGGAGGTACTGTTGCGGGTAAAGTAACAGCAGTTTGTGATTTAGAAGTGGCTGAGGGCGCAGCAGCCACACTTGGCTGAACCGTTTCACGGGGCTGTACACTTGTATCTAAGCCTGAATATTGGTTTATTGATTTAACGACGTTGTCATAACACACCAATCGCTGCAGGCTGTTACTCTCTTCACTACACTGCTTTAGTGCAACACCAATTGTTTCCGCATGGGCGGTCATGGCGCTTAGCCCAACGACAAAACAAAAAAGAGAAACCACTGTAGACTTCATATGAGTTCCTTACAATATTAACGATGTTCGTTGTCAGAAGAGAGTGCTGTGCTTTCAGACTCGGCGGATTTTTTCCCCGCGTAAAGGCCACCAATAATCACACCAAATTCAAATAACACCCACATAGGCACCGCAAGCAACACCTGCGAAATCACATCTGGCGGTGTTAGCAACATGCCTATTACGAATGCAATCACAATTACGTATGGCCGTTTTTCTCGCAACGACTTGGCGTCGGTGACACCGGTCCAACACAACAGGATAATGGCTATCGGTACTTCGAAAGACACACCAAACGCAAAAAACAGTTTAAGCACAAAATCGAGATAGCTACTGATATCGGTAGCAACCGTTACCCCCGTTGGCGCAGCCGCGGCAAAAAAAGCAAATACCAGTGGAAAAACCACAAAGTACGCAAACGCAATACCCGCGTAGAACAACAAGGTACTCGACAACAGTAAAGGCGCAATTAAACGCTTTTCATTGCGATACAAACCGGGCGCGACAAACCCCCAAATTTGATAAAGCACAAAAGGCACAGCGATGAAAAACGCCAACACCAAGGTTAACTTAAACGGTGCGAAAAACGGTGATGCAACATCCGTTGCAATCATCGAAGTATTTTCAGGAAGTGCGTCTAGTAAAGGCTGCGCAAGCATTTGATATAAGTCTTGAGAGAAGGGTGTTAAACATCCAAACACGATTAACACACTCACCAAGGCTTTCAAAATCCGCGAGCGCAGTTCAACTAAATGTGAAATAAGGCTGCTAGAATCAGACATGAATTACTTTTTATAAGGTTCCTGCACTTGCTTGGCCGCGTCTTTTAATTCATCAACGCTTTTCTGCAGTTCAGGCGATATATCTTTTAGCCCCTGCTGCTCGGCTTTTTTAAGATTTTCATGCAACTCATGTACTCGAAGTTGATGTTCCATTTCATCTTTAAAGCCGGTAGCCATATTGCGGACATTGCGAATGGTTTGTACGGTGGATCGAATAGCGCCCGGTAAGCGTTCCGGCCCAAGCACCAATAGTGCGAGCACGCCAATAACCAGCAACTCCCAAAAACCGATATCAAACATTAAACTTTATCTTTCTCAGTCGCTTTGGTTGTTTCCGCAGTCGATTCTGTTTTTTCTGCTACTTTCTTTTGATCTGCAAAGTCAGAATCTTTGTCTTCGTCACCAACAGACTGTTTAAAACCTTTAATGGCACTACCTAAATCAGAGCCTAAAGACTTCAGACGCTTTGATCCAAACAGCAATACTACGATCGCTAAGATGATCAGCAAACTTGGAACGCTAATACCCATACTCTTTTCTCTCCATTACCACTTTTCTACAGTATGCCACCAACCATCATTGCTGACATCATCAACCTATCAAATGTTTTTGATTTTACTTATTCGATTAGGATAAACCACCGATATTTCGGGATTTTTACTTTTCTCATTTTGCACGGTTTGTTGCACATTTCTGGCAAATTTATCTTTTTTCGTTTGACCTAACGGCCACATACTTGCATGCTAATTGATAAAACACCTTACATTACCATGGTTTTTCTTAATGCTAACAACCCTTTATGCATTTTCATTGAGTGTAGCGCTTAATATGGCTTCTCAACAAAGTGATACGCATAATACGCAACAACCGATAGTAAAAGAAATTAAACCAGATGAAGAAAACACGTCAGAGGCTTCCCGTCAAGCAGACAACGAGCGCTCAATCAGCCGAGTACCTCACTCTCAACCCGCCATTCCAGAAAGAAACTGGCTCGACCGTTGGCACGGAACATTAACCGACTCTTTTGATTATTCAGCGCGGCAACTCGATGAGTTTTTTGCTTTAGAAGGGAATCGCGATCACGAGGAGGCTCGCGCAGAAGGGCGTATTCGTTTAGGTTGGGAGCCGCGCTCGCGCAATATGGGGCAACACGATTTGCGATTTCGCATTCGCGTTAAACTCCCCGCCCTCGAAAATAGAGTCGACTTGCTGTTTTCAGATGATCAGGATTTCGACAAAGACGACACCATCAAGGCTGCCCGCGATCCAGAAACTTACTCGCGACAATCTGCCACCTTGGCCATTAGATTCAGAGAAGATAAAGAAGCGCGCTTATCACACCGCATCGGGGCCGGCCGACGCGACCAGCTATTCGTGAAAAGTCAGTTTGACGATGTGGTTCCCATCACTAAAACGCTGAGTTTAGATTACGACGCCGAAGTTTATTATTACACGCGGGACCAACTCGGCGCCGAACTGGGTTTGTCATTCCAACAACTTTTGCCCAACGACGAATACCTCAAATTCAACAACCGCTACTATTATCGAAGCCGCAGCGACGATTGGGTATGGCGGCACAGCATGCAACATTTGGTACCGCGCTCACCTAACAGCGCAACCATTTTTACCCTGTATGCCGAAGGCGGTAATCAACCTAACTATCGCATTAACGAGGTTTATACCAGTATTCGATGGCGAACCAACCCCGTTAGAGAATGGTTGTATTTTGAAGTAGAGCCTTTTGTTGTATGGCTACGAGAAGAAGATTTTCGCGCGTCGCTCGGTATGGCCATGCGCGTGGAAATGTATTACGGAAAACGCTAGTAATAATTTCGCCTAGACTAAAGTATAAAAGGAAGTTAAAAGACCACCAATAGTGATGCTCAAGATCAAAGTTTCACGCTAAATTCGCTGTTTTCACTACCAATTCTCATCTTTTTACCGCATCATAAAAAGTGAGGATGAGAAGATTAACAAGTTGCGCATAGCTGTGTGTAGCGAAGTCAGTGAGTAGTGTTTCGTGCGCTTAATTAAAGTCGTACTTTTTGCCGTTTCCGTGTTGTCTTTGGCGCATTTTATCAGTGAGGGTAAGGTGCAATTTACACAGACACTCGTTATCGTGCCCAATGAGGGTGACGCTATCCCTTTAGCGAGTTTTCGGCCAACCTGGCCATTAACAGGCATTTTTAAACAAGCCCCAGAAAAGCTGCCGCCGAAAGGCGCAGAACCGATAATGCCTATTACGGGTATTTCGTTGTTTTTTGCCGCGTTATTGGTGCTATATGGGATATTAGGGCAACGCGATCAAGAGTTTGACCGCGCTGAAGAAAATAAGAGCTTTACTGTGGGCATACCTCAGCATGCCCCAGAAAAACGCGCTTAAGGTCTAAGCGCGCGTTCACCACGGGCTAAACCACAAACGCCCGTTCTTGAAGATTCAACAATTTCTGCACATTGCCCCATAGTGGTAGCAAAGGCATCGAGTTTATCGGTGGTGCCCGTAATCTCAATGGTGTAATTATTGGCGTTCACATCGACGATACGTGCGCGGAAGATATCGCTATTGCGCTTCACTTCAGCGCGAATCGCTTCAGTACGTGTTGCCACTTTAATCAACATAAGCTCGCGTTCAATGTGCGCGCCATCTGTTAAGTCTACCACTTTCAACACATCAATGAGTTTATTGACCTGCTTTGTGATTTGTTCAATCACTTTGTCGTCACCTTGTGTGGTGATCGTCAATCGAGACAAACTCGGGTCGTCAGTGGGCGCAACACACAAAGAGTCGACGTTGTAACCACGTTGAGAAAACACACCAACAATACGTGACAATGCGCCCGGCGCGTTTTCCATTAATACAGAAATAATTCGTTTCATTAGGTACGCTCCGTTTTACTTAAACGCATGTCATCCATAGCCCCAAACTTAATTTGCATTGGGTACACGTGCTCGTTTTGATCCACCGCGATATCCATAAATACCAAGCGATCTTTCAAGCTGAAACACTTCTCCATTGCATCGTCTAGCTGATCTAAGGTATCAACCTTAATGCCTACGTGGCCGTAAGCTTCAGCTAACTTCACAAAGTCAGGTAGAGATTCCATATAAGAGTGCGAGTGACGCCCTTTATAAATCATATCTTGCCATTGACGCACCATACCCAAAGCACGGTTGTTCAATGAAATAATCTTAATTGGTAAGTTGTACTGCAAGCAGGTAGACAACTCTTGAATGTTCATTTGAACACTACCATCACCTGTTACTACCACAGAGGTGGATTCAGGGTGCGCAAACTGTACGCCCATTGCAGCGGGAATACCAAAGCCCATCGTGCCCAAACCACCTGAGTTGATCCACTGGCGCGGTTTAGCAAATGGGTAATACAATGCAGCGAACATCTGGTGCTGACCCACGTCTGAGCTGACATAGGCTTCGCCATTGGTGTGCTTATACAAAGACTCAATAACTTGCTGTGGTTTGATCACTTGTGAGTCTTGGTTGAACTTCAAACATTCACGACTACGCCATTGCGTAATCTGTTGCCACCAATCGGCTAGTTTTTCTTTTTGGCCAGACAAATCCACATCTTCAAGCAACTCGAAAATTTGTTCCAAAACTTTATCTATCGAGCCTACCACTGGAATATGGGCATTGACTGTCTTGGAAATTGACGCTGGGTCAATATCAACATGAATAATGTCTGCATGGGGGCAGAATTTTTCAACATTGTTAGTCACACGGTCATCAAAACGCGCACCCAAGGCTAAAATGCAATCAGCATTGTGCATGGTTTTGTTGGCTTCTAACGTACCGTGCATACCCAACATACCCACGAACTGGTCGTGCGTGCCTGGGAAAGCGCCCAAGCCCATCAATGTACAGGTTACCGGAGCGTTAAGGGTTTCTGCTAACTTAGTTACTGCACCTGACGCTTCAGCTGCGACCGCTCCCCCCCCCACATAAAGCACAGGGCGCTCGGCCTTTTTCAGTGCGGCAACGGCCTTTTTAATTTGCTTCATGTGGCCGCGCTCAGTTGGATTGTATGAACGCATGGTCACATCAGACGGAAACACATAGGGGTGCTGCTCTTGCACGTTTACCAAATCTTTTGGCAAATCAACCACTACAGGACCAGGTCGGCCACTATTGGCAATGTAATATGCTTTTGCAATCGCTTCAGGAATGTCTACCGCACGCTTTACTAAAAAGCTGTGCTTAACGATAGGACGCGAACAACCAACCATGTCTGTTTCTTGGAAGGCATCTTCACCGATGTGCATTGACGGAACCTGACCAGACAGCACCACCATAGGAATGGAATCCATGTAAGCGGTAGCGATCCCTGTGATCGTATTGGTTGCGCCTGGGCCAGAGGTAACGAGGACAGTACCGGTTTTTCCAGTCGAACGCGCATAACCATCAGCCATATGAGCTGCAGCCTGTTCGTGACGCACGAGGACATGCTTGACATCATCTTGTGCAAATAAAGCATCATAAATGTCTAGTACGGCACCGCCGGGGTAACCGAACACATGTTTGACTCCTACATCTTTTAGCGCTTCCACCACCATGGCGGCGCCCGACATCATTTTCACGGTAGTCTCTCCTGTTAAGGGTTGTTTAAAAAATCTGCCTCTTTGACAGTAGGCGGACTATATCGAAGGAAATAGGAAGATTAAACAGCTTTTTCAATAAAAGTGAGATACATATCCCAATATTACAAAATATTAGGATAAATCTTTCGAAATGTTGTTTTTTTGATTGGAAATCGAAATTTTTATTTACATCAAATTAACAGCGCTAGGCCTCATCCAAGTCCAAATCCACGCTGTCATCGCTATCTACTTCGTCACCGTCACTGTCGTCGATAACTCGCTTGCTACCATAGATACTCGCCATTTTAGGGCGATTAATCAAGGTTTGATATTTCAACCAAGCGCGTTCTGCCGCTGAACTCGGCTGTTGTACGCCTGCGGCTACTGCAATGAAATGTTTATCCTCTTCACTGCTAGGCGCTAGTTGCCCATCGACCAAGGCTGCGATCAGGCATCCATAGTGCGTGAGCGCTTTACTTTCTGCAATGGAAAAATCACCTGAACGTGAAAAGCCATAAGGATAATGCTTTCGGTCAATGAACTGACGTTTTAACACGCTTTCTCTCGTTACTTTCACCATCGTGGTGTTCCTTCTTGCTAAGCACCGATACTGAACAGACGCGGGATGCGCCAGCAACTCTGAAGTACCGAAGCCGCGCTTGTGAGCGAACAACGACTTCAGTTATACATGGTTTAGTCAGAGATCAAAGTACTGTCAAACAGGAAAACGAGATAAATTTCCTTAACTTAATTTTTCTTTTGCTTGGGGATCCAAGCCCACACCATATTACATTCTACCGGCTCGATGCCAGTTGCATCGGTGACCTTTACAGCAACCTTAACTTCACCTTTATCTTGGGTTTGCATCATGGTGAGTTGATCGTCAGTTAGGCTGGCCGTGGCTTGCATATCACCGGTGGCGCGTTTGGTGTAATTAAGCTCCATTGTTTTGATGAGGGGTAATTTATCGCCGGGTAAGTTAACACCTACGACAAACCCTGTAGCTGACTCTGCTAACAAAGCCATGCCTGCGGCATGCACACTACCTATGTGGTTTTGCACCCGTTTGTAATTCTTTTGGCGAAAGGTGACTGATTTCAGGTCGGTTTCAAGAATGTCTAGCTTTACGGTTCCAGTAAGTTTGACCTTTGACCGGAACATCCACGTTAGCAACTTACTGCTCAACCATGCGGGGTATTGGTTAACCTTTTTTACGAACTGCTGGAGTGGGTTTGATTTTGCCATTGCTATACTCGTCACTTACATCTGGTTAGACCAGTGAGTATGCGAATAGCTTTCCCAATATGCAAGAAGTTTGTTAACAAAAGGTGACTTCTCGTTTTAGAGGATGCCTCCAACTCAAGCCATACTGAGAGAGCGATAAGCGGTAGACAGTGTGCATCAGAAACCGTTCGCCGCAAGGATGCGGCGACACGAGCGCCCAGGGACTGGGTTCACAGCGTGTTTCTGAGGGACACTGATACCGCCAAGCGAACGGACTACGAAGAAACCACGGCGGATGTCTCCGCTCCATACCGTAGGGATTATATTCGAGAGAGCGACAAGCGGCAGCAGTGTGCATCGGAAACCGTTTGCCACAAGGATGTGGCAATCCGAGCGCCCAGGGAATGGGTTTACAGCGTGTTTCTGAGGAACACTGTTACCGCCAAGCGAACGGACTACGAAGAAACCAAGGCGGATGTCTCCGCTCCATACCGTAGGGATTATATTCGAGAGAGCGACAAGCGGTGGCAGTGTGCATCAGAAACCGTTCGCCACAGGGATGTGGCAATCCGAGCGCCCAGGGAATGGGTTTACAGCGTGTTTCTGAGGAACACTGTTACCGCCAAGCGAACGGGCTACGAAGAAACCAAGGCGGATGCAAAAAGGAAGAGCGACCAGCAGTGGACAAGTTCGAGTCAGAAACCGTTTGCCGCAGGGATGCGGCAACCCGATCGCACACGGAAGTGTTTACAGCGTGTTTCTGAGCCGAACTTGTTCACTGCCAAGCGAACTACGAAGAAATAAACTTAAGGAACTAGAGAACAAGCTACGAAGAAAGCCCAGCCACCAAAGCCTCCAATGAAGCCGTATAATCTCCATATTGCTTCCAACGCCCAATCGAACGCGTATTTATCGCTTCACGAACCTGTACTTTACTCGCCGTAGACACAGGCGCCGAATTCGACTCAGCCCGCAAGCACTGCTCTTCAAACGGCAACCCACAAAACTCAAGCAAATCGCGAATTTCGCTGTCAGGATTCCGCGCTAAGGTTTCATACGACTGCAAACGTACCGAATCAGGGTGAAATTTATTCCACTCATGCACCAGCGCATAAAACTGCCGATAGAAACGACCAATACTTTCTAAATCGTAAGAGTACGCATAATAAGGACTGTTCAAAGAAAATAACTGACGAAAATTACCAATACAGGTGTCCATAGGATCACGCAACAAACATACTATTTTGGCATTCGGCAAAGCACGACGAATCAAACCCACATAGAAGAAGTTAAACGGCAGCTTATCCACCAAATGTGCCATTTCAGGATGAAAAATCTGCGTCCGCTGCAAGTACCGTTCACCCAATTTTGTGAAATCCAGATTTTCCGCCGCTTCCAATGTAGGCAAGTCCAACACCGCATTCGACGCCGTCCCCGTCAGCTCTTTCACCGCCACACCAAAGTCTTGAAGTTCGCCACCCGACCCCACCATACTGTGGTTACTAATAATCCGCTCAACCAATGTGGTCCCCGAACGCGGCATCCCAATGACGAAAATTGGCCTCGCACTGTCCGACCCCACAGTCGGCGCACTGCTCGACGCACTCTTCATAAGGAAATCGAACATAGCCTGATACTGAGCTTCTACACCCGAAAACTGCGGCACTTTGCGTTTTTTCGCCGAGTTTAAAGCCCCAAAGGCACTGTCAAAATCTTTTAGTGCCTCAAATTCCTTCGCCAAAGCGTGGGCAATATGCAACTTACCATCAACATCAGTAATACGCGCATCAACAGCATTAAGGCGAGCGATATGGTTATTTTCAGCACTCACACCACCCAAGTCAGATAGCGCAAAATGGGCTTGATGATAATCAGGCGCTAACGCAATCGCCTTCTCGAATCCCGTCCTTGCAGCTGAAAAATCACCATCGAACTTAGCTGACACCGCATAATTGTAGTGAAATGCCGGATTATTCGGTTCTAGCGTTAATGCTTTACTAAAATACGCCAGCGCTTTGTCGTGAACACCCACACGAGACAGCGCAACCCCCACTGTATCCAATGCTAATGCTTTATCTAAGAGGGCAACAGGCGCTGCGTCTGCCGCAGCAAGTGCTTGGGTTAGATCTCCCGTGAGAGAGTGACACTTTGCCAAATATGCATACGTTTCAGCCGACTTCGCCAACGACAGTGACTTTTCTAACAACCGCACCGCTTTGCCAATTTGCATTATTTCGATATGAATAATACCCAGCAAAAAATACGCCTGCGCACTGTCGCCAAATTGTTTAACGGCAGTCACACAAGCTTGATGCGCTTTTACATAATCACGTTGATTTATTGCCTGCAAAGCCAGGCTGAAGAGTTGTGCTTGTTCCATCTTTTCCACAAAACAAAAAGGGCACCCTCGAAGTGCCCTTTCATACCTTAGGTATAAGGATTAACTGCGTTAGTCAGCAGACTATTACAGCTCAAATTTATAATCAAACTTCAAGCCAACGGTACGAGGCTTCATCAAGAAGTGGCTATAACCACGCTGCAAGTCGCCGCGGTTACCCTCGGTTACCATGCCTTCGAAACCACGGGTAGATACGAATGCATACTTGTCGAACAAGTTGTTAACGTAGAAGGTAACGCTCCAATCGTAGTCAGACAGCTTAGCCGTTAAGTTACTTACTGCGTAACCTGGTAATGTTTCACCATCACGACGTTTACCTACAGTGGTAATAATGTCGCTTTGCGCAGTTAAACCATAGCTCACGTCTAACATCTTATCGCCCAATACTTCTTGCGAGTATGTTACACCCAGCGAGAATTGATGCTCAGGAGAACCCGGCAGACGGTCGCCATCACGACCATCATAGTATTCAGCCGCTTCAGTATCGCCCTCATCGTAAGTACCAAATAGATACGGCGCGTCAGCAGTTAGCTCAGCTTTGGTGTATGAGTAAGTCGCGTACATAGATAGATTGTCAGACAAAATTGCACGTGTGAACAATTCCACACCACGTGCATTCGCACCTTCAGCGTTTGTGGTAATAGGTTGCTGACCGTTCACTGTAGCACCACCAACTTGCGCGTCTTCCCAATCTACATTAAACAATGCTGCATTGAAGTGCAGTTTGTTTTTCAGCATGGTCGACTTGAAGCCTAACTCATAGTTAGTGGTGGTATCAGCGGTGTAAACTTGCTCATTTGGCAATGCACACACGATCTGGTTTTCAACTTCATCAATGTCTGAAGGACATGCTGCCACACCATTCGCGCCACCGATACGGAACCCCTCACTTACCGTAAAGTAAGTGAGGATATCGTCGGTCACTTGATAGCTCACATTGAACTTGAACAAGTTACCATCATCATCCGCACCTTCTTCACCAAAGTCTAACTCGATGGAATCTGAGCCTCGGCCGGCAAATACTGAATTGTAAAGGGGGAGGTCCACCGCAGAGCGCGAACTTACTTCATAAGAATAATTGCGGATACCAACAGTAACACTCAGGTCTTCATTAACAGCGTAGCTCAATTCACCAAAGAAGGCTTCTTCTTGTTGAAGCGATTCATCAACAGAGTAATATTCGAGCGCATCAGGTCGATAGTTACCGTCTATGCCCCATTCTTCGATAGCAAATACGTCGAAGTTTGGCGTAAATTCTTTACTGTAACCAGAAGACTCACGTTTAAAAGAGAATGCACCTACTATCCAAGACAATGCTGAGTCACCTTGAGACACTAAACGAATTTCGTGCGTAGTGGTTTCAACATCACCTTTTTCTTCGGTATAAGACGAGAATGCTGGGAATTCTTCGTAGCTGTAGGCTAATCGAATAAGCAGATCTGTTTGGTCTCGTTGACCTAATTCATCAGAAGTTGAGCGACCACCTGCGTAAACCATTTCAGCAAAGCCTAAGTCTACTTTAAGTTCTAGGCTCAACAAGTCATCGGTTTGCTCACGCGGCTCTTCGTAACGATAAGCTGACTCGTATTTGCCAATGATACTGCTCAAACCATTGTCGTCACTGAGTGAGCCATATTGAGTGATAGAGCGACCTTCCACATCACGCTCTTGATAGAAATAAGAAACTGTACCGTCTAGCCAATCGGTTGGCATCCAGCGAACGGCAACACGACCTGTGGTGGTTTTCTCTCCGTTAGCGTCTTTTACCTGTTTAAGGTTTTCAGACACTGCAGCACTATCAGTCCAGTCTGGATCAGGCAAAGAAACCCCGCCTTCTTTTACTACGTAGTTGTAATCTAAGTAGCCAGGGTCGTCATACACATTGAATGACGCACGAATACCAAGTTCGCCGTCAATAAGCGGGGCGTTAAAGACAACACCACCTTCACCACCAACAGAATCACTTTCTTTGGTTTGGAAGATATCGCCAGAAATTGAACCAGACATAATATCAAGGTCAACGGCATTTGGAATGTAACGAATAGCACCACCTAACGTACCCGCGCCGTACAAGGTTCCTTGTGGGCCGATGAGCACTTCCACTCGCTCTACGTCTTTAAGACGCATGTTGAGGAACAAAGGTACTTCGCCAAAATAGGTCGCTACTGTACCACCGTCAGAAGACGGGCCAGAAGAGTTGGTGTTCAACCCTCGAACAATAATTGGAGAATCAGTACGACCACCTTGGTCTGTGATCGTTAAGCCAGGTACCCAGCGAGCGATATCTTCAATATCTTCCAAGTTTTGTTGTTCCATTACGTCTGCGGTAATTGCCGAGATGTTTAATGGCACTTCTTGTAGCGATCCCGAACGACGCGTTGCGGTAACTTGGATCTGTTCAATTTGCTTGTCATCGATTGTTGGGGCTGCTGCATCTTGTGCAAAAACAGCGGGACTAGAAACCGCAGATAATACGGCGCCTGCAACAACAGAGTAAGCGAAACGCTTGCCTGAAGGTTGGTTCATGTGTGCTCTCCTGATATGGCTTGATAGCCAAACAACAACTTTTATATTTGTATAAGCCTTTTCAATCAGCATCTTTTGTGCCGATTCTGCAGCTTATTTTAGTGTATTTTTTTAGACTAGATGAGAACTTATTGAATACTTATTCAAAATTTTACGCATTTGATTCTTTATGCGACAAATAGCACATACTTTTTGCACAAAAAAAGTGCTCACTCGTCTGATGAATTCGGGAATACATCCCATTATTAGCACCAAAAATAATCAAAAAGCGAAAACCTTGCACCAACCTTGCACAAGAAAACCGAATACTTATTCACTAAATGAATAAATATGTAACATTTTTATAACAGCGGAAACTGTGAACACAGATAAACGAGGAAGATAACCCCCCTGTTAACTAAAGGGTGTTATCGATGTGAAGGTTATACTTTGCTAGCCTCATGAACAAAGAAAGGAATATTACCTGTCGCCACTTTTCCTTGTTCATCAGTAACGTACACAAACAACCGATAAGCGCCGCCTTCGGACGGTGCGATAAACTGCAACTGGCCATTGCGTTGCAAGGTAAATAGCCCTGCAAGGGCGTGTGGGCGGTCTTCGGGGTCGCCACCAGCTTTAATATCAGTGCTCTCAGGTAAGATTTCCCAGCGAATATGCAAAGCCGAATGGCTACGTTCGACAATCTCTACCTTAGCGGCAGCAGACTCTCCCGCCTCAAGATATACATTACTTTTTGCCACTTCACCGTTAATCGTCAACGCTTCAATTGACGGCGCGCGTTTTTGCGGCCAGCTCCCTGTCCACAAATACTGTAAGCTATCTACCACTTCATTCGGATGACCCGACTCCGTAAATACGCCATACCAAGTAGGCGTAGTCTCTTGCTTTTGCCCCCACAAAAACGCAAAGGAACCTAACGCGCGCTCAGGCGCTGATAATACTCCGCCTTCGTAGCGGCTGCGATATGAAGCGGCTTTCTCGGTACTGGTTTGCTCAATGGGCACATCCCACTCGGTACGAGGTACCTGCCAATGACCTGTTGGCCCCCACTCTGTCACAACGTAGGCACCCGTATAGCCAATATCCAGCAAATGCTGGGGTAAGGTTTCTAAGCCACCGTAAATATTAATGCTGAGATAATCGATACTCGGCACACGTTGCATGATCAAGTCGGCTTTTTGTTTATCAATACCGGCCGTTACCGTGGTCACCAAATGGTGAGGGTCAACAGCTTTGATCATTTTGGCAATATCTTCTACGGCGTACCACACCTTGGTATTGGTATAGAAAAGGTCAACTTCATTGCCAATCCCCCAAGCTAGTAAGGCTGGGTGATCTTTAAACTTTAACACCTGCGCTTTAACGTCTTCGAATTGCTTTTGCACTGCTGTGGCATCATCGTAATCATAGCCGTGACGCTCATGGCCCAACCGCAATCCCAGCATTACGCTCAAACCTTGTTTTTGCGCTTCATCTAATAACGCTTCAGCCCCGTCCGTTCCCCAGGTGCGAACAGTGTTCGCTCCCGACGCTTTCAGTTTGGCCAAATATGAACGCCCACCTGCTCCCCGAATAAAATAAGGCTTACCATCACGTATGATTTGGTAGTGACCATCATTCAGTTGTAATTCGGTGTGAATAGGCCCTGCAGAAATAGCTTCATTAAGGGTTTGCTTTTCGCACCCCATTAACCCCAACGCGATAAACATTACGCAACTGAGTGCGTGCGATCTTTTCATTGTTTGTCGTCCTTTCTCATTGTTATTGTGAAACGTAGACACCAAGAATGTAAGCGCTACCATTTTAACACATTAACGTTTTTTTAACCTTTATCGCAAGCGCTAATTACACAGGTCGGACGAAAGCAATACACAGTGTGCCAAAACAAACCAATACAAGAAGACTTTGAAATACGAAAAATTAGAAAGAAGAAGAATTTGGAGCGGGAAACGAGATTCGAACTCGCGACCCCAACCTTGGCAAGGTTGTGCTCTACCAGCTGAGCTATTCCCGCGTCAAGAACTGCATGACTACATGCTTTTATACATTCTCTGTGAAGAGAAATTGGAGCGGGAAACGAGATTCGAACTCGCGACCCCAACCTTGGCAAGGTTGTGCTCTACCAGCTGAGCTATTCCCGCAAAAGAGGTACTTCGTTTTGAAGTGGTGCGCATTTTACAAAAATATCTGCTAAGCGCAACCACTAATTTGTGTTTTTTTACAATTTAACGCTTAATCGCTCAATTAACCGTCATAATTACTGCCTGCGACCGATTTATGTATGTAACCACGGCCATAAGCTCCCCCCAACGTTTAGTACCGTATTACCACTGATTAGTACCAACCGACACCAAATTGTCTTGTTTCATCACCTGCGCCATCTCTTTGGTTAATCGCAACTGTAATTGAGGTTGGTTGATATTAATGCCTAAAGCAGGGTTGGTCGGTGCACTCTCTATTAATCGCGCTATCGCAATCACTTCATCGAGCGGGTCGCTGCGCTTAATACTTTTCACTTGTTTGGCAAATTTTGTGTTTGGGTAGTAAAATGCTACCGACTCACGAAACAGCTTTAGCCATTGTTTGGTGTAGTCTTTGCCCGTGGTAACGGTTTTATGCAGATAGTGATTTAGCGTGACCAAAAAGGTTTTATTGGTCTCGATAAAGGTTTTGTTCTGCAACTCTACATCGAGTATGCAATTCCACAACGTATAAGGAATCACAAAGTCTAAACGCCCCCCCTTGAACTTAATTTTCTGTACCGCCAATTGCTTCGCATTTTCAGCCAAACGAGCCACGCCATGCTGATAAAGCTTCATGTCCAAGTCATTGTTGCGCAGTATTTTGGCAGTGAGGTCTTTGGGCAGTTGTTTCACGTTGGGCCGGTTTAACGTGGCCCGTTTCACTTCAATGGTATCAGGCCAGACAAAATCGCCGACAGCGGCAAAATAAGACAACGACAAAGCGTATTGCTCGAAAATCCCCGTGTGTATGTTGAGATCATCAATTGTGTGAATAATCTCGTTAGCTCGCTGTTCTGACATTGCTGTATTAGCATCATAAATCCGCCGCCCATCGAGAAATTTAAGCATGTAATTACTGGTTTGGGGGTTGTCGATGTATTGCTCAAAATTCGCTGGTTGAACGCTTAGGTGCTGCATGAAATCCTGATTGTTACGGATGTAATAGTATTCAGACACCAGCCTGTCGACAGGGTGACGAAGCATCATAAAGATAAATTCGTCGCGATATTTATCGCGATTCTTCGGCTGAAAAATATCACCGCAATTCGACTGTTTAGTCTCAAAAATCAGGTGTCGGTAATGATGATTAATCGGTGTTTGCCACGGCGTACCTTTGATCACGCAGTTAATAGAAGTACCACCGGTTTTGGGAATATGAATAAATATAGGTTCTTTCATTTCACAGGCCCCCACTAGTTGTCTGCGTAGTCGTTGAGTTGGGTTGCCAGCCATTTAGCCAATTGTTTACGCTTTGCTTCTGGCACTTCGCCCAACACGCCTAACACATGGTCTGGAATATGAGAAAAGGCCGATTTATCCGACCAAACATAATGATCAAAAGCGTGTTTCCAAGCCTGCTTCACATTATCAGGCATATGTGAGTAGGTCAGTATGGACAAGAGCATGGTATCTAACCCCGCTAATGACCTCTCTTCATCTAATGCGCCGCTATACCAATAGTTCACCAAACCATTAATATCGTCGAGGGCTTCTACGTGATGCCACCACAACGTGGGCACATAAACCGCGTCACCCGGGGCTAATTCTGCGATAGTGGCCGTTGCCAAGGCTTGCTTGATATGGGGAAATTGTTCGTAATCTGGATTGCGTAAATCCACCAGACTCATGGGCGCGCCAGCCGGCGTTTTATCTAATGGGCCAATATAGAGATTGGGCAACTGCTCTGGCGGAAAAAACGTAAAACGTCGCTTCCCTGCAATCACACAAGCTATGTTTTCACTGTCATCATTGTGGGTGCCGACCACCGTTTTATTACCCAACCACATTCTTGGTCGCACCGTATCAGCACACATAGGCATAGTGTGAGACTTAAGAAAATCAGGAAAGAAGTTGTCAATATGGGCGCTTTGCCAGGAGTTGGTCGCATAACTGGGGTTTTCAGCGCTGGCTTTGAGGTTGTCAAAGAAGGCCGTCATGGTGGTGGCGCGGCGCTCAAAATTAAAGCCGGTAAAACGTTTGTTGTAGAACAAAAAGCCATTCTCTGAAGCACGACAACGCAACGCCTCAATATTCCCCTGATAACCAAACGACGCTAAATAGTCGATAAACTCGTCTGAAGAACACTTGGCGGCCTGCACCACTGGCCAGTTGTCCACCAGCCCTTTGAGCACGGCGGGTTTACCCTTTTTTACAATGTCATTATGAAAGTGTTCAGCAGTAACATTGTGATAAACCTCAACAGAAGGCAGTGTGCTTAAATCCATGAGCCCTGCTCCGTAAAATTACGCTTGCGACTTCAAACGCTTGAGTGCCACCATCCGCTGCAACTGACCAATTGACGTCAGGTGAGCGTAAATAGCCGGTAAATAATGCTTTTTGTGCAATGCTTGCAATACCTCAGGTTTTATAGCGTTGAGCCTTTCTTCATCCACTTTATACACGCCATTTAAGTTGGTTTTGCCCTCATCACCCAAAGCCAGTGACAACGAAGCTTCATGCAGTAAATCATGGTCGACAAGAAACTCAATAAAGTGCTTGGTGGCCATTTCTTTGGTCATTAATTCAGACAAGAAATTCGACACACGATGCAAATCTTCCGTAGGCTCTCCGGCTTCAGTAAATAAAGGCTGACCATCTGTTTCGCTTACCAAGTCACTACTCATATCAACAGCAATGGCAAAATTTTCTGACTTTGGGCCTTCTGCAGCCAACACAAAGGGGTAGCGTTGCACGTTTTGTGGAAAGTAATTGGTATTGAGCTTTTCCGGCGTAAAGTACAAATTTTCATCTTGATCGAAGCCCAACAAACCCACCGCTTTAAACTCTGCGGTATTGGCCTCTTTAATAAAGAAGATCGGGAAGTTAATGGCCGCATGCATAAACTCCGAAGCCACCAACGGCACCACATTACGATGGTACATATGTTCAAATTGCGTGGTCGTTTTTAGCTTCAGGTTTTTGTGTTTGTTGTTATCTAACAAAGCAATATTATTATTCATAGTTCTATACCACAATCTCTTGATTTAAATGGATTTCATGCCGTAGGTGTTAATTTGTTTTATCAGTTCCCGGTGCTGTGGCAGACTTTTCAGCAAGCTCAATTGATGCTTGCTGAAGCGCTGATAAAAATCCTGCGCTTGTGCCTGCTTAAAATAGTGTTGTTGGGCATGGGATAACTCAGTTTTAAAGTCCATGCCGTATAACACGTACTGATAATTCTCTAACTGAAAAACTTCATACTTACTAAAAAAATCAGACTCACTCGGCACCCGATAACGCCACGCTTCTAGCCTTTCTAGCAGACTATCGGGCGCTGAGTTTGGATGAGTATTGTCCAACCAAAACTGTGTGTCAGTTCGGCGGCTCAAGTAATAGTGCAGCTTGATAAAGTCGATTACACGGTCCCAGCCATAACGCACCGTTTCATTGAGTCGCTTAGCCGAATACAGCATACATTGCTTATTCGTTGGGAACTGTTCAACCAACAATTTTGCTGTCGCTTCAATGAGTAAAATAGCGGTCGCTTCCAATGGTTCAAGAAACCCAGCAGACAAACCAATAGCAACACAGTTGTTGCGCCAAAACGCTTTGCGATAGCCGATTCTCATGGGGATCTGGCGACAAGTGAGTGACTCTGCCGCAGGGCCTATGTAATCTCGCAATACCTGTTCTGCTCTGTCGTGAGTTGTGTACTGTGAAGAGTACACATAACCGACGCCACGTCGCTGAGTGAGGCCAATATCCCATGTCCATCCGGCTTCCTGTGCGGTAGAAATAGTATGGCTGGGTATCGGCGCTTCTTCGTCAACATAAGGCACTTGCATGGTAACCGCGTTGTCGACAAACAATATGTCTTTTTTATCCTCAAATTCTACGCCTAGTGTTTTACCTAATAATAAGCAGGCAAAGCCCGTACAATCGATAAAAAGATCACCCTCAATCCTGCCCGCGCAGTCAGTATCCACTGAACAAATATCACCATTATTGTGCTGATTCACTCCGGTTACATTGGCCAGAATATGGCGAATACCGTGTTTCTCGATACCGTGTTTAGTCAACAATGTAGCGAACTTTGCAGCATCGAGGTGGTAAGCATAATCAAAGATGCCGTCATATTCTTTATGGGTAATTTTTTTCGGCGCTAAACCCTGATGGCATGCTTTTCCTTGGGCCGAAACCAGATCCTCAAATTTCACCTTAAGCTCGTCGTTTAGCAACCAATAAGGCGTGAGGTCAAAGCCGGGCATCGCCGGATAGTGAAATAAATGTTGGTAAGTGTGGTGGTTGCCGTTTTTAGGCTTGTGTAACCAGTCAACAAAGTTGATGGACTGTTTGAATGTGGCATCACATTCACGCACAAATTCAGTTTCGCTTAACCCAATCATTTTCAGGGTTTGTCGCATGGTAGGCACAGTTCCCTCCCCCACGCCTATAGTGGGGATGGTAGGTGATTCCACCAAACAAACGTCGATCCCTTGTGCATTACCTTTTTGAGAAAGCTGTGAAGCAAGGATATTAGCCGTTAGCCAACCTGCAGTGCCTCCCCCAACGATAACGACTTTCTTTATGAAGTCTGTCATTGTTTACACTATCAATGGTGTTATGTGCCTTAAATGAACAAGCCAAGCATACGCCTGGCTTATTCAAAGACAGTCTCATTCAATGAGATTTAGAACGCAAAGCGTGCTCCTACTACAAAACGACGGCCGTTTTTGTAGAGCGAGTACAAGCGGTCTTTATCCGTGTTGTATTGTCTAATTTCTTCATCGAGCAAGTTTACAGCTTCTAACGTCAGTGCAATATTTTCGGTAACGTTATACGAAGCACTTGCATCCCATTGGCCAAAGCCTTCGGTCCACAATTCCGCACCGTTTGCAGAAATACCGTTATACCAATCACTGCGATAGTTATACATCACACGCGCACCGAAGGTATCGTTTTCGTAATAACCTGTCAGGTTTAACATGTTTTTAGATGTACCTTCGAACAAACCTGAGCCCGGTGAGTTTTCATCGCGAGTTTGGTCTGACTTAGCGTCGGTGTAGGTGTAGTTTGCCTGCATACCAAAGCCACCGAAGTCATGTTGTATGCTCAACTCAATACCATTAATGGTGCCACCCAAGTCGTTAACCGGTTGGTTAAATGCGACAGGCACGTCTTTGTAACGATCATTTGAACGCAACTCAGTCACCACATTCGACGTACGCATTGATGATATTGTTTTGTTGAAGTAGGTCGCAGAGAACATCGACGCTTCACCGTAATACCATTCATACGAGATATCAAATTGATTCGCAATCATGGGTTTAAGATACGGATTCCCTCGCGTTCCTGTGCTTGCCCCACCCGCTAGGTCGCCGAAGTATTCTGTTGACGCAATTTCGGTCCAGTTATGACGAGCCATCACTCGCGCAGCACCAACACGAAGAATTTGATCTTCGGTTAAATCGAAGGCGATGTTCGCACTTGGCAAGAACTCGTTATAATCGTTGTTAACTTCAACCCACTCCAATTCAGAAGGTGTCAACCAATCATAATTAAGAGTTAACAGACCTGAAGAATCCTGACTAAATTCATACCCGCCCGAGGTTTGTTTAGTTGACACATAACGCAAACCTACGTTGCCTCGGTAGCTGTCACCTTTAAAGTCACCTTGAATATAAAGAGCAGTAATGTCTTCTTCAATCTTGTAGATATCGGCCAGCGACAAGTGCGCGGCATACCCTGCAGGTTCACCATTTAGTGAATCAAAGGCAATAGACTCCATTGCTTGTTGATTCTGGGTAATCTGATTGGTGAATGAACCATTCACCACTGCGTCGACCGACTGAGACCCCGACGATAAATTACAGTCTGCTAATGTCGGGCATTGATCGAAGATCCACCACATGTAACCCGCAATGTCCTGACCTTGAGAACCCGTTAGTCCCTCACGCGTGGTTTCGCCCCACTGCCAGCTATACACTTGACGATCGGTAATAGAGTTTTCCGCTTGGCGAATTTTCACCCCAGTTTTTAGCGCGGTGAATGGGCCGTACTCAATAGGGATCTCTAGATCCAATTGGGCATAGTCTTCTGCATCGTGGGTTGGGCGCTTGCCGCCCCAGATCCATCCTGCAGCAAACTGACTTGCATCACTCGGATCAACCGAGGTTTCGATGGTTGGCGTACCACTCAGATCATACGACCACTCGGTGCCACCCGCCGGCGCGTATTCCCACGATGTTTCGCGTAAAGTTCCGCCGTTTGCTTCCGTTGAACCTACTTGCACATGAACAATAAAATCGTCGGTGCTGTAGTTGACGTCTAAATCGATAGATTCCGTCTCTGTTCTAGATACACGGTTAATGAAGTTATAGGGCATACGGCCTGAAGACGACGAAGCTACCACGTTGTTGTCACCAACAATCGTGCCGTTTTCGATGGTTTCAATGACGTTGCCTACGTCCCCCGGACCAATCAACAGGTTCTGGTTTCTGTTGTTCGCGTCCATTTCTGACGTGAGATAGTTAAGGGTAAAATCGAGCTCTTCCGTCGGCGCATATTGAATAGACGCAAATACGGTTTCGCGCTCACGAGACTGGTCGAAACGCGGTACACCAATCAATGTCGGTACATTATATGTGTTGCCGATCAGATCAGCGCGATCTGTGTCTTCCGCGGTTGGGGTAACTTTCGAGTAGCCTAATACTTCAAAACCTTGACGCTGTACTGTGCGATCTTGTGAAATGACATTCACCAACACACCAAACGTTTCGTCTTCGTTTTTCCACGAATACAAGGCATCCAGTTGTGGATCGGTTTCTTCTGAGGTTTCTGAATACTGTGCTTGTATGCCTACGTTAATCGTGTTGGCGTCTAGCTCAAGTGGCTTACGCGTACGCAAAACCACAGTACCACCAATCGAACCTTCATCAATTGATGCTTGTGGTGACTTGTACACTTCCAAACCTTTAACAATGGAAGACGGCAACAAGGTGTAGTTGAACGAACGGTTCGACGGGTCGAGAATAAACCAGTCGGCAGACGCCACAGTTTGCCCGTTTAATAAAGTACGGTTTAAGTCTGGGCCTGCACCACGAATACTGATTTTTTCACCTTCACCAAATTCACGACTTACTGCCACACCCGTGATGCGAGAAAGCGACTCAGCCACGTTTTTGTCTGGGAATTTACCGATGTCTTCAGCGCTGATCGAATCTACGATACTGTCGGCAAAACGCTTGTTATTGATGCTCGCCTTGGTGCTCGCGCGGATCCCTCTGATTTCTATGGTCTCAACCAACTGATCATCAGTACTACTTTCTTGTGCTATTGCTGTGTCGACAGCAAAGCTCGATGCGACGGCTAACGCGATTGTTGATAGTTTCAATTTATTAGTCGTCATTTTAACACTCCAGTGTCTGCACTTGCGGTGTGATCAACGCTGAGAATATTGCAGTAGCGACGACTGAATATCCTGTTTTAGTAAAATTATTTTTGTTCATAGTTGAGTCCCATTCGTCGAGGTGAAAGTAAAATGACATCGCTGTCATTTTGTTCAATACTATCTTGCGACACCGTTGTCATCAAGCGGTTTTTTACTTGTTATTTACAGAAAATATGCCCAGCCCTTACAAAACAAGGGCTACAACCCCAATAAAAATGTGCAAAAAACAATCATTCAGGGGTGTTTTTCGACAATTTAGAGAAAAAACCGTCAAAATGATGAAGAAATGGAAGGAATGACTAGCGTTGTCAATTTGGCCCTTCTAATGATGCAAATTTGCAGTCAAAAGTGGCCTAATTTACACACGTATTTACGCCTTGCTTACAAGACTAAACAGGGGGCAATTCAGGATAAAAACAATGGCTAAACTAGGGCAAAAGAAGTGACGAGTGAATAAGTAAGCAATGACGTGGGTTAATTCAATTATCAGCGAGAAGTGGTCGCGGCATAGGGTACAGCGGTAGAGTGCATCACGCGCTCTACCGGTGTGTTATACAAGAGTGATGACGCCCAAACCGCGAATCAAATCGTAAATACGTGCTCGCGGTAATAGCGCAATTCTTCAATAGATTCGCGAATATCATCAAGGGCAAGGTGCACACCTTTTTTGTCAAACCCGTCGAGTACTTCTGGTTTCCAGCGGCGAATCAATTCTTTAATCGTGCTCACATCAATACTGCGGTAATGGAAATACGCTTCTAACTCCGGCATGTACTTCACCATAAAACGGCGATCCTGACCGATGGTATTTCCGCACAAAGGTGACTTACCCGCGTCAACGTAATCACTCAAAAACGCCATAGTTTGACGAGCGGCTTCTGCTTCATCAACTTGGCTGTCTTTACAACGCTGGGTAAGACCACTGTTTCCGTGCACGCGCGTGCACCATTCGTCCATACCATCGAGAATAGCGTCAGGCTGATGCACTGCGATAACAGGGCCTTCGGCCAACACATTCAATTGCGCATCCGTAACTATGGTAGCAATTTCCAATACTTTGCAGGTTTCTGGATCAAGGCCCGTCATCTCCATATCGATCCAAACCAAATTCATGTCGTCTTTTTTCATTAAATACCTACCAAAAACGGGGTTCACCGTGACACATTGCGTATACAAAAGGTATCATGTCAGCGTTATATCGCCAATAAAGAGTCACCCGTGGCCAAAAAACCTAAATTATCACAACGACAGAAACGCCAAGTTGCCGCTAATAGAAGCAAACGCTTGAAACAAAAACGGGATCAATCTTCCCCCACCGAAGCCGATCTCGACAACTTGCTAACCGGGCGTGTAATTGGGCGCTTTGGTAAACATGCCGATGTAGAAAGCCAAACGGGCGAGATCACCCGTTGTCATATTCGTCGCACGGTAGGCTCTGTGGTATGTGGTGATGATGTACTGTTTAGTGCTGGTTCTGACGCCGAAACCGGTGTAAGCGGCGCGATTGAAATAGTCAAAGATCGCCGCTCTCTACTTACTCGCCCAGATTTTTACGACGGCGTTAAACCCATTGCCGCCAACATCGATCAAATCATTATCGTTTCTTCTGTTTTACCCGCTTACTCAGCTAATATTATCGACCGCTATCTTGTAGCGTGTGAAGACACAGGTATTCAGCCTGTTATTGTGCTCAATAAAGTAGAACTGCTCGCCGAAGAAGATCGCGAGGCAGTAATGGCCAGCTTAGATCTATACCGCAGTTTGGGCTATCAGGTGCTATGCACCAGTTGTAAAACAGAACAAGGCATTGAACAACTCGCTGCCATGCTGACCGACAAAGTGAGCGTGTTTGTTGGTCAAAGTGGTGTAGGTAAGTCGAGCTTAGCAAACCGTATTCTTCCCGAAGCCAATGAACAAGTGGGTGATGTTTCCGATAACTCAGGGCTAGGGCAACACACCACCACAGCGGCAAAACTGCTGCACCTTCCAACCGGTGGCGACTTAATCGATTCACCGGGCGTGCGAGAGTTTGCCCTATGGCATTTGCCGCCTGAACGAGTCACTTGGGGCTTTATCGAGTTTAGAGACTATATTGGTGGTTGTAAGTTTCGCGACTGCAAACATCAAAATGATCCTGGGTGTTTGTTGCGCCAAGCGATGGAAGACGGTGATATTCACGCGGTTCGCTTCGACAGCTACCACCGCATCTTAGCGAGTATGGAAGAACAACGCCCTGCTTTTGCCGACCGTCTTATGCCAAAGTCTGATGGGTCATAACCCGAAATTAAACACGCGACAGCCCGAATAGGGTACAATCCCCCCGATTTGATTATGGAGAAGTAGCAAGTGATAAACTGGCTAAAGGTTAATTTACAATACGTGTTGCCTAAACATTTAATTTCTCGCTTAGTCGGCAAACTCGCCGCAGCAGAAGCGGGTAAGTTAACCACATTATTGATTAAAGGCTTTATCAAACAATTTAACGTGAACATGGATGAAGCCCTTTACGAAAAACCTGAAGCTTATAAAACCTTCAATGAATTTTTCACCCGCCCCTTAAAGCCGGGCATGCGCGAGATTGACGATAAAGAAAACGGCCTTTGTCACGCAGTAGACGGTGCGGTAAGTCAGTTTGGCGATATTCTCGATGACAGTATTTTTCAAGCCAAAGGCCATGATTACAGCTTAACATCGCTACTAGGTGGTAACCCAGATATAGCTGCGCCATTCAAAGGCGGTAAGTTTGCGACTATCTATTTGTCGCCCCGTGATTATCACCGTATTCATATGCCCATTGACGGCACTTTGACCGACATGATTTACGTGCCGGGCGAGCTATTCTCTGTGAACCCATTAACGGCCGAAAACGTGCCGGGCTTATTCGCTCGAAACGAACGCGTTGTGGCTATTTTTGACACGCCAGCCGGTAAAATGGCTATGGTGTTGGTAGGAGCAACCATTGTCGCCAGCATCGAAACCGTGTGGGCAGGTACCGTCACCCCACCAACAGGCAAGTTCGTGCATCATTGGAAATACGACAAAGATACAGAAGCCGCTGTGGTACTGAAAAAAGGTGAAGAATTAGGTCGCTTCAAGTTAGGCTCAACTATTGTGGCCTGTTTTGAACCAAACAGTATTGAGTTTGAAGCCTTGGCAGCAGGGCAAACTACCCGTTTAGGTACGCCATTCGCCACTATGACCAGCAACGACTAGGCTTGTCGTTAATGGATCCTGTCAAACGCAGTTTATTTTCACTGCATATCTCGGTTGTGCTACTCGGTGGCACAGCCCTGTTTTCACAAATAATTCCACTTTCTGCGTTAGATATTACCCTAGGCCGCAGCATCTTTGCCTGCCTAGCGCTCTTTGTATTCATTAGGCTTAGCGGCGAGCACCTAAGACTTCACAGCTGGCGCGATTATGGTATTGCGCTACTGCTCGGTGGGCTGATGTCAATTCACTGGGTCACCTACTTCGCGTCAATGCAATACGCTGGCGTATCTGTGGGCATGATCGCCCTATTTACCTTCCCAGTGATCACGGTTTTACTTGAGCCGCTATTCGAGAAAATCAAGCTGGTGTGGCAGGACTTTGTCAGTGCGTTAATTGTCTTGGTAGGTATTGCTCTTATAGTACCCGAGAACAATTTGGCTAACGACGTTACCCTAGGTGTCGCGGTAGGCGTAGGTTCAGCCGTACTGTATTCATTGCGAAATCTTATTCATCGCCAACACTTTTCCCATTACAGCGGGGCAAAAGCGATGGCTTGGCAGACCTTGATCATCTGCATTACGCTCGTACCATTTATGTCGCAGGAAATGGTTACCGCTCCTTCATCAGCGTGGTTGTTGTTACTGGCGTTAGGTACTGTATTTACCGCCCTTCCCCATGCATTAGTGGCGGGAAGCCTCACCCATTTGCGGGCCAAAACCTTTTCATTAATTGCCTGCATGCAGCCTTTTTATGGCGTGCTTTTAGCCGTGGTATTATTACGTGAATATCCTAGCTGGCAGACCCTTATCGGTGGTATTTTGGTGACATCTGCCTCTATTTACGAGACAGTAAAAACGCATAAGTCTACCCAAATGGAACAAGACTAACCTATGTTGATCCTTGGTCACCGAGGTGCCAGTAAAGCGGCCCCTGAAAACACGCTAAAAGCCTTCGAACTTGCTTACGATATGCAAGCTGACGGTATTGAGTTTGATGTTTACCAAGTGCAAGACCAATTGTTGGTGTTTCACGATCGTTGGTTAAACCGTACGACTAATGTTCATGGCCGAGTGGCAGAACAAACTGTGGCATATATGCGCTCTCTCGACGCTGGAGCAGGCCAGTCTATTCCCTTGCTCGATGAAGTATTGGCTATCACGCCCAAAGGCGCTTTGGTAAATATCGAACTTAAGCATATGCACAATGTGCAACAGTTTACGGCGCAACTATCCACACTACTGTCAGGCTGTAACATATCACTGGAACAAGTGGTTGTTTCTTCGTTTCATCACGGCTGGTTAAAACAGGTTCGCGACGCCTTTCCAGCCATTAAAATTGGCGCCTTAACGGCGAGTTACCCAGTACAAGGGATTGACGTAGATAGCGCCTTATCTGCATATTCACTGCATATAGCGTTGGATATTATCGACCGAGAGTACGTCAAGCGAGTGCAGCAAGCAGGGCTGAAAGTGTTTGTGTATACCGTGGATTACCCACAAGACATGGTGATGTTACGAGATTGGGGCGTGGATGCTATTTTTACCAATGTACCTGATATTGCGAGGCAAACATTAGGGCCAAGCCTAGCCTAATTCAACGCAGCTTAGTGAGCAGATAACATAGACCCACGGCAGCATTTACACTTGCGGCACAAACGCATATTGATCCAATGCGCCGCAACAATTAACCCAGCGCCTAATGCGATAGTAAAAGGCTCATAAGACTCACCTAACATGTCTTTGTGCCAATATATCAATCCACCAGCAAATAGCATGATTAACGGATAAGCCTGCCCGTGATATTTCACCCAACCTGAAATCAACGCCACTGCACCAATACACAATGACAACGTTAGAATAGTACGCTCAAACCACACTTCGCCGAACATAGATGAGGCAAGTAACGGCAACAATGGCAACGCCAAACAGTGCAACGCGCACAAGCTGGAGATCCAAATACCTAAGCGATCTAATGTTGATGGGTTTTCTACGGGTGATTTCATTTTACAAACAGTCCAAAAAAGCGGCTGTTATAGTATAACATTTTGCTTAAATAGCAAGGTTAATCCATTTAGTTATGACTAATCCCCTTTGGTAGCTGGATTTTTTCTATATGATCAAGGATGATATCTCTCATTATCAGAGAGTCAGTAGTAAGCTGGCCGTCACCCGAATTCAATTCACACAGCAAATAAGCCTTAAAGGTAACTCTTTATGTATAAACTGGTACTTATCCGTCACGGCGAAAGTCAGTGGAACCTTGAAAACCGTTTTACTGGTTGGCACGACGTTGACCTTACTGAAGCGGGCGTTGCGCAAGCAAAAAACGCCGGTAAAATGTTGAAAGAAGCAGGGTTTGAATTTGACCTTTGCTACTCGTCTGTATTGCTTCGTGCTATCAAAACGTTGAATCTAGCACTAGAAGAAATGGGCCAGCACTATTTGCCGGTTGAGCGTCACTGGCGTTTGAACGAGCGTCACTACGGTGGCCTTACAGGTCTAGATAAAGCAGAGACTGCGGCTAAGCACGGCGAAGACCAAGTAAAAATTTGGCGTCGTAGCTTTGATGTACCACCACCAGCCGTTGATCTAGACAGCGAACATTTCCCTGGTCACGATGATCGTTACAGCCACGTTGACCCAGAGATTTTACCTCGCGCTGAGAGCCTGAAACTGACAATCGAACGCGTATTGCCATACTGGCACGACGTCATTCGCCCTAGCATTCAAGACGGCAAGCGTGTAGTGATTGCCGCTCACGGTAACAGCCTACGTGCGCTAGTAAAATACCTAGACGGCATGAGCGAAGAAGAAGTGCTTGAGCTAAACATTCCTACCGGTGTACCTCTGGTATACGAGTTGGATGAAAACTTAAAGCCTATCTCTAAAGAGTACCTTGGCGACCCTGCGGCGATCAAAGCTATGATGGAAGCGGTGGCGAAGCAAGGCTCTGCGAAGTAATCGCTAGCACCTAATTCTTAAAAGCCCCACACTCTTTGAGTCTGGGGCTTTTTTATTTAGGGGCAATCGCCGTCATCGACACGGCAGGCCGCTGAGGAACATCAGGTTCAGAATGCGGCACATTAAAATACTCACTCACCGGCATCAGTTGAATACCCTGTTGATCCAACTCAGGCAGTGCTTTTTGCAAAAATGCCACCGTTTCGGGATGTGGGTGAGCAATACCAATCGCCACACCTTGATGTTTAGCCAATTGCACCAGATGAGAAAGCTGCGTTCGCATTGCCGTTTCATCCAGAATATTGTCGAGAAACACATGGCGACGGGCATTCGGCACTGATTTACTCGCCGCTATTCGCTGCGCCACTGAGTGAGGCGTGGTACGGCTATCGACAAAAAACAAATGCGCCTTTTTTATTGCATTCATGAGTGCTTGCATGGCTAATCGGTCTTCGGTTAGCACACTGCCCATATGATTGTTCACGCCTATCGCATTCGGTACAGAGCGCAAAGCCGCTTCAACCGTGTTTTCAATATCATAAGGGTACATGCCAACCGTCAAAGCGCCGGGACCAAGTTTTTTATCTGGTGACGCTTGCATGGGAATATGCAGCATAACATCTCGTTGCTGTTGCAAGGCAAGTGCTGAAAAGTCGTGAGCCAATGGCGTATGCGGAAGAATGGAAAACGCCACTTCTTTTGGCAGCGAAAACGCGGCCTGATCTGTGGCCCGATAGCCCAAATCATCAATGATAATGACAACCTTACCTGTTGATGCATAAAGCGGCATAGCAATCAGCAACAAGGCCAATAGGAGAAAGCGTCCCATGTCGTTATTATTATTCCACGTATCAATTTGTTTAGCGCACGTCACTATTCTGTGACATTGTTATAAGCATACCAGCGCCGGCAATTAACAGCAAAGAACTCTTGTACACAGGCCTAACCATAACAAATTGCCACACCCTATATAAATCTCGCATTAGCCAATTGCGATTGATTACTGCACAATGAGTTGTCTTTAATTTCCCAACAAGGAACGCAGTTTATGGCTTTTACCGTGAATACTTACTTTGATGGCCAAGTAAGCTCAATTGCATTTAACACCGCTAATGGCCCATGCACGTCAGGCGTAATGGCGCCGGGTGAATACACGTTTAATACCAGTCAGCACGAACTGATGAAAGTGGTTGAAGGGGCTATGACCGTGAAATTACCCGGTCAGGATGACTGGCAAACATTTGCAGCTGGCACTGAATTTACTATTGATGCCAACCTCTCTTTTGATGTGAAAGTAGCCACTGACACCGCCTATTTGTGTTTCTATAGCTAAGCTTTTTACTGCCGGAGGCTGCTCTCCGGCAAACTTGCTCGTCCTCGCACACCTTATTTTATGTAAGATTACGCTAACTTTGTCATCAGCTTGCCAATACTGAGTAAACCTGTTCAAAGCTTTGAATTCTCACTTTTAAGCCCTGTCTTTCGATTATCTGCTTACTCAGCAATATCGACATGCAGGAGAGCTCTAGTGATTATTTCCCACAAGTACAAATTTATCTTCATTAAAACAGTGAAAACAGCCGGTACCAGCATTGAGGTGTTTTTGTCTCAATTTTGCGATGCTGACGACGTACTCACTCCTATTTACCCCTATGTTGCGCCACATCATGCACAGCATTATGAAGGAATGTGGAACCCCGTATCAGAGCTTTGCGCCGCCGCACCCGCCGAGCGCATGCAAATAGCATGGCACTGGATGAAAGGTAAAAAGTTTCGTAATCACGCCTCAGCTAACAACGTCAAACATCGCATTCCCAGTAAAATATGGAACAGTTATTTCAAGTTCTGTGTAGACCGAAACCCCTGGGACAAAACCCTGTCGCACTATCATATGTTACGCAAACGCCACAACCCAGATATGTCTTTTAACCACTACTTAGAAAAAGGCAAGCTGTGTCTAAATTACCCCAAATATTGTGACCGCAAAGGCAACGTTATGGTCGACCGTGTGTTGCGCTACGAAAATTTAAACCAAGAGCTCGGTGACGTATTTCGTCAATTCAACATTCCCTTTGATAATGGCTTAGGCGTTAACGCAAAAAACCACTATCGCGACGACCGACGCCCCTACCAAGAGGTATATTCAACGCGCCAGAAAGAACACGTTGCACAGGCCTTTTCTCGTGAAATTGCCATGCATCAGTATGAATTTTAGTTTTACCACTGAGAAACAAACACACCTAGCCAAAGTATTATTGCAATGCAGCAGGCAAGCATTACCGCGGCAGAGCCTAAATCTTTGGCTCGACCAGATAGAGGATGAATTTCGAGACCTATGCGATCGGTCAACGACTCGATGGCAGTATTAAGAATTTCGGCAAACATTACAAACAAGATTGAGCAAAGTAATAGTGCTTTTTCAAACATGGGAATCTGCCAAACACTGAGCACAATCACGGCTACAACTAAGAGTACCAACTCTTGCTTAAACGCAGATTCATGCTTAGCCATCCAAACAAGTGCTCGACAAGAATTGGCAAAGGCCAACATGAGACGGCGCATCCCTGTGGGCTTATTCTTGGTATCAAACTTGTTACTAGATTTCGCTGTTTCTAACTGTGGCATGATTGTAATATATCCAATTCAGGTTTGTATGTAATACTTAACACATGAGTAAGACCCAACAACGTATCATAGAGATTGTCTTGCGAATAAAGTTCATCCGAGAGGGCTGTTACACAAGACTGATAACTAGCTTGTTTAAAATCACTATCCCATAACACAAGAGGGACATGTGTTTGCTCTTCAGGAGCCAACTTGTATGGAAAACCATGGAGGTAAAGGCCTTTTTCCCCTAGAGATTCTCCGTGGTCAGAAATGTATAGCATGGCAGAGTGAGGTATATTTTCTAGCCTGTGGATGACTTGAGACAATACGTAGTCTGTATAGACGATAGTATTGTCATAGGTATTAACCAATTGTCCTTCACTGCAATTTTGAATATCGCTCTGTGGGCAATCTGGCATAAAAATCTTAAAATCAGAGGGATAGCGACGGTAGTAGGTAGGCCCATGAGAGCCAATCATATGCAACACTATCACCCGATTTCTGCTATCTGAATAACTCAGGTGCTCATCCAACCGCTTCAGTAATATTTCGTCAAAACAATAATCACCATCGCACAACTTATCCTTTTGTTCAGGATCAAACGCGATAGTGTCAATTCGCGCGCACACACCTTTGCAACTGCTGTTATTGTCTATCCAAGTCACATCTACACCCGCACGGTTAAGAATGTCTAATACATTGTCCTGACTACTCGCAACACGATTATTATATTCAATGCGACCTAACCGTGAAAACATACACGGAACTGACACTGCGGTGGCTGTACCACAAGAAGTCACGGCTGAAAAACTAACAACATTCTCTTTACTCAAATTAGGCGTGGTTTGGCGCTCATACCCGTTTAAACCAAACTTATCGGCGCGAGCGGTCTCCCCTACTACAACGACCAGAGTATGCGGGAATTCAAGGGCGTCTTTTGCTAAAGAAGGGGCAGAATCAAGCTCTCGAAATGGCAATGGAGGGTAAAGATAAGCATCGCGTATATACTTATATCCTGCATTGTAAAATGCGTAGGGGATCAAATATTTGGTCAAAGACTTGTTATTTCGCCCAACAGCAGCGAAATCTTTATACAGTAACCTCGCTACTAGTACGATACCAATCAAGGCCACTACGTTAAGTTTAAGCATACTGGATAGATGCTCTGAAAAGCGCCCCTTCAGCTTCAATCGCAACACTATAGCCGCCGGTAGTAATCCACAAATGAAGAAAAAACCAAGACTGCTGATACTGAGATAAGAGCTTGCTTCGCCTGAGTTAGTTTCCATCACATTGAGTATCATCGACTTATCAAAGATGATGCCATATGCCTGATTGGCATAAAGCAAAAGTGCCCCAATGACAAAACTGAGCGCTACGCTAAATCGAGGGAATACCAAACCACCTATTAGAGTTAAAAATACGATTGTGAGGCATATCAAAAGAACAGGAATACTGAGGAAAAAGGCCCACTCAGCTAGGGTATTAGGAGCAATCACTCCGTAAGCTCCCGATAAAAACGGGAAATTAAACAGCAAAGTAAAAATAGCAGACGCTAATAATATCAACTGACGTGAAGTCATGAATCCATCTAATACGCGCATAGTTCTTTAATTTCAGGAAGTGATAAAAACTCTGATGATGGAGTCTAGGTAGAAATTATTAGGAGAAACTTAAGTGTATTAAAAATATTATTATCACGAATAAATTGCACAACAAAACAATGACTTATAAAAAATCATTCAATTTCACCAACACTCATTAATGAAGAAATTTCAGTAGTGCATTTAGATTATGCCTACTAATCAAGCTTTATTGGCTGTGACAATATGATCACGTGTTTGTAATGCCAGTAGCGTTGAAGAAATGAGGAAAGCAATTAATGAATTCTACAACTTCCACCGAAAAGATGACTGAAAATAATATCACTGCCGATAGGCGGAATTTTCTTAAAAGTACCACTTATATTGCTACATTGGGTGCTATGAGTCTTTCCGCTGGTAGCACTTTTGCGAGTGATGCAGGGAATACCATGACAAATGGTAACAGCCAGTGGGATAAAACGTTTCCTGAAAGTAACAAAGTAGAGCATCGCAAAGTTACTTTTAAAAACCGCTACGGTCTCACCCTGTGTGGCGATTTATATCAGCCTAAAAATGTAAGTGGAAAATTGCCTGCATTAGCGGTTAGTGGACCATTTGGTGCAGTAAAAGAGCAGGCGTCGGGTTTGTACGCTCAAACAATGGCTGAGCGAGGGTTTGTGACTCTGGCTTTCGATCCGTCCTATACGGGTGAAAGCAGTGGCGAGCCACGCAATGTTACCTCTCCAGATATCTGCACTGAGGATTTTAGTGCTGCTGTGGATTATTTCGGTCTTCTGCCTAATGTTGACCGCGAACGAATTGGTGCAATCGGCATTTGCGGCTGGGGAGGCTTCGTTCTGAATGCGGCTGCCGCCGACAAGCGAATTAAGGCTGTCGTAGCCAGCACCATGTACGATATCTCGCGCGTCAGTGCCCACGGGTATAACGACAGCACTAGCCTAGAGCAACGCACAAAAATGCTAGAACAACTGAGCCGTCAGCGTTGGCAGGATACAGAAAAGGGTCAGCCGACTTATCAGCCTCCATACAACACGAACCTCCCCGAGGATGCACCGCAGTTTATGGTGGATTATCACGATTATTACATGACGCCGCGCGGCTACCACCCACGTGCAGTCAATTCGGGCAATGCGTGGACGATGACCAACCCGATGTCATTCATGAACGCACCTATTCTGAGCTACATCAAGGAAATCTCACCGCGCCCTATTCTGCTTATCCACGGCGAGAAAGCACATTCGCGCTATATGAGCGAGACCGCCTACGAGGCAGCGGCGGAGCCGAAAGAACTAATGATTATTCCCGGCGCAGTTCATACCGATCTGTATGACGGTGGAAAAGATCATGTGATCCCGTTTGACAAGTTAACGACCTTCTTTAATCAACATTTAAGTTAGCAAGTTTCTCTGATAAGTTAACCATCGCTTTGGTTAGTGACTAAAGCGATGTTTTAATTTGCAAAAATTGAGTTTTCACTGAACGTCACCAATAAACACACTTATTCTTTACTCGGTGAATACTTTTGTAATTTGCGTTGTAAACTACGCCGATGCATTCCCAAAGCGTCTGCTGTGCGGCTGATATTCCCGTCATGGGCGGCGAGTACGCGTTGAATATGTTCCCATTCAACTTGTGCCGCAGTCATAGGTTTAAGCTCTGGGGAAGATACAGGCTCAACTTCATGCTCTGTACCTAAACGAGCCAGCAATTCTTGAAAACCAACAGGTTTAGCAATGTAGTCCGTTGCCCCCTTTTTCATTGCCGCTACCGTGGTAGCAATACTGGCGTAACCTGTCATGATGATCAGGTGTTCAGGAGCGTATTTGTCGTTGAGCGCTTCAACATAATCCAGCCCCACTTCGTCTTCTAACATCATGTCTAAGAAAATGGCATATACCGGCATCGGTGCTGCATCCAGCGCGGCCTTTACTGAGAGAAAAACCTCGGCATTAAAACGTTCTGTTGCATTAAACCGCCGTGCTAGGACACGTGTTAACCGTTCATCGTCATCAATTAACAAGACTGTCTTCATTACTCACTCTCGCTAAATGGCAACCAAATAGAAGTCACGATACGGCCTTGATGTAAGTGCCAACTGACTTTGCCGCCCCATTTCTCAATAGAAGCATTACTCAGTACCGACCCAACACCGGAGCCTTTACCGCTGGGAACAAATTGATTACCTAAACTTTCTACTTCTCGTTCATTCAATCGGCTAGCGGCATTTTCTACCTTAATTGTCCACCCCAGCTCTGCTGCGATAAACGTGACTGTAACTACCTCATTGTCTTGCTCGCTTGCTTCACACGCATTCACAATAATACTAGTTAAGGCGGGTAATAACGTACGGTCAGCCTGTAAGTCGGCAGTTCGATTTTGTTTTTCCAAAGACCAAACCAAATGAGCTTCTGGCCTAGCAAGTGCAATACTATGTCGCAATGCTTTGAGCATATTGTCAGCAGAATAGTGCGTTTTTCTCGCCTCTCTCACATCATCAGCTACCGAACGCCACTCCTTGAGCATACGCTCTAAGCGCAAGCATTGCTCATCTAACTCAGACAAATCCGTAGCGGCAGCTTTTGTCTCTTTTTGCTCTTCTAACAACAATCTCAGTGTTTGAATGGGTGTAGCAGCCTCATGGGTCAATTGCGCCGCTGCTGTTCCAATTGCCAATAGCTGTTCATTGCGAAGTTGTTTCTCTCTGAGCGCTTGTATAGCCTCGGTTTTTTCATTCAGGCGTAAACGAAAGTAAAAAATCACCGAGGCCAATATCAAGCAGGTCACGACAAAGCCAATGATCATGCTGCGGGAGTGCTGCATCATCATATCGCTGTGGCCTGGCATATGGGGTAAATAAAGCTGAGAGGCCTGCCCCGCAATACTGACCACTGTGATTAACAAAGCAAAGCGCTGGGGTAATAATACCAACCCGAGTACCAAGGGAATCAATAGAAATACACTATACGGATTGGTTGCTGCGCCGTTGAGCGCAACCCACACGTTCAGCACACTTATCTCTACCATCAGAACAACAGTAGCAATCCAAGTTGGTAAGCGCTCACGCCCATACCAATATGTGAGCAAAAGCAACAACATAATGGGTTAGTTCATCGGTTAATGGTTTTCTGTCACTAGACTAGCAAACTCCACCGCCTAGCGCTCATGAAAAAACAGAGGGCAAGTCATAGCCCTCTGTCTATTCGGTTTGATGATGGCCGATAGACGGCGCTAGAAACGGTACATAAGCCCAACATTCAGCGAGCGCCCTTGCCCCGCGATCGGTTGAAAGCCTTGGCTATTGTCGTTATTAAACTCAGCAATACTGACACCGCCAAGAGGCAGAGAATAATACTCGTCGAATAGATTAGTGACCCCAGCTGACAATGTCATACTGCCTAGGGTCAATGATGTATTAACATTCATCAGTGAGTAATCGTCGGTAGTGTTTTCTAATCGGCGCGCATCAACATCGTCTTTCTCTGCTACCCACAGCCATTCAAGTGTTGTTTGCCAGTTCTCGATACTGTGTTGCAAAGACAAGGTATTTTGCAGTGGTAAAATTTGATAAAGATTGCCATTACCATTGTCACGCTTACCGTCCTGCCACTGTAAGCGATTACTTACCAACCACTCACCAGATGCGTTATCAATAACAACAGCACTCGCTTTTATATTCACGCCTTTTAAGGTCGCGTCAAGATTGGTAAATTGCAAGGTATTGCGCAGCCCTGCTTCGGTATCTGTACGATTTGTGGTGCCAATGACTTCTACGTCAATATAATCGCTAACTTTGGTGTACCACGCGTCTATCTCTAATGCCCAGCTTTCCGACCCTACGTCAGATAAACTGTAACGAATACTTGCGGTATGCGCAGTTTCTGGCTTTAAATCAATTGCGCCTACGTAGCCGTTTCCGTCGCCAAACCAACCTATCATCGAGGTCGCCATAGTGCTGCGTCCCCAGGTATATCGCTCGTATAAATTCGGAGCGCGGTTTTTTCGTGCTATTCCCATTGTCAGTGAACTTTGTTGATCAATTTGCTTGGTCGCCAGCAACGTCACGTCAATCAAGGTGTCATCTTGTTTGCGATCAGCCATATTAAACGCCATGGCCGCTTCAGCGTCACTCATGCCCATCGCCATGCCACTCATACCACCCATCGACATGCCGCCTTCGCTGTACGCTTGAACTTCACCCGTGTCGGTTGTCACGTATTCTGCACGGATCCCCGCGGAGTAATACCAGCCCAGTCGAGGCGCTTGTTGATATTCGACATAAGCTGCTGTTCGCGCTCTTTCACCTTGATTAATGTTTTTGTAGTCGTTTGGCCCCATCATGGCTGAGCCTTCAACTGCTGGCCACCAATCATCCAGCTGATTGAGATAATAGCCTTGGCCGACAATAAGCGAGGCTTCATCATCAAGAGGAAAAGTCCATTTGAGCTTGGCCGCTAAATCTTGGCTATCGGTATTCATCGGCATCATGCCGGTTTTTTCTGCGCTAAAAAAACCCATTTCATGTTTAACATCGCGCCAGCTAACCAAGGCTTCGACATTGCCTGCGCTGTAGTCTCGGCTATAGCGCGTTGTTACCCCTGTACTCTTATTGTCGGTCATATCCATGTACTGATTGGGAAAGCCCTGATATGGAATAGTCTGGTGAGTAACACTGATAGAAGCTTGTTGAACATCATCCTGAAATGCCACGCCTAAGGCGTGATTTTGTGCTTTGTATAAGGTGTCTAGCACCAAATTGCCGTGGCCATCCTGATAACTGTCTGCGGTTTCCTGTTGACCCGCATAACGCAAATACCAATGCTGATTACTCGCCACAGCGCTGGCGCTAAAAGTGTCGGCGTTATCATTACTACGATAAGCGTAAGACGCTTGCCCACTGAACGTGAAATCTACAGTATTCGTAAAGCTCGGCACCAGCGTATTCACTTCTATCACGCCGGCAATATTGTCGCCCCCTGCGCTTACCGGTGAAACGCCCGGCAACACTTTCGCGCTTTTCACTTGTGTGGCTGATGAGTATGACAATGGCGGATTCATTTGATTGCCACAGGCTGCGGTAATTGGCGCGCCATCAGTCGCAACCAATATACGGTCTCCCATCATGCCATTGAGTACCGGTAATGCCGATACACCGCCTGCAGCAGAAAAATCAACGCCGCTTTTTGTCAGTTGTTTAATAAGATCGCTGGTAGCGCCTTGTTCGAGACTTTCACCGGTAATTTCTATGGTTTCGACATCATCGGCAAAAGCCAAAGAAGGGAGAATTAAGCTGGCGCTGAGCCCCAAAGACAGGGTAATACGGTTTTTCACAGGCAATAAAACAGTTCGATGAATTTGCGCGAGATTTTAACTGTGAAAGCCGGCTGACAACATGCGACATAATGTCGCATGTTGTCGTAAATAACACTAATGAGCGTGATAAGTTCAGTTAGTTAACCCGTTGTGTTTCAACTCGAATTAATGCTGGCTTTAGCCCTTCACTCTTGGCTTCAATCACAATGGAACCTGCTGCGTCTTGCTCGCCACGGACAATCGCCAGAGCTTTGCCACTAAACGCTTCACGAGTAGCGGATGTAAAGGGAGTAAAGCTAGTCGAGTCTCCGTTGTCAGTCGCCACTAATTCCCCGTGGCCTGAAACCGTAAATTGGATCGTATTGGTTGCAGTAGGCACAACACGGCCTTGGTCATCGATGACATCTAGGGTAATAAAAGACAAATCTTCTCCGTCGGCGCGAATGACACTTCTGTCTGCGGTAAGCTTTAACCCAAACGGTTTATTTGTAGTATGCACCGCCTCTTCTGCCCACACTTTGCCGTTTTTATAAGCCACCGCTTTTACTTCGCCAGGTGTATAAACAGTGTTATCAAAGCGAATCCGGTAAGTCAGTGGGGCCATTTTTTTACGCCCTTGCGATTCACCGTTAATAAATAACTCTACTTCATCTCCCGACGTAAACACGTGAATTGGCGTTATCTCGCCCTCTCTTCCCGCCCAATTCCAATGCGGCAATATGTGTACCATTGGGAGCTCAGAGCGCCATTGGCTTTGGTACAAATAAAACCGGTCCTTTTTGAAGCCGGCTAAATCTATCATGCCTGAATAAGAACTGCGGGCAGAATAATAGGGGGTTGGCTCGCCGATATAATCCCATCCATTCCATACAAATTGTCCGGCCACATAAGGGTGAGTATCAATATATTTGAACACTTTATCTGCCGACGAACCAAAATCCACCGCGTGCAACTCATAGGCACTCACTTGGTGAATGCTTGAATCGCCGCCGCGTCCATCACGCACGGGCGCGCTCATCTCTGGGCTAACCGGAAATAGATAAATCCCTCGTGAGCTGAACGCCGATGCCGTTTCACTCGATAAGATAACTTTGTCTGGATGCGCTTGATGAAACGCGGGATAAGAAGGCGGCGTACGAATGCGGTTCGTGCCTTCAAATTCTGGCGATTGGCGGATCCCTTCACCTTGATAGTTCAAGCTAATAAGATCCATCGCACCAGAAAAAGGAAAGTCAGCCTTAGCCCAATTCATCGACGCGGTCACAGGACGGGTTGGGTCTTCTTGCTTCACTATGGCTTTTAATTGCATAGCAACATCAGCCCCAGCTTGCCCGGTATATTGCTCGCCCACTTCATTACCTATGTACCACATGATCACCGAAGGATGATTGCGATCTCGCCTAACCAAAGCTCTCAGATCTTGCTCGTGCCAATCCGCAAATATCAGATGGAAATCATGAGGCGTCTTCTTCTTATACCAACTGTCAAAGGATTCATTGAGCACCAAAATCCCCATTTTGTCGGTCAATTCAAGCAGTTCTGGTGCGGGTGGATTATGCGCTAAACGAATCGCGTTCACGCCCATTTCTCTGAGCACTTCTAATTGACGTTCAGCTGCCCGCACGTTAAACGCCGCCCCCAGTGCGCCAAGGTCATGGTGCTGATTTACCCCTTGTAAGGGGATACGCTCGCCATTCACCACCACACCTCGGTTTGGGTCAAATTGTAAGTCTCGAATACCGAAGGGTGTGCGATACTCATCAAGCATCACGCCATCACGCGTAAGTTGTGTAACGATGACATAACGATGGGGAGTTTGAGTTGGTGCAGGCCCCCACAACTGGGGCTTAATTACCTTAGTCTGTAACGAAACCAAATGGGTAGATTGGGCGCTAAGTTTAAGCTGTTGTGTGGGAAAATGAGCCACTACCTTGCCGGCAATTTCCTCGTGTTCATTTAACTTGTAAATGGCATTTTCAACCTTCACATCAACGGCGTTAGCGAGGTTATTTTCCACGGTGACAGACAAATTCACTTTTGCAGACTCACGGCTCACATGATCAGTAATCACCTGTGTTCCCCACTGAGCAACGTGTACTGAGTCGGTTTTCACTAACCATACATTTCTGTAAATGCCACCTCCGGGATACCAGCGTGATGAGTTAGCGGGATTGTCGAGCCGAATCGCTAGCTGGTTATTGCCACCAAAATCTAGATAGGGTGTCAGGTCTAAGCGATAAGAACTGTAACCATAAGGCCACCCTCCTACCAAGTGCCCATTTAGCCACACCATGGAATAAGACATCGCACCATCAATATCCAAATAGATCCGCTTTGAAGCATCAGACTGGCTGATAGAAAACTGTTTGCGATACCACGCCACACCTGGGCTAGGCAGACGCCCCATTCCGCCCCCTACTTCTGGATTGTCACCAGTGTAAAACGGGCCCTGAATTGCCCAATCATGTGGCAGGGTTACCGCTTGCCAGTGCGAATCATCGAATTGCAGTTGAACAAAAGGGAATTGCTGACCAGGGTCGCCATTTGGGCGTGAGTGATGCTTTGCTTTATCGCGGATAAAGGCATTACCTGAGGGCAATATCCAAGGTTTTAATACCTGTTTTTGAGATTGGGTAACAACAGCATCCGTGGGTTTTGCATCCGCATTCTGACTATCATCAAAACCTTCAACGTCTGGCCGTACATCATAAATTAACGTGTCGGCCAAACTTCGATTCTCATACTTGAAGAAACGCCAGTCATCGTTAAATGCTTGTCGCTCTCGCGGCGCACCCATTGCGCTAGTCGATATAGCCATTAGCAATATCAACCAAAGCTTGGCCTGAATTCGTCCTTTCATTGTTACCGTCAACCTTGTCATAAAACCGCATGAAAGCCGAGACTAGTCGACCTCACAAACGTATGAAAGGCTTATGCAAATAACGTAATTCAGAAATGAATTTCCAGAAGACAGAGGAAATACTTGGCTAGAGGGCGATTACAAATCTAACCAAGAGGCCGGATTAAGCGCCTTACCTTTGTGACGGATTTCAAAATACAGGTTGGGCGAAATTTGCCCACCACTTTGCCCTAACAAGGCGATGGTTTCACCTTTTCCTACTAAGTCGCCCGCTTGTTTGAGCAGCGCTTGGTTGTGCCCATACACACTCATAAAGCCATCGCCATGATCGAGAATAGCCACCAAGCCAAAGCCTTTTAGCCAGTCAGCATAAAGCACGCGCCCCGGAGCAATCGCACTGATACTACTGCCTTCTCGCCCTTCAATAATAATTCCCTTCCAGCGAACCTGGCCTTGGCGACGTTTCCCAAATAATTTGCGGAATGATCCAGATGCAGGTTTAGGCAACTTGCCTTTTAAATTCGACAAGCCGGTCAAATCTGCCACTTCAACCGTGTTGCGTTTTGCTCTTTCTATGGCTTCCACTAAGGCTTGTTCAGCTTCTCTTAATTGAGCAATACGACTTTCATCGGTACGGATCTTCACCGAGAGTTTTTTCAGGGTTTGTTCTCGGTCTTGTTGGCGTGCACTCAATTCGTTTTGTCGAGATTCTTGTTGTTGCACCAAAGCCACTAGCTCTGAAGCTTTTTGTTCCAGCTCAGTATTGACAGCTTCGAGTTCATCAACCTTATTGCGAAAACTTACTATCTGTTCTTGGCGTGCTTCATTCACGTATTGATAGTAGGTAATAACACGTTCAAAGGTGCGGGCATCTTCTTGATTAAAAATCATTTTTGCATAGTCGTAATGACCCGCCATAAAGGCGCTACGCAACTGACTCGCTAGCAGCGACTGCTGCTGAGAAATGCTTTGTTTTAACTCACCTTGACGTTTTTTGAGCTGAGCTTGTCGTTCGCGATTTTCGCCCAGCGATGATTTGGTTTGATTGAGCTGGCTAGCCACACGGCCAATTTCTCGCTCTGAGTTTTCCAGCACCTGTTGAAGCTCTTCAGCGCTTGCGCGGTTGGCGGCCAAGGTTGCTTGACGTGATTGCAGTTCTTCTTGTAGGCGTTCAAGCGCAACTTGAGGGTCGTCTGACTCTTGCGCATTCGCCCATTGAGACAATGAGGCACACAACAGTAATACTGCCCAAATTAACCTTGTTCCCTTGAAGCTCAACATGCCGTTCCTGTTATTATTTTAAGCGTGAAGATGGCAAACGAAATCGCAACCAACGACGATGAGTACTATTAAACACTTTGACGTCATTGCTTGCAATCCATCTATCCGCCCAAATATCACCTATGTCGAAAGTGATTGCATATAGATGGGCAAATAAAACCGCAATACTCATAAGGATTTAGCTCTGTACGGTATTCAGGCTGGTTTCTGTCGCTATTTTCTATATACTTTGCTCTCTTTTTTAACAATACGCGTCCCAAGGTTTGAGGTAATGGATCAATTAATCGAATTCGCCAGCAATCATGTCTACTTGTCAGCTATTTGGGCTGTACTTGTGGTTGCGTTAATTTACACCTTTGTTGCCGGCATCGTTTCGCCAATCAAAGAAGTAAATACACATGAAATGACACAATTGGTGAATAAACAAGACGCTGTGGTATTAGACACACGCCAGCAAAAAGACTTTAAAGCAGGTCACATCTTAGGTGCGCGTCAAATAAAACAGGAAGAGCTTCGCCAGAAGAACTTCTCAAAGCTTGAAAAATATAAGAGCAAGCCCATTATTGTTGTATGTGCAATGGGTAACTCTGCACGTGCGACCGCCGCAGCTATGAAGAAAGAAGGTTTCGAGCAAGCTGTAGTATTAAAAGGTGGCATGAACGCTTGGCAAACAGCTGGCTTACCCATTTCGAAATAACACGAAAGGTCTGTTGTGAGCAAAGTAGAAATTTACACCAAAGCTTATTGCCCTTATTGCACTCGCGCAAAATCGCTGTTGAATGCAAAAGGTGTCACATTTACTGAGTATGCTATCGACGCAAACCCAGAACTACGCGACGTGATGATCGAGCGAGCCAACGGTGGTTACACCGTGCCGCAAATCTTTATCAACAATCAGCATATTGGCGGTTGTGACGATATGGTCGCGTTAGAATATAAGAATCAATTAGATGCATTGCTGGCCGAGTAACGCCGTCGCATCTTCATTAAAACTATAGGAAAAATCATGTCTGAAGAAAATCAAGCAAATGGCGCAGCAGCCGGTCAAGCACCGCAGTTCAACATTCAACGCATCTACACAAAAGACATTTCTTTTGAATCACCAAATGCACCTGCGATCTTCACTAAAGAGTGGAAACCAGAAGTTAAACTAGACATCGACACTACCACCAACAAACTAGACGGTAACTTGTTTGAAGTTGTATTGTCGGTAACAGTAACCGCTTCTCTAGGCGAAGAAACGGGTTTCTTGTGTGAAGTAGAACAAGCCGGTATTTTCGCTATTGGCGAAGATTTACCAGAAGCAAACAAAGCGCACTTGTTGGGTTCTTTCTGCCCTAACACCTTGTTCCCTTACGCGCGTGAAACAATTTCAAACATGGTTAACCGTGGTACTTTCCCTCCACTTAACCTTGCACCAGTTAACTTTGACGCTATTTTTGCTGCTTACATGCAAAAACGTGCGCAAGAAGCACAAGGTCAGGCGCCTAGACAAGACGCTTGAACTGTACACTGATGAATTCTGCATCTGTAACAGTATTGGGGGCGGGCTCGTATGGCACCGCCCTCGCTTTTTGTCTGTCCCGAAATGCAACGCCCACGTTGTTATGGGGTCGAGACAAAGCGCATCTTGCACAGCTGGCCGAAACGCGCCAAAACGCGCGTTATTTGCCCGGTGCGACTTTCCCAAACGCGCTCACCATAGAGCCTGATCTCACCACTGCTATTGCTGCGAGTCAGGACATATTGGTGGTTGTGCCAAGCCATGCATTTAAACAAATGCTTGAGTCGATCAAGCCTATGCTCCAACCCGGTCACCGCATTTTGTGGGCGACAAAAGGGCTTGAGCCGGGCACCGGACGATTGCTCAAAGAAGTGGCCCAAGATGTATTGGGTGAAGCCTATCCATTGGCGGTTTTATCTGGCCCTACTTTTGCGAAAGAAATGGCCGCGGGTTTACCTACCGCAATCTCGTTGTCTTCGACTGATGAAGCGTTAGCCGACGATTTTGCCGCTAAGCTCCATTGTGCCAAAACGTTCCGAGTGTATAAGAACCTCGATTTCATTGGCGTACAATTAGGTGGCGCAGTGAAAAACGTCATTGCGATTGGTGCAGGTTTAGCTGATGGTCTTGGTTTTGGTGCCAACGCACGTACAGCTTTGATCACTCGTGGTCTGGCAGAGCTGACTCGCTTAGGCGTAAAGGTTGGTGCACAGCCTGAAACCTTTATGGGCATGGCAGGACTGGGCGACTTGGTTCTCACTTGTACCGATAATCAATCACGCAACCGCCGCTTTGGTCTGGCGCTTGGTCAAGGCAAGTCAGTTGAAACGGCAATGGAAGAAATTGGCCAGGTAGTTGAAGGCTATCGCAATACCGAAGAAGTCCAGGTATTAGCCAAGCGTGTTGATGTAGAGATGCCCATTTGCGAGCAAATATACGAAGTGCTCTACAACAACAAACCAGCCAAAGAGGCGGCGTTTGCGCTATTAGGCAGAGACTTGAAAATGGAATAGAGGCCGTGTTTTCACGTTACCTCTAATAAAAAAGCCGCGTCACGATGAATAAGTGAAGCGGCTTTTTTTACATGTTCTTTCGCCCAATGTCGGCTTTTGTCCATAACTAGCAAGAAGGGGCTAACTGCCTCTGCTGTTCGGGGAACAACGAGACTGCCACACCTAACAGGGGCACACAAACCACCAGCATACCTAACCAAGCCAGACTTAAATCGGTAACGTATTGATTCACAATACCTGCGGCTAACGGGAATAAGGCAGCAATTGAATAACCCACGCCTTGTACAATGGCCGTAAGTAGCCCAGCTTCGGTGTTACTCGATGCCTTTTCTAACGTGGTCACAATCGACAACGGGAACATAGCCCCAATACCCAACCCTAAGCACAGAATACAACTCACCAGCATGGCTTCTGGCGCAAAGGCCAGTTGTAATAAGCCCACTAAGATCGCACTAATCGCAGTAAGTAATCCGGTGCGTAAACTCACATTTTTATTCAGTAAGTAAGCGACGAGAAAGCCAGCAATAATTTCGGTGCCAGTAAGTGCACTCAACAAAGTGCCTGAGGCCGTTTCTGACCACCCTAATTGTTGATAATAAGCGGGCAACCACGCCAGTACCAAAACATAACCACCTGTGCTGATGCCAAATAACAGGCACAGCTTAATGATGGGCAAGCCTTTTCGAATAGGCTGTACTGCTTGTTTACTCAGTGAGCGAGCTTGTCGGCCACGTAATTGCGCCTGAACCCATACCACCAAGGCAATAGCCGCAGGAACTGCCCATACACCCAACGCGATTTGCGTGTCGAATGCACGGTAAACGAGAGGTGTTGTGGCACTGGCAATAGCTGCCCCAGCCATAATAGAGGTAGTATAAAGCGCAGTAACCGTGCCGGCTTTTTCGGCAAAAACCGTTTTTATCACACCGGGGATGAAGGCTTGAGCAATCGCAATCCCTCCCCCAGCTAGCACAGCACTCAGCATCAATAATTCCGATGACAATGACAGTGCCCGAGCAATACAAGCGGCAATGATCAACACCAGAGCCAGTGCACACCCAGTAAAAGCAGACAAGCGAATTACGCCAAACCCAACCAGCAAGGCTAATAAACCCATTAACAGCGTTGGAACACTGGTAAGTAAAGCAAAACCGCCTTCACTCAAACCAGAAGCAGCCTGAATTTGCCCCACAAGAGGAGACAAAGACGCCAGCAAAGGGCGCAAGTTAATGCCTATGAGCATTATCGCCAAAGCAAGCAAGGTCGCTGAACCAAAAATACGCTGCATGTTTTCTCTCAAGTTGGTAAAGTATCTCGACGCAAAGATACTTTTAATTTATCTCTATGTCGAGATAACTAACTTTACGTAGAGATAAACTGTGGAAAGAAAAATGGACAGAGCCAGCAGAGCAGAGCAGCAGTGGAATAAAGAGTGTCCCGAGTTACCAACCGAGTCTATGGTGATATTCGGTCGATTAGGTGAACTTTATCAATTGGTTAGCCAAAAAATACTGGCTCCTAACTTCGCCGAATTTGGCTTACAACCTGGAGAATTTGACGTATTGGCTACACTACGCCGAAGTGGCGAGCCTTATACGCTTGCACCGACAGAGTTGTATCAAACGGCGATGATCTCATCAGGCAGTATGACAAACCGCCTCGACCACCTTGCCAAAGCAGGATTAATAGAACGCTTGCCCAACCCTAAAGACAAACGCGGCAACTTGGTAAAACTCACCGCAAAAGGGCAATCCGTCATAGACGCAGCCATTGTGCCCCATATCGATAATCAGACTGACATTCTGGCCGTATTGTCTTCGCAAGAGCGCGAACAGTTGTCGTCAATGCTATTGAAGCTTGTGCACAACGTTGATCCACAAGACGTCGAGGATTAAACCTAGATACGACAAGTTTCCTAATTTTACGCCAAGTCTGCATGCGATTAATAAAATCAACTTCTATAATCACCAACAGTCAGAAATGCACTGACAGAATATTGAAATGCCTGACTTTCAATGTTCAACAATAACAATGAGGTGAACTATGTTTTATAAAACGTTGATTGCTGCGGCCTTGGCTGGTTCAGCTTTAATGGCAAATGCAGGAGAACTTGCACACTGGAGTTACGACGGTCAGGACGGCCCAACACACTGGGGTGAACTAGCGACAGATTTTTCTACCTGCGCAGTCGGTAAAAACCAATCTCCGGTGAATATCAGTGGCGCCATAGATAGCGACCTGACTGAAATTAAACTGGATTATAAACCTGGCGGCTTTGAAGTGATTAATAATGGCCACACTATTCAGGTTAACTACCAACCGGGAAGCCACATTACCCTCGATGGTCACGAATACGAACTAAAGCAATTTCATTTTCACTCACCCAGTGAAAATTTAATTGAAAGCCGACAATATCCCATGGAAGCTCACTTTGTACATGCTGACAAGGATGGGAATTTAGCCGTTGTCGCCGTCATGTTTGAATCAGGCCCAGAAAACAAAACCCTGTCTACGGTTTGGAATCACATGCCTCATAATGCCGGAGAAAAACAATCTCTCATGCAGTTGGCTTCCGCAGGTGATTTAATCCCTGCAGAAAAAACCTATTTCCGTTTTAACGGCTCACTCACCACCCCACCTTGTTCTGAAGGGGTCACTTGGTTAGTGATGGATCATTCGGACGATGCTTCAGCTGAACAGCTCAATGCTTTTTTACATACCATGCATCACAGCAACAATAGACCGGTTCAGCCTTTAAACGCACGAATTATTGTAAGGTAACGGTATTATTCAAACAGGTTTGGTTGTCACCAAACCTGTTTTTAATGCTCGTCTTAGCGATTTTCCCCTCATCAATCTGGTACTGAGTAGCTAAGATTGTCACTTAAGTACGGCACCACCAGCATCTGGGTGTAGTCTCGCGATATCGAGTAAAGATAACAATGCTAAGCCAGCGGTGAAGTAAAAAGTGAGCTGAAAATCAATTAACTCATGGCTTGCCGCACTGTTTCCACACAGCCATGTAGCAATTGCCAATAACAAGGCACCAACAGCAATGCCTAACCCGCGGTTCATTTGATTAATGATCCCACTGAGCGTATTGGCATCGCGCATTTTCTCCTCTGGCACATCCGAAAATGCAATAGAGTTGAGGGCTGTAAAGTGCATGGAACGGTTCATTCCACTTACGAATAAAAGTAACGATATCAACCAATAGGGTGTGGTTGTCGATACAGTACCAATCAACGCAAACCCCGCCGATATCATCACTACATTAACTAATAGCACGCGCTTGAAACCAAAGGTATTCATCAACCACGTAGTGATGGTTTTCATGGCCAGATTGCCGGCAAACAACCACAGCAATAATGACCCAGCTTCCACGGCGGTATAGCCAAAGGTAAGCTGAAACATCAGAGGTAACAAAAAGGGCGCACTTCCAATTGCAATGCGAGCCAGAGAGCCACTTAATACCGATAATCGAAAAGTGTGATATTGCAGCGCATAGAAAGTAAATAACGGCGTATCACTGCGATGTAGGTGAAAGATAGCCGTGCCTAAAACACCGAAACCAGCAAGCACTAATAGTGAAGGTATAAGCGCAATTTGCCCTGCACTACTGAGTAACTCCAAGCCAGCCATAAATAAGCCAAAGCCAATACCACAAAGACTAAAGCCGACTAAATCAAACTTACCTGTTTGTCTTTTCTCATTATCGATAAGTAAAAAAGTCGCGATAAGAGCAACTGCACCAAAGGGCAAGTTTATTAAAAACACCCACTGCCACCCCCAATTCATAGCAATCCAGCCGCCGAGTATTGGACCAATCAGCGGGGCGGTCAGCGCTGGCCATGTTAGCAGTGCAATCGCATTTACCAACTGGGCTTTACTAGTTGATCGCAATACCACTAATCGTCCCACCGGCACCATCATTGCCCCGCCCACGCCTTGAACAATACGCGCTAGGGTAAATGTAATAAGAGAGTCACTCAGCGCGCACAAAACAGAAGCAAAGCTGAACACGCAAATAGCACCCGCAAACACGTTGCGAGGGCCAATACGATCTGTGATCCAGCCTGACAAAGGCACAAATATCGTCACGGCTACCAGATAAGCTGATACGCCAATGGACAAATGCGAAGCCGCAACACCAAAGTCGTTGGCGATAATCGGGAGTGATGTTGTAATTACAGTTGCATCCATGATTTCCATAAAGGTAGTGGCGGCAACCAACAAGGCAATAGCAACGGGTCTGTCAATGGGGGGCATAGTCTTCCTAGTATCTAAACACGCTCTCATTTTAGCACGAACAACACTCTGCAATGAGCCGAAATAGACAAGTTTGCCGCCCCTCGCGGTTATTAGAAAGCAAAACGGCACCCTATGGATGCCGTTAATTGAACCGTAAAAAACGCGGAGACTTAGTCTTTTACAAAGCCTTCATTAGCACGCACCGTTAACGGGTGATAACCCGGTTTGGCTTGTTCAAACGCTTTCTTAGCAAAGGCTTTACCTTCTGGCGTTTGCGACAGCGCACGATAAAGTGGTTTCACCAACTTATTGCGCCCAATGTGTACTAAATAATCGTGCAAACGAGGGTAAGCTGCTTTGTATTCATTACGCACAGCAATCATTAACCAGCTATGTGCAATTTCATTATTCTTGCTCTGCGTAAGGTTAAACGCCGAATCCAAAGCCACCAATTGCTCGTTCGACAACGTTTCAGGCATGTTATTGAGGAAGTACAACCATTCATGAGTCGTCCAGTTTGCAGTTTGAATATCAGCCACAAACAAGTCACCCGCTAACCACGCTGAGCGCGCATCATCAATTAAAGTAAACGCGTTCGACTTAGGATGCGGTGCCCCTTCTGGAATACCCGGCGCAAAAATCCACTGTTCAATGCGGGCTTGATCGAGCTTGTCAGGGTATTGCTTCAACAAAGTATCTTGCAAGTAAGCTAAGAATTCATCAGTGGTAATACTCTGGAAAGCAAAGTGCTCAAAGTAGTTCATCAAGAAGGCATCGAAATTATCACGCCCTACTTTTTGCTCAAGCTCACGTAGGAACAATGCGCCCTTCTCGTAAGGAATATTGGAGAACACATCGTCAGGGTTACGACCGCGAAGGTCGATAGCCAGAATTTGGTCGTTCTCAGGTAAATCAGCAATATCGGCCTCTAGGTCTTGATAACCTAATACTGCTTCCATACAGAAACGATCGTGACCATACACCATTTCCATAATGCGGTAGGTTAAATAGGTGGTGAAACCTTCGTTTAACCACAAATCACGCCATGTCGCGTTAGTGACCGTATTACCTGACCAACTATGTGCCAATTCGTGAGCAATCAACGACACCAAGCTCTTGTCACCCGCAATTACTGTGGGAGTGATAAACGACAGGCGAGGATTTTCCATGCCACCAAACGGAAATGACGGTGGCAAAATAAGTAGGTCGTAGCGATCCCAACGATAAGGCCCGTACTTTTTCTCGGTCGCAATCAGCATGCTTTCTGTATCTTCAAACTCGGCGGCTGCCGCATCGAGAAGAGCGGGTTCTGCGTAAACCCCTGTGCGCTCGCCCATCGCTTTAAAATGCAAATCACCAATCGCCAACGCAATCAAATACGACGGAATAGGTTGAGGCATGCTGAATTCATACTCTCCATCGCGAGGAGTTTGCGGGTCGTTAGCCGCACTCATCACCGCAAGTAGATCGTCAGGCGTATGAATGGTTGCATTGTAGGTTACTCGCACTTGTGGCGAGTCTTGTAGCGGAATAAAACTACGGGCGTGAACCGCTTGTGCTTGGGTAAACAAGAACGGGTGATTTTTACCGGCCGTTTGCGCCGGTGTTAACCACTGCACACCCGACGCTTCTGACGAAGTTTGATAAGCAATAGTGACTTTATTCACGCCAGTAGGCAGTTGAATACGAAGCGCTGAACCTAGCTCAGGGTCGGCTTTATCTAAAGTAAATTCCACCGATTTGCCATTTGCTGTAACGCCTTGGATGTCCAAAGCACGGGTGTCTACAACCAATTCACTGGCGTCGGGCTGCACTCGTTTATAGGTTAATGCCGCCGTACCTTTCAAAATATGCGCAGTAAAATCTGCCGTGAGGTCAAGGTCGATATGCGTTACCTTTACCGCTTCGGGGTTAGACAAAGAGTGATAATCTTTGCCCGATTGAATATGCGTTACCTTTTCGGCATCGGCTTGCGCAACGGCCACCGTTTGCGTGGACGACTCTCCACAAGCAAACAGCAGAGGGGCTGAAAGTACCAGCCAACCAAACTTTTTCATAAATAACCTTATTATCTTGTCGTTAGGTGGTTCGACTGAAATCATACTCGGACTGATTCACAATTCCAGTATTCTCAACGCAAGAATACGTGAAACCTGTCGAATTTAACGCACGAGTGTGGTGGCGAATGCCTGCGCTTTTGATAGAATCCCCCCGAAGTGACCAGCCCCTTTCCAGTCTGGCAGGTTGACTCACTCAGTCACACTTAATGAGGACACACCAACATGACCGACGACGCGCCGAAAAGGCTCAACAAATACATCAGTGATACGGGCTTTTGCTCGCGTAGAGAAGCCGACAAACTGATTGAGCAAGGGCGTGTAACCATTAACGATAAAAAACCCGAGCTAGGCACTAAGGTGTCATCGGGCGATAGGGTTAAAGTCGACAATAAACTCATTGGGGCAGTGGCGAAAGACAAGTCAGACCGCGTCTACATTGCCTATAACAAGCCTATCGGTATTACCTGCACCACCGAGCGTCACGTTAGAGGTAACATCATAGATGCAATCAAACACAAAGAACGCATTTTTCCCATTGGCCGCTTAGACAAACCCTCAGAAGGGCTTATCTTACTCACCAGCGACGGTGATATTGTGAATAAGATTTTGCGTGCCGAAAATGCTCACGACAAAGAATACGAAGTAACGGTGAACCAGCCTATCAGTGAGCGGTTTTTGCAAAAAATGGCGAAAGGCGTACCTATTCTCGGTACGGTGACAAAACCCTGTGTAGTAAAAGCCCGAGGTAAATTTAAATTCAATATTATCCTTACCCAAGGCTTAAACCGACAGATTCGTCGCATGTGCGAATTCTTAGGCTATGAAGTTACCAAACTAAAACGCACGCGTATCATGCACCTGGAACTCGACCAGTTGAAACCTGGCCAATGGCGCAACCTCACCGCCAAAGAGATGAAACAGCTAAATAATGCACTCAAAGGTTCGAGTAAAACAGCCCAATAAACGCGCTACGGTGTGACCAATTTAGGCATGCCGCCAGCCGCTAGATACACGTCAACTGAACCAATAAGTAAATCTCGATAACTATTAACTACAGCAAGTTGGGCTGAGAACCAGCTGCGCTGAGCATTAAGCAGGGTGAGAAAATCGGTGTCACCCGATTTATAGCGAATCTCCGACAGTTGATACAAGCGACGATTATTGTCGAGTTCTTGCAAGTCTAACTGATAGGCTTGTTCTAGATAACGATAACTGTCCAAACTGTCTAACAGGGTTTGTGTGGCGTCTAGCGTTACCGATTTCACATTGTTTACTGCGATAGACAAAGACACGCGGTTAACCGCTTCTGCCAGAGCCCGCTTGTCGTTGTCAAACAGTGTGGCTGCAGAGCTTAACGCACCGCTCACACTCCATCCATCAGCAAGCGTCAGTAAATCACTCAGCGATAAGCTCGCGCTAAAACTCAAACCCGGTAAACCGGCAATGCTCGCCTGATACACGTCGATATCAGCCAATTGCCACTGCTTAAGCGCAGCTTTTACCTCGGGCTTTTGCGCAATAATACTGGCCGGCTGTGAAATAGTGATATTAGGCAGTGCCAACTCGTTAATATCGGCCGCATAATCCCGAGCGCTAAACCCAGTATCACCAAGCAAAGCCGCAATTTGACGATTGCGCAGCACGATATTGTTTTCAATAGAGAGTAATTCTGCTTTTGCGGCCAACAGTGTATTGCGTTGCTGGGCCACCTCTATCCCCGAGGTATCGCCTGCTTGATAACGAACGTTAATTAACGTTAACAGCTTTTCAGACGCCTCCACATTTTGCCGCGCAATATTTCTGCGTTGTTGCAAACTCAACATGGTGATGTAGTGAGTCGCTAAAGACGCTTGCATTTGTAACGCCGCACTGCGCCACTGTTCTTGTGCCACATCCACGTCGAGTTCTGCCGCCAGTTGCTCTGCTTCACGGCTCCCCCATATATCGAAGTCGTAGCTCACGCCCAATCCCGCGCTGGAACTAGATTGCTGCGTACTGGTGTCGAGATCACGTGCACTTCTGCCACTGGCACTCGCAGTTACCGCCGGTAAATCATCGGCGTGACTGCGTTGATATTGCAACTGCGCCTGAGAGAGTCTGAGCTGCGCATCAGACAAGGTGAGGTTGCTTTGGGTTAACTCGGTCATTAAACCGCTAAGCTCACCCGATTGAAACGACTGCCACCATTGAGCATCAATAACAATAGGCTGCTGTGTATACTGAGAAAAGGCTTCAGGCGCCTCAAATTCAGGGCGCAATTGTGCAGGACTATAAGCACAACCACAAAGCGCTAGTAGCGCAACAAAAGGAACAACTTTGAACACGTGAACTAATCCTCAGCCAATGCATCAATGGGGTTTAACTGAGCGGCTTTATGGGCCGGTGCGTAACCAAAAATCAGCCCCACCACCAGAGAAGTAATAAAGGCCAACACAGGTGGCATCAGCGTGTACGCCACGGCGATATCGAATTGAGAAAGCAAAAAGATAACCACATACCCGAGTAGAATACCGATCAGGCCACCGAGTATGCACACCACCCAAGCCTCAATATTGAACTGCTTGAGAATATCTTTGGGTTTAGCGCCCGTCGCCATGCGCAAACCTATCTCTCGTTTGCGTTCCGAGACATTCACTAACATGATGTTCATTACGCCGATCCCGCCAACAAAGAGGGAAATGCCAGCAACGGAGGCAAGCAGCCAAGTAAGCGTATTTTGCGTTTCTGTCACCGCTTCCACCAAGGAGTCAGTGGTGCGTACCATGACATCTTCTTTGCCATGACGTTGGGTCAATACTGCAAGAATGAGGTCTTGAAGCTCGGTAACTGCGTCAGTGTCGCTGGCTTTTACGGTAATACCACTGAGGTATTCACGACCAAACACTTTCAATCTGCCAGTGGTAATGGGGATTAACACTTCGTCATCCATGTCACTCCCTCCGGCACTCGCTCCTTTAGATTTGAGTACCCCGATCACTTGATAGAACGCACTTTTCATCAAGATGTACTGGCCAACCGCTTGGTATTTATCTTCAAATAGGGTTTCTGCCACTGTGTCGCCAATCACCACAACGGGGGCGTAATCTGCCACATCTTGCTCGGTGAAAAACACGCCTTGGGCCATTTCCCAATCTTTGGCATAGAGGTAGTCTGTAGTGGTGCCCGTAATCCGCCCCGAAAAATCATTTTCTCCATAACGCATGGTATTGCGGCTGGTACGTTCAGGTGCCACGTGAAGTACACCCGGCAAGCCTTTTAACGCATTGGCATCTTCGATCGATAATGTTGCCACATCACCTGAGGCACGAATGTTTGCTCCCCCCGGACGTATCGAAATAAGATTAGTCCCAATCGACTCAATACGTTTCAGTACGTCTTGTTTTCCGCCTTCACCAATTGCCATCATAGTAACAACTGCCGCCACCCCGATGATGATCCCCAACAGGGTGAGTAAGGTTCTAAACCAATTCAAACGCAACGAACCAAACGCCATTGCCAAAGCAGATCCGGTAGAAATACTAGGATAAGGCGTAATGACATTGTTAGATTGAGGGGCAGAAGGCGATATCTGGTCTGTTTGCACGCCAGTATCGGCGACAATTTTACCATCGAGTAGCTGTACTTGCCGCTGTGCATGCTCGGCAACTGCTGGATCATGGGTGATCAGAATCACCGTTACGCCTTCTGTATGCAAAGCTTTAAGCAAGGATAACAGTTGCTCACCACTACTGGAGTCCAACGCCCCTGTGGGTTCATCTGCCAATATAACGTCAGCGCCATTGATTAACGCTCGCGCGACAGACACCCGCTGTTGCTGCCCGCCTGATAATTCTCCCGGTCGATGTTCATCGCGATCCGCCAGACCGAGTTTTGCCAACAGCTGTTTGGCTTTTTCAGTACGCTCAACCTGCGGTGTGCCACTGTAAATTGCAGGCAAAGCCACATTCTCAATGGCCGTTAAAGACGACAATAATTGATAGCGCTGAAACACAAAGCCAAAGGTTTTTAAGCGCAGCGCCGAAAGCTGTTCAACATTCAACGATGCCACCGACTGGCCGCGAATAAGATAGTCACCCTGAGTCGGCTTGTCTAAACAACCCAAAATATTCATCAGGGTCGACTTGCCTGAGCCTGATTGGCCCATAATGGCAATAAACTCACCTTCATTGATCGTGAGGTTGACACCATCAAGCGCGGTAACTTCAACCCCTTCCGAGGCATAACTGCGACTCACATTGCGAAGAGACAATAAAGGCTGATTAGAAGCCACCGCGACGCCCTCTAGGACCATCACCACCCGGTGGTGGCATACCATCAGGCGGCCCCATTTGTTGAGAACGGGTAGTCGTAGTGGCCTTTGTTTCAGAGCGTCGCCCAATCACGACTTGTTCACCGGCCGCTAGGCCTTGGGTAATTTCTACCATAGTGCGGTTTTTAACTCCCGTTTGCACGGGCCGCCTTACCACTTGCTCTCCCTCTTGAACCAACACAAAGGTCATGTTGCCGCGCCCTTTCACAGCAGCAAGTGGTACTACAATTGTGTTTTCACGCTTATCTTGAACAAAAAATACCTGGGTTGTCATCGAGTCCATTAACTTGCCTGTGGTATTTTCAATATCAATGAGCACCTGATACAACACTACATCATTGACTACTTCGGGAGTGGGTAACACCTGACGCACTTCGCTGTAGTAATGCGTATTCATATCGCCAAGTGTGGCAAAATAAACCGGCATGCCTTTTTCAATTTTACTTACGTCAGCTTCTGACACTTCCGCTCGGATCGTCATCGTTTGCAAATCTGAAATCTGCAGTAACGTCGGGGCATTTTGATTGGCATTCAGGGTTTGCCCTTCGCGCACATCAATACTGGCTACTGTGCCATCGATAGGCGCATAAATTTTGGCGAACCCCAATGTGGCGCGATCACCGGCTAATGATGCTTCATCTGCTTTGATTTGAGCGATAGACGCACTGATTTTCGAATCCAGTACCTTGAGTTCTGTTTTACTGCTGTATACGTCATCAGCACTAACAGCATCTTGCGCATAGAGCTCTTCATTGCGTTTGGCGCGAATGATCGACAATTCTCGCTCGGCTTTGAGTTGCGCTAACTGGGCTTTTTTGTTTTCTAAGTCCGCTTCGGTCTTCTGCACTTGGGTTTCAAATACGGTGGCGTCGATTTCTACCAACAAATCGCCTTGCTTCACCACATCGCCTTCTTCCACGCGAATATTTTCTACTTGCCCTGAAACCTGCGCCCCTACTTCTACATAGCGCTTGGGTTCAAGCTGACCTGTCGCGACAATACTTTTTTCAATATCTCCCACTGTGGCTGGAGCAAATAAAAAATCGTCGTGCATTTCAGGCACAGACAATATCTGCCAAAGTGCATATAAAGGGGCACAAACAATCACGAAAAAGAGGGCTCTTTTCGTCCAAACCGATTGAGTAATCGTTTTAAGCATAGTGGCTCGCGTAAAAATTAGTTTGATGGTGGCACTGGAATGTGAACGTTAAAACATCGCCACGCAATTTCGAGGCTAACGTTATAATGGATTTATCGGCAGATACCAAAAGGTGCGTGCCCATTAAGCACACACCTTACTCAACCTTTACATTTTGCTTGAAAATTAGCCTTATTGCTGGCTTTCCAAACCACTCAAAATACTTGTTTGCGTAGGGTTTAGTAGGCCATAAATAGCTTCGCGAACCGACAACATATTAACCAACATTGTCTGATAAGCCGTGCTCGACTGAGACAATAATCTTGCTTTGTTTTGTGTGTATTGCTCGTCAGTCATGTCTAGTTGCATTAGCGCTTCGCGGCTATGCATAAAGGCTTCACGCTGGGTTTTCGCGTCGCTGGCGTATTGAGTGAGTAACACTCTAATGGCATCTTGTTGCTCGGGCAATAGCGCCAATTTTGGCGTCATCAATTCCAATGATTTTTCAATCTGACCATAACTGAGTCCTGCTATCTGCCCCCCTCGTCCATGGTTTTGCTGCATATTTGCAGTTTCTTGTTTGCCTTGGCGATTTCCACGCTGACCTGCCTGTGTCTGCCCACCATGGCCGCCGCGGTTAGCTTGCTGTTCCGTACCTTGTCGATTGCCGCGTTGTCCAGCCTGCGCCTGCCCACCATGGCCGCCGCGATTACCTTGTTGCTCCGCACCTTGGCGATTACCACGTTGCCCCCCTTGAACTTGTGCATCGTCGGGATTCATACTGGGCTGAAAACTCGGTTGCCCGCCATTGAAACCACCTTCGCCTGGCCCGCCAACTGGTTGTGAGGGGGCAAATACATTGATCGCAATCACACTACAGACTACGCTCACTAGCGCAGCTAGAAGTAACTGTTTCATGATGTCTCCTTATTAGGCACAAATTTCATTTTTGCCTGTTCAGTTAATTTGATAGATGCTTGCTTAAGCTTTTTTTCTAATTTGGATTTTTTCATTACAAAGCTTGTTACCCCTGCGATGACCATTACCAAACACAAACTCATCATTACCAACATACTCAGCAAATAAACCGAGGTAATTCCACGTCCGGTGTGTAACGGCAGCATCAATTCATACAATTGCCGACCAGCTGAATAGTCTGCAAATGCTTGGCGTCCTAGGTACGCACCACTGGATGCGTCGATATAAACGATCGAACCCGCCATGCCTAACCAGTCTCCGTCGGTATGAAATCGAAATTGAGCCGCATCAGCATATTGAGCGGGGGTGCGTCGCCCTCCACCAAAGCTAACACTGATCAAATCGCCATTTGGAAATACTGATTTCGCGGTATTTACCGCCCCCTGCCATCCAGCAGCGTGATAGATTCGCGTCTCAGTGTGTGATTCGGTTTGATCTGGCAGCAATAACGACTGAGCAATTGTGCGATAGGTGATCCCCGCCCCCGTCAATGCAAACAGAATGACAACGGCTACTGTAACGATGCCAGAAGACAGATGAGAAAAGTAATAACTGGATATTTTGTTATTCGTTGGCACCAGCCGACGCACTTTGAATGTGCGTCGATGCGGCCACCACAAGTAAATGCCTAGGAGGCTAATCAGCATAGACAACAGCCCTACCCATGCGACGATTTCTGCGCCAGACAGGCCACCCGCGCCTGTTCTACCGAGTAAATAATTGCGATGCAATCGTAGCATAAAACTGAAAAAGCCATCGCGTTGACTGACTTCATGCTCCAATAGCTGTAGCGAATCTGGAGCATAATAGAATTTCTCCCCTCTCAGCGATACGGCAAACGCAGGCACTGACACTGTGGGCAAGAGTATTTGCCGATTAGAGGGGTGCGTCTGGTTTAACTTGGCAACAGCATTTGCAACCTCACTGTTACTGAGAGACGCAGCCTCATAATCCAGTGACTTTTGCATGTCTAAAAAGTCGTCAATACCGGTAACTATGCCACTGACCAAAGTCACAATAAACAACACGCCGAGCGGAAAACCCGCCCAGCGATGTAGCTTAATCAGCACGTTGTTAATCATTGGCTATTAGAACGTGTATGACACGGTGAATTTGAAATTACGACCTGGTTGGTAAGTCGTAACATCTTCAATTGTACCGTCGTCATTTTCTAATTCTGTGATACTGCGTTTGGCGTATAACTCGTCAAACAAGTTCGCTACGCGCAATTGCAATAACAGATTGTCGGTCACTTGGTATGAACCGAATAGATCATAGATGGTGTACCCTTCACGACGACGCTCAACGTTGCGCTGTACATACTCTCGATCATCACGGTTAGTCATATCAATACCTACGCGTGATTTACCGTCGAATAAATACATCCCTACTGAAGCATTGATACTCGCAGGTGCAATATCAGCCAATTTCGCACCTTCTCCATCCACACCATCGAGGTTTTGCGCTGTTACGGCAGCAAAGTAGCTGTCACTGGCGTAGTTCAATGAAAGCTCAAAACCGTCAATTTCAGCGTGATCAATATTGATGAATTGATTCACTAATACCGTATCAACACGGCCGTCACCATCAACGTCTGCTTGGTATGAATCGACTTCCGCAGACGCGATCATGTCTTCCACATCGTTTTTGATATATCCCACTTGGAAGGTCAACTGGTCATTGCTGGTCAATAAACCATTGCGATTATAGCGTATACCGGCTTCCCAACTGTCTGAACTCTCGCCTTTTAGTGACTCGTTAGGGCGCACTTCAGAACAGCTACGACGCCCACATGTAGGCTCAGGGTCACCACGGCCAAACGCTTCGTGCACAGAAGGGCTTCGGAAGCCAGTTCCCACAACACCATAAACTGACAAACCACGAGCTGCGGTACTTTCAAACGGCAACCAGCTTACGCTAACTTTAGGTGAAAACGCCGACTCTTCGATACTGTCGTCGCCGTTTTCATTTTCGAAATTATCGTATCGGGCACTGGCAACAACTTCTAAGGTTTCACCAATATAAATAGTGTCACTCAAATAAATACCATATTGACTGCGCTCGCGTTCAATCGGCAAGCCACTGCTACCGGTATACGCAGTTAGTACGTCATCATTGGTATAGTCCACACCAAAACGCAATTGGTGAATCACCTCATCGCTCTGGATCAAATCACTGATGTTTTCAAATTCAAAATAGGTGGTGTCTACACCCCAAGTAGTCGCATCATCTGCACCAACTGTTTTACGCCAGCGGTCGGTAGACGTGGCCGAAAGTCGTGTGCGAAGGTTTATATATTGATTGTCTTCAGGGTTGAATGAATACATTAAACTCGACGTATTCTCACGCACTTCGGTATCGCGAGGGTCGCTGTAGGCACCGCTGCCAGACGTTGTGCGTGCGGTATAATCTTTTTCATTGCGCTGATATGAAACTTCCAGGCGCTGCTCGTTTGTTGGCGTAAACACCCCTTTCACCAAGCCATTGCGATCTTTCGTATTGGTTGCTCCTTGGAGTGTTTCTCTACCTTCACCGTCTTCGTATGGGTCGGTATCTCGTGTCACTAAGGTGGTAGAAAAGGCAAATTTATCAGAGAACTGTTTAGCCGCATCAATACTGATGTATTCACTTTCACCATTGGTCTCTACACCACCGCGTAAATTAACACCCCAGTCACGGCCTTGCTTAATGATGTCTTCGGGGTCTTTGGTTTCAAACAACACGACACCACCTAACGAACCATTACCGTAAACGTTCGAAACAACACCCGGTACAACGGTAATGCTCTTGTACATGTCTGGCTCCAGCCATGTACTGCCCGCTCCGCCATGACGTACTTGGCTGAAGTTTTTCGGTGCGCCTTCAACACGAACACTAATTTGGTCTTGAGAAAAGCCGCGAATATAGATCAATGAACTTTGTGGGCCGCCCTCTTCGTCAATTTGAATACTCGTGGTTTTGCGCAGTGCATCGGCAAGGGTTGTCGATTGCTGAGCCTGAATATAGTCACTGGTGATCAACTGTGCGCCTTCTGAAGCACCAACGCGTTGGCCCTCAACAGCTTTCACTTTGTCGGCTTCAGACAAGGTTGCCTGAACTTCGAGTGTTGGTAGCTGTTCTTCTTGCGCGAATGCAGCAGAAGCCACGAGCGACATGCTAATTGCAAGGGAGATCGAATTTAATTTCATGATAAAAACCTAGTTAAGTGAGTATTTAATTGGAATTGTCATGGTTGAGGGAAAATTAGCGGCCAAATCGGTTGCCGGCGTTGGCAACGAAAGTTCAGCGAACAAGCGATGAGTACTGCGATTTAAATGCTTGCTCCGCGCTTTTTCCAACAACTCAAATCGACTAACCTTTCCTTGGCGAGTCACCACAAAACGCACCACTACAACGCCTTCTGCGCGGCGTATACGGGCTTGTTTCGGATAAACTTTTTGGGCATTAATGGCTGAAAATACGGATGCCTTGTAGGCTTCCCACTGTGAATCATCTACTTCGTTACCAGCCAGTGTTGGGCGCTCTGCGTTATCGCCTTGCTGTCCAGCACTCGCTATGGCCTGTTGCGGTTCAGTCGCGGTCGGCGTGGAAGGTTGCTCTGCCTCATTTTGGTCGACGTGGTTAACCGCGAGGGTGTCGATATCAAGATCAGACGATATTGGAGCCGGATCTGATACATTTTCAGGCTCGACAGAAGGAGAGCGCTTCGCCACTTTCTGTTGTGTGTTTTGCGGCTGAGCCTCTTTGGTTGTTGGCTCTGGTTCTGGTTCTGGTTCTGGTTCTGGTTCTGGTTCTGGTTCTGGTGATTGATTATTTGGGGTTAATTTAGCAACGTCTTCAATTTCTTTCTGCTTTCCCACTGCATCATCAAGCATAGTAGTGTGATAGCTTTGCTCTTCAATTTGCGGCGCATCCTCTGCTTGAGTTACGTTAGTCGCGGCAGGTTGTAACGTTGGTTTAGGCGCAGGCAATTGCATATGCGCTACAGACACATTCGGCGCTTTTAGGCCACCAGTTCGCGTTTGTTCGCTGCCCGAGATTTGATGATCAAAGTGCACTATAGCCAACAACAACACACAGTGCACGGCTACCGATCCCATAACCATGATTACTCTCATTGGGGCACCCTCTCGGTAACAATTGCAATCTGTGTTATAGAAACCTTCGCTAACTCACTTAGCACCGCATTCAACTGTGCTCCCGACAAGCTCGCGTCGGCACAAACCACCAAGGCGGTTTGCGATTTGGCTTGTGGTAACTCGGCAAAGTTATCAATAGGCTGCCCTTGATATGACGCTCTACCTTGACGGTTAACGTACAACCATATTTGCGGGTCGACCAATGACGGCTCAACCTCTCGCGTTTGCTCAGGAGGTACGATGGATATATCTGTAGGCTGCTGCATTTTCCCTGTCATCAAAAAGAAGATCAGCAGCAAAAAAACCACATTAATCAGTGGCAAAACGGGTTCGATATCAGGGCGGGCACGTGATTGACTCAGTAGAGACGGCTTCATTTTTCGTGCTCCGGTAACGGCTCACTAAAGCGCACCGCTAGTGATACAGAAGCAAATTGTTCGGCAAACTGATCATGCCAATGCATCAGCATCTGTAACGATGTAGCGTCATCATAGGCAATCAATACTTGTATGTTATCTAGAGACTTAAGCGTGGTTATTACGTCATGACATGTCAGTACCTGTGTTTGATACAAACATTGCGAGTCTGGTAGTACCGTTACGGTCTCGGTATTCGGTTGTTGGCGGCCTTGGCGGTCAGACTTTTTCAACACTACCGAGTTTTGTTGAAACTGCTGAAACTGCATCACTAACATGAAAAAAATTAACAGAATAAACACCACATCAATCAGTGGTGTTAGTCCAATACTTGGTTTCTTTCGCGCAGTTGAAGTCAGCATGTTGAAAACCCAACCTACTTGGCGTTCACGATATATTCGTTAAGTACGGCGCTGGTTCGCTCGATGCGACGGTCGAGCATATGCCACACTACTAAAGCTGGGATGGCGACAATCAAACCAGCCGCAGTTGTCAGCAGTGCCTGCCAAATACCACCAGCGAGAAGCGCAGGATCGATTTGCCCTTCTACTTCAGATAAAGCAGCAAAAGCCTCAATCATTCCCAATACTGTGCCAAGCAAACCAATTAACGGCGCAGCGGCCGCAATAATCTCGAGCGGACGCATTGATTGGCGAAAGTCTGTAAGACGTGTATAGGCTTGGGCTGTGAGCTTTTCAGCCAACCCAGCGTCATCGGTGTTAGCTTGTTTAATGGCTTCAAGTGCTTTTAACAGCGAGTGTTGGCGAGCGTGTTGCGACGTAATATGTGTTACCACTACTTCGCGGCTTTGTACCCACAAATAGCCCATTGTCGCCAATGAATAAATAGAAATTGCGATCAGCGCCCAAAGTACCCAACCACCTTCAAGAATAATATCCATGCCGCCTCCATAACAATAAGGCAACAAATGATAACTATTGCTATTTGCATTACAAGTTCAAAAGCTTAATCTTTAGTCTAGATAATGGCGTTTTAAGGCACTAAATTACGCTATTAAAGGGGAACTAGTCGCCAATTGCGGGGAAATTGATAGAGCAATTGGCGATAAAAAGACAGCCTTATTTACAAGGCGAAGAGGCTTATCTTGCTTGTGAATAACCGAGTTGTCGCCAAGATTCATAAACAAACACAGATACCGCGTTCGACAAATTCATACTTCGGCTATCGGGTAGCATTGGAATACGAACTCGTTGTTCTTCTGGCAATGATTGAATTACATCATCGGGTAGGCCACGTGTTTCCGGGCCAAATAACAAAGCATCGCCAAGTGCGTAGCTCACGTCACTATGGAACATTCGCCCCTTCGTTGTGCAGGCAAAAATTCGCTTGGGTTGGCGTTCGTCAATATAAGCTTGTAAGTCTTTGTGGCGCTTGACCTCAGCAAACTCATGGTAATCTAAACCCGCTCGGCGCACGCGCTTGTCATCCCACTCAAACCCCAAAGGCTCAATAAGGTGTAAAGAGAATCCAGTATTTGCACAAAGGCGAATAATGTTACCCGTATTGGGTGGAATTTCGGGTTGATATAAAACGATATCTAGCATGCTGAGTTACCACAAATTAAGCGACGGGCGTTAGTGTACCGATGAAAACACAAAATCCAAAATGTGTTGCATCACTTCGTGTCGAATTGGATCTTTTTCGATCAACAACTCGTGTTTAGCGCCCGACACTTTCACAAGGCGCGCATTGGGCATGCTATTAATCACACGCTGTTGCCGACGATTGTCTACAACCAAATCCATTTTCGCGCTGAAGGCGAGTACCGGTAAGGTGAGTTTGCTGGTGTTATTCTCTATGGTGTTCATGGCAATCAAGGCTGCCCGCAACCAAGCGGTAGTCACGCCCCCAAGCTGCAATTCTGGCTGTGTTTCGTAAAGGTCACGAAACAATTGATAACGCACTTTGCTGTGGGTTAACGTGTTCACGGGGAACGGGTAAGCATGGTAGCCACGTTGCCCTGGAAAATACCCTTGAGGCTCGCGCTTTAGCTTATTAACGCTCATCCCTGCGCCGATCAATATCGTCGACAGCCAGTTGGGAAATGCCGGTTTAATACCAAACATCGGTGAGCAAAATATGGCTCGTTCAAACCAAGTCGGATGATTGAGTAAGGTAAGCGCGCCAATGGCTGATCCCATTGAATGACAAAGCAAGGTGCAGGGTTGTGTGGCTTTTGGAGTAACAATTTGCTCAAAGAACTGGGCAAAGTCAGCCACATAGTCACCAAAGTCTTGTACATAACCTTGATGAGGGTCTTGAGTCATACGCCCCGACAACCCTTGGCCGCGATGATCAAGAATAAACACAGCCAAGTTATTTTGATACAGATCGAAAATAACTTCTTTGTACTTTAACAACGATTCGATCCGCCCTGAACTTATCACAACCGTTGCTGAAGGATTGTCAGGAAGGCAATACGCATAGTGAATAGGCACTGCGTGCTGCCCGATAAAACGGTCTTGCACCACGCACTCGTTCCAAAAAGGCGTTATGGCTTGATGATAGGCGTCAGGGAGTGACGCCTCAGGCGTTATTTTCCATTTCATTAGTCACGATTACCGGCATACACAGCGTAACGGATAAACCACCATTCGCTCTTGGCGAAGCATTAATGCTGCCATGATGCAGATCAACCGCGGCTTTTGCAATTGCTAAACCCAATCCTGCGCCACCAGATTCACGTTCTCGTGAAGTGGTCGGGCGATAAAACGGGGTGAATACGTTAGCACACTCTGATTGCGGTAGCCCTGGGCCATCATCGTTAATCACTACGGTCCACAAGTCGTCGCGATGCGTCACCTCAACCTCAACCTTTTTCTCCGCGTAGCGAATGGCATTGCGAATCACATTTTCGACAGCGCTGCGTATCAAGTCTTGATTAACTTGCACATCGATGTCGGGAAGGTTGTGACAAACTACGGTTTTATTCAAGTTCGACGCTTCAAAATTGGCATCAGTAATAATCGACTTTAACCAACCAGAAAGAGGCATAGTAACAAAATTAACTTGCCCAGACTCAGTGCGCGTGAGCTTTAATAGTTGGTCGATTAATTGCTCCATCCGCTCAGCCTCACGCTCTATACGCGTTAAGGTTGAGGCGTCGATATCCTGCTGTTCAGCTAAGCCCAACGCCATTTGTAAACGAGCTAATGGCGAGCGCAATTCGTGAGAAATGTCAGCAAGAAGCCGTTGTTGGCCTCGCCACATGCTCTCAAGCTTTTCCGCCATTACATTGAAGTCTTGCGCCAATTGACCAGTTTCATCTTTACCAAAATGGCGTAAGTCTACCCGCGCATCCCAATCGCCTTTGGCAAGTTGTCGAGAGCGTTGCTGCAACTCTTGAATAGGTTTAACCACAGAAGAGGCAAACAAATAACACCACACCACCGATAACAATATCGCTATTGGCGCGATCCAGACCAGATCATCAGCAGGGCCTCCGGGGCCGCGCCCGTCAAATTTGCCTAGAAACAGCGCATATTCGCGCCCACCGACCGAAAATGTTCTCGGCCCAATAAAGGTTATTCGGCCTCGTTTTATCGTGATGGGATATTGCTGAAAGGCAACTTGTACAAGCACTTCCTGCTCTTCAGGCGGCATAGGTGGTCCGGCATTGACCACCCGACGATTAGACAAATCAACGGCTGAAAGCGCGTGTCTTTCTTCCATGCTGACATCACGCAAAAGGGTTTGAATAGGCATGACTATCCGAGGACGCCCTTCCAAATTCTCGATGGCATGGTTCAGCATTTTAAGTTCTGCGCCACTAGGCGTGCCTAATTCCACATGTGAAATCAGTAGTTGCCCCACCCACATCGCGACCAAAGCCGTCGAGACTGTCGTGACCCAGAACCAGAGAAATAAACGTGAAGCTAGTTTTTTCGACGGGTTTAAGATGTCTATGGCTGACATGATTCCTGACGCAACAAATAACCGCTACCGCGAATGGTTTTAATTTTCTCGTCATGGCTAAACTCAGCCAATTTCTTACGAATATTGCTCACGTGCATGTCAATACTGCGGTCAAAGGCCATCAGTTTACGCCCCATCACTTTCTGACTGATGTCATCTTTGGTCACCAGTTCTCCCGCATTGATCATCAGCATGCGTAAAATTGAAAATTCAGTTCCCGTTAGACCGACCAAATTATCATTGCAATGTACCGTTTGGCGACTGATGCTCAAATGGATATCGTTGAAATGAAGATCCTGCTGCTGACGTGTGTTCGAAGTGAGTTCTAAACGGCGAAAAATCGCCTTAATACGAGCCAGCAATTCTCGGTGGTTAAACGGTTTAGGCAAATAGTCATCGGCACCCAGCTCTAAGCCTAAAATGCGGTCGTAGTCATCGCCTTTTGCGGTCAGCATAAGTACCGGCGTTAAGTGACTTTGACGCAGCTTTTTCAATACTTCAAAACCATCCAGAACCGGCATCATTACATCTAGCAATATCAAATCTGGATTCTCGCCAGTGGTCGCTTTAGACAAGCCTTCACCACCGTCATTGGCAACTGTTACTGCATAACCCGCGGTCTCAAGATAGCTTTTTAGCATATCGGTTAGTTCGCGGTCGTCATCGATGATCAAAATCGATTGATAAGCATTGGATTGACTTCTTTCCAACGTAATTTCCTCACAATAAACACATACTTTGTATAGCAGGAATCTGTATACGCTGCTTATTTATTCACCATCAACGTAACAAAAATTACCCAATTAATATGCTACTCAGATTAAATAATAGTAGCAAAATTCAACAGCTAGCTTTACGTAAGCTTTACAAGGTTGGTGACTTTCTTTGCTTTACGGCCCCTAGACTTGAAAACGTCGAAACAAAGGAGACATAGAGATGAAAAAGCGTATTTTAGTTCCCATCATTGCCGGTTTATTAATGAGTCTTCCTGCGTCCGCTATGCCAGAGCGCCACAACGATGATCGTGGCCCCCTCAATCACGAGATGAGACCAGCGGAAGCGCCAGAAATTTCATTTTTGTTTAAAGATTTGTCACTTTCTCCCGAGCAACGCCAAGCGATCCACGAGATTTTGGTTGCCAATGCACCGATGAAAGACGGTAAACACCAGCGTGGCCCCGGCCCTGAAAACAAAGGCAAACGAGGCCCTCGAAACGATGAATTTGCTCGCCATGAACACCGTTCAGGGCCGGACGAACGCGATATGGATCGCCCTGACCGCCCACCAATGGAGAGAGACGAAGCCCAATTTGACCGTCGTCAAGACCAACAAGGACCACAGGGAATGCCCGGACCTCGTATGCCTCACTCCATGATTGCCATGATTGAGTCTGGTAAATTTAACGAAGACGCGATCAAAGTTGAGGCGGCAGCCAAAGTTGCCAGCCACCAACTTGAACACCTAAAACAAGCACAGGTGCGTCAACAAGTATGGCAAGTTTTGAATGCTGAACAACAAAAACAGCTCACTGCCAAAATGGACAATAAGCCTAGCAAAAAAGCCAAAAGCGACAAACGCGCGTCTGAACAAAACGCTCAACCAACGCCATTTGACCGTCTTGAGTTAACCGACGCTCAAAAGCAGAAATTGGCAAAGCTAGATGCCAGCTTGCTTGACAAACAAACCGCATTCAGAAAAGACATGCAAGCCTTTCACGAATCGGAAAAAGCCCTCGTTCAAAGCAAAACCTTCGACTACGAAGCTTGGGCTGAATTATGGGAGTCGCACAGTGAACAAGTGGTAGAAAACTCTGTGGCCCTTGCCAAAGTGCATTTCGACCAGTTCCAGCTACTTACTGATGAACAAAAACAGAGCTTGATGACACCGCCTGAACGCGGCCCTAAAGATCACCCACGTCATGGTCGACACATTCCGGGCTAACACGTTCAGCTAGTTTGTTTGACGAAACCCACCGTTTCGTTAACTTCATGCCCGCTAATTCCTGCAGCGGGCTTTTTTCTTTGTTGTGATTAACGAGAAAAGACCGGGATGCTGCGTTGATAATCAGGCGACCTGAACTTCGGAGAGCTAATCACTAAATCGGCAGTAGCAGTATTACAAGCTACGGGAACATTCCACACCGAACACAAACGCAGTAGCGCTTTTACGTCTGGATCATGAGGAGCAGGATTGAGTGGGTCCCAAAAGAAAAACAAGCTATCGAGCTTCTCTTCTGCAATTAACGCCCCTATTTGCTGATCGCCACCTAGCGGACCACTTTTAAATCGAGTGACAGTGAGCCCTGTTCTCTCTGCAATCAAACGTCCTGTTGTTCCGGTAGCTACAATGTTGCATTGACTCAAAATGTCTCGATGAGCATCTACCCACGCGAGTAATTCTTCTTTCTTGTGATCATGTGCAACTAAAGCAACAGTAAAGGTATTCATCTTCCTTCCTTCTATTAGCACCTAGACATACAACATGGGCACTATGTCATTAACACACACTCAAAACTGCGTGGGAAAACTTTAGCGTAACCCAGTGTCGTCACTGAATGCCGACAATACTATGCCGATTCGTTGGTAAATGCGAGTCGTCATTTTTGCATAAATTGGCTAATTTAAGACCAAAGTCTTGTTTTGCTGAGATGGTAATTCATGTATCAAACCACTTCTGCCACACTTTTGAAATAATAACGTGATAGCAATGTGTTAAGAAATTTAGGGGAAAATAAACAATAAATATTTATACATTATTATTGCATAAATATTCGATATCCGTATTATAGGCATCGGACTCACCGCTTGGACCGGGTTTTCTCTTTTTTGCCATTAAGGGGAAACCCGTGAAAAGTCACACAAATACGAGATAAATCAAATGAAATCAACAACCCTAAGGCACAGCCTTCCGGTTGCAAAAGTGAAACAGTTTAGCTCTCCCCTGGCTGGCTACACATTGCAGTGCGATCACCGACGATCGGTGTTCACTGAATTGCATTTGCGGTAGCACACTTTTTACCTTTGTATTGTGGTATCGACTGGCATTTAGCACTTTCGGTGTACAAAGGTAAAAAGTGATTTTTTTCTCAGATTTATTTTAGACACTCACATTATGTATAACGTTGCAATTATTGGTGCCAGTGGTTACACCGGCGCGCAGCTAGTTAAATTAGTTAATCAACATCCAGAGATGATGTTGCAGTCGGTTTACGTTTCTGAAAACAGTGCCGATGCTGGCAAGCCGATTAGTCAGTTACACGGCGCGCTCGCCCATCTTTCACATTTGGTTTTAACACCAATCAGCAATACTGAACTCACTGTGTTGGCCGATACCATGGACATCGTATTTCTTGCGACGCCCCATGAAGCCAGCCACGACTGGATGGATACGCTGTCTGCAGGCAAAGCGAAAGTTTTTGATTTGTCTGGTGCATTCAGATTGAAAGACACCGATGTATTCAGCCAGTTTTATGGTTTTGAACACACCGCAAAAAGCAGCTTAGACAAAGCCGTTTACGGTCTTGCTGAAATCAATACCGACGCTATTAAACAAGCTTCTGTTGTTGCCGTACCCGGCTGTTATCCAACGGCATCATTGTTAGGTTTAATTCCACTGCAACAAGCAGGTTTGTTGGATGATGCCGTGCGCCCCATTATAAACGCAGTATCTGGCGTGAGTGGCGCAGGCAGAAAAGCCAGTTTAACCACCAGCTTTTACGAAGTAAGCCTACAAGCATACGGCGTGTTAGGTCATAGACACACACCAGAAATCGAAGCGTACTTGGGTACGCCAGTAATTTTTACGCCGCACCTTGGCAACTTCAAGCAAGGGATCTTAGCCACTATCACAGTCAAGCTCAAAGCGGGAACCACACAGGCCCAAGTTGATAAGGCTTATCAAGGCGCCTACGAGCACGCGACTATTGTTAGGTTACGTGAAAGCTTCCCGAAAGTAGACGATGTCGCCCATACGCCATACTGCGATATTCATTGGAAAGTAGATGAAACCTCCGGCTATGCGGTTATTGGCTCAGCCATTGATAACACGTTAAAAGGGGCGGCTTCGCAAGCGATGCAGTGCGCGAACTTGGCTTGTGGCTTACCAACGCAAACTGGCCTAACCGCAGGAGCAGGACTATGAGCCCTGTTATTATCAAAGTAGGCGGTGCTTTGCTAGAAAACCAAGCAATCGCATCGCAACTTCTTAACGAAATTAAGCAATTACAAACCCAACGTCCTGTGGTACTTGTACACGGTGGCGGCCCTCTGGTCGAAACCTTAATGGCCGCAATGGGTCTAACCAGTACAAAAATTGATGGCTTACGGGTAACGCCTGACGAACACATGCCCTACGTATGCGGAGCGCTTGCTGGCAGTGCGAATAAGAGTTTATGTGCCATTGCCATTGGCGCTGGTGTGACACCGGTTGGCTTGTCGTTGCTCGACGGTAACTTGGTCACATGCAAACCATTGGATGAAAAGTTTGGCGCTGTTGGGGTACCGGTCGCAAATGACCCAGCCCTACTGCTTAGTTTATTAGACAGCAAGATGTTACCTGTCATCAGTTCCATCGGTAGCAGTGATACCGGGCGTTTACTCAATATTAATGCTGATCAGGCAGCGACAGTCATTGCGCAATTACTTGGTGGTGATTTGTTATTGCTTTCCAATGTGCCGGGTGTACTTGATGCAGAAAAAGCACTGTTACCCGCATTAACCCAAACAGACATTCAACAATTAGCAAGTGACGGTGTAGTTACCGATGGCATGTTGGTAAAAGTGGAAGCCGCACTCGATGCAGCGAACGCACTGAATAAACCTGTCACTATTGCGAGTTGGTCTGCGCCTTTACAAGCGGTGCTCAACAACGAAAGCGGCACCCAAATTCACCCTGTGACATCTGGAGAATAACACCATGAAACAGGACCTACTTACTTTTGCCAATTGGGAACCAGCAGCGATGAAAGCCTTGCTGGAATTGGCGGTAACTATTAAAAAATCACCGGCTGAATACTCACAAGTATTAGCGGGTAAATCTATTGTTGCGCTATTTGAAAAGCCGTCGTTACGTACACGCGTGAGTTTTGATATTGGTATTAACAAACTTGGCGGCCACATGGTTTATCTCGATAGCCAAGCAGGAAAACTTGCTGGTCGAGAAGACGCAGAAGACGTGGCAGCGAATTTGGCTTGTTGGGCCGACGCCATTGTTGCCCGCGTATTTTCACACAGTACATTAGAAACCTTTGCCGATGCGGCAAAAGTGCCTGTTATTAATGCGTTATGTGATAAATATCATCCTTGCCAAGGCCTAGCCGATTACCTTACTGTGTACGAAGCCTTTGGAAAAACTGAAGGGTTGACCATGGCTTATGTGGGTGACGGCAATAATGTTACTCATTCGCTACTTATTGTGGGTGCTTTGCTTGGTTGTCACCAAGTGGTGATCACACCAGCAGGGCACGAAGCAGACCCAGAGATTGTTCAGCTAGCAAAAAACATCGCCGAAAAAACCGGTGTGTCGATTGTAGAAAGCACCAATCTTGACGACGCGAAAGGCGCGAACGTGGTATACACTGATACCTGGTTGTCGATGGGAGATGACACTCCTCTGTCTGAAATCAAAGACAAATTTATGCCGTATCAGGTGAACGAAGGCATGATGGAAAAGCTTGGCGCTTCTTTCGTTATGCACTGCCAACCCGCCCACCGCGATTTAGAAATTACCGGTACTTTGATCGACGGCGAACAATCGCTGTTGATGCAACAAGCCGAGAACCGAATGCATGGCCAAAATGCCATTTTAACCCATTTACTTGGAGCCTAATTTAGGACTTATTTATGCGCAAAGTGAATAAAGTCGTTCTTGCCTACTCAGGCGGATTAGATACCTCAGCCATCATTCCTTGGCTGAAAGAAAACTATGGTTGTGAAGTTGTCGCTTTTGCTGCTGATGTTGGTCAGGGCGAAGAAGAACTTGAAGGCCTACATGAAAAAGCCATCGCTTCTGGTGCAAGCGAGTGTTACATCGTTGACCTAAAAGAAGAGTTTGTTGACGAATACATTTACCCCACCATTACTACCGGTGCGGTCTATGAAGGCGAATACCTACTAGGCACATCAATGGCTCGCCCAGTGATTGCCAAGGCACAGGTTGCCATTGCACGCAAAGTGGGTGCAGACGCAGTCAGCCACGGTTGTACTGGTAAAGGTAACGACCAAGTGCGTTTCGAAAGTACATTTGCTGCTCTTGCGCCTGATTTGCAAGTAGTTGCGCCATGGCGTGAATGGGACATGGTATCTCGTGAAGATTTGTTGGCTTACCTTGCTGAACGCAACATCCCAACAACCGCTTCTGCTACCAAGATTTACAGCCGTGATGCAAACGCATGGCACATCTCTCACGAAGGCGGCGAATTGGAAGATCCGTGGCAAGAGCCTACCAAGCAAGTGTGGACCATGACCGTGGACCCAGAAGATGCGCCAAACATTCCTGAACGCATCAGCTTGAAATTTAACGAAGGCCGTTTAACTCACGTGAATGGCGAAGCACTATCACCTTACGCTGCTTTGGTTGAGTTGAACAAACTCGCTGCTGCACACGGCGTAGGCCGCATCGATATTGTTGAGAACCGTTTAGTAGGCATGAAGTCTCGCGGTTGTTACGAAACTCCAGGAGGCACTGTATTGCTTAAAGCATACAAAGCCCTTGAAACAATGGTACTCGACAAAGCGGCACTTAAGCACCGTGAACAACTTGGTCTTGAGTTTTCACACGTGATGTATGACGGCCGTTGGTTTACCGACCTAAGCCACGCTTTACTAGCCGGTGCGGCTTCATTTGCGAAGAAAGTTACCGGTGAAATTGTTGTGAAACTTTATAAAGGTCAAGCCACTGTGGTGCAGCGTCAATCACCTAACAGCTTGTACTCTGAAGATTTTGCGACCTTTGGTGCAGATGACGTTTACGACCAGAAACACGCTGAAGGCTTTATCCGCCTGTTCAGTCTTTCTAGCCGTATCGAAGCACTTAAAAAGCAGGAGAAGTAAGCCATGGCGTTGTGGGGTGGCCGTTTCGCGGCAGGCAGTAGCAGCATGTTCAGACAAGTGAACGACTCTTTACCTTTTGATCAGGCGATGGCCGTTCAAGATATGGAAGGTTCAATTGTATGGTCTCGTGCGTTGGCAAAAGCTGGCGTATTGACCGCTGACGAACAAAGTCAGTTAGAGTCGGCGTTAAGCGAGTTAAAGGCAAAAGCAGAAGCGGGCGAACTCGATTTTGCAGCCAGTGGTGAAGAAGATATTCACAGCTTTGTGGAAGCTGCGCTTATTGATCAACTCGGTGATATTGGCCGTAAACTTCACACCGGCCGAAGCCGTAACGACCAAGTTGCTACCGATTTCCGATTGTGGTGCCGCACCCACGCCGAATCTTTGAAAGCCGACATTAAAACGGTGATCAAAGCCTTACTCAACACGGCGGCTCGCCACCAGCAAGCGATCATTCCTGGCTATACGCACTTACAGCGCGCCCAGCCTATTTTGTTTGCTCACTGGTGCTTGGCCTACGTTGAAATGTTCAAGCGCGACTTAAGCCGCTTGGAAGATGCCACTGCGCGTTTAAACCAATGCCCTCTTGGCAGTGGTGCACTAGCAGGCACAACTTACCCAGTTGACCGCCACCAAATTGCTGAGCAATTGGGCTTTGCTAGCCCTTGCCTAAACAGCTTGGATGCCGTGTCTGACCGTGACTTTGTGTTGGAATTACTGTTCTGCGCAAGTACCAGCATGATGCACTTGTCGCGCTTGGCCGAAGACCTGATTTTTTACAACTCAGGTGAAGCTGGTTTCTTACAATTAGGCGACTCGGTCACTTCAGGCTCGTCTTTGATGCCACAGAAGAAAAACCCTGACGCGCTAGAATTATTACGCGGCAAATGTGGCCGTGTGTTTGGTCACCTGCAAGCGTTATTGGTTACCATGAAAGGCCTACCTCTTGCGTACAACAAAGATATGCAAGAAGACAAAGAAGGTGCTTTTGACGCGGTAAACCAGTGGCACTGCTGTTTGTGTATCGCTTCTGAAGTGCTGGAGTCGCTAGACCTTAACGAAGAACGTTGTCGTTTAGCAGCGGCCCAAGGTTACTCCAATGCCACAGAGCTTGCCGATTATCTGGTAGGTAAAGGAATTCCTTTCCGTACTGCTCACGATATTTCGGGTCAGGTTGTATTGGCAGCGCTGGAAAAACACAGCCCGATCGAAGACTTGCCGCTGGATGCCTTACAGGCCATTTGTGACAAGATCGGCGACGATGTGTACCCAGTACTGCAATTGGAATACGGCGTAAACAAACGCAATATTCTAGGCGGCACAAGCACAGAAACCGTGACCAAAGCCTTGTACGAAGAAATGGAAAAGCTGGATAACTTAGGATAATCGAGAGATGGTGCTTTCTCATCACGACGGCATAAAGTTATTCCGCAGTTCTGCGCCATACATCAACGCACATCGGGGCAAAACCTTTGTCCTGATGTTCGGTGGTGAAGCCATTGAACACGAAAACTTCCCCAATATTATTCACGACATCGCCTTGCTGAGTAGCTTAGGCGTTCGTTTGGTGATCGTACACGGCGCTCGCCCTCAAATCGACGAGCGCGTTGGTTTGCGTCATATCGAAGGACGTTTTGCCAACGGTGTACGTATTACCGACAAACAAACCTTAGAATGTGTAAAAGATGCGGCAGGTTCAGTGCGTTCACACATCGAGGCCTTGTTGACCATGGGGCTACCTAACTCTCCCATGCACGGCGCCCACATTCGCGTGTGCGCTGGTAACATGGTGGTAGCTAAACCTATGGGCGTTAGAGACGGTGTTGACTACGAAAACACGGGTATGGTGCGCCGTATTGATACTACCGGTATTAACGACCATTTGAACGACGGCTCAATTGTGCTGCTCTCCCCGATGGGATATTCGTCTACGGGTGAAGTGTTTAACCTGTCTCACGAAGACGTAGCAACACAAGCGGCTATCGCACTCAAAGCCGATAAGCTCATTGTGTTTTCTAACTTCGACGGTATTTTTAACCAAGATGGCCGCCTCATCCGCACCATAGAACGCCCTCAGCTAGAAAATCTGTATAACGAAGGCAGCATTGTCACCGAAAGTACCGTGATCCGCGCGCTTACTACCAGTGTTGCCGCTGGCATTCCTCGCGCACACTGCGTGAGTTATGAAAAAGACGGCGCATTATTACAAGAACTGTTTACCCGCGACGGTACGGGTTCATTGGTGATGGAACATCACTACGAGCAAATCCGCGAAGCCACCATTGATGATGTAGGCGGTATTCTCAACCTCATCAAACCGTTGGAAGAAAGCGGCGCATTAGTAAAACGCTCACGTGAACGTTTAGAAAACGAGATCAATCAATTTATTGTGATTGTTCGCGACGGTATGATTATCGCGTGTGCCGCGTTGTACCTATACCCATCAGAATCCTGTGCAGAGCTAGCTTGCGTAGCCACTCACCCAGACTATCGCGGTAAGAATCGCGGTGAACGTATTTTGGATGAAGTGCGCAGCCGGGCTTCATCGGCTGGAATAAACAAGCTATTCGTACTGACAACGCTAACCGCGCATTGGTTCTTGGATCACGGTTTTAAACCTGCCGATCTCTCAGCGTTGCCTGAGTCTAAGAAAGAACTGTATAACTTCCAGCGGAATTCGAAAGTCTTTACCATGGATATTGAGCCCTGAACATCTTCAGGGCTTTTTTATCCTGCCGGTGCTATTCGTTCGGTGAGGAGTCTACTTTCCCATATCTTCGTTTAAACTCCTCTTCAGAAAGCATTTCAAATGTTCTCTCGCCGTCAACCTTATTGCGTAATATGACATAATCTAAATTATCATCAGATAATTTTTTAATGACAGCGTTATTGATTTTTTCTTGTTTCGCACAAGGGGGACAATATTGCTCTGCATCAGCGTCTGTAATTAATACCAGTGTTTTATTATTAAATTTAAAATCGTACTTTTCAGTTAAGAGTACTTTTAATTTTTCACTAGAGGGGCGTTCTATTGCATTATCCATTGAACCATTCAGTTCCTTTTTTATGGACCTGGTCAACGAAAAGTTAATAAATTGAAGTTCACCTTGGTCATTGTAAATATACAGTTGAGGGAACACTCCTTTTAGACCCGATTTTTGGTACGTTTTATTGTCAATCTCAAAATCGTAAGTTTCCGCTTTAACGGCTTGAGTAAGCCCAAATAAAACAGCGACGAATATCAGCACTTTTTTCATATCATACTCATTGTAAATACTGCCATGCTTGGCGTTTAATACGTGTTATAGCGCCCCATGTGACGCATGAAATTAAAATTAAAAAACTGACCGTTACGAATGCAAAAAACGTCGCTAGTAGCACTTTTTCACTAACAGCAAAACCAGCAAGTAAAGTAAGTAGCGAAACGATTACAGCCACCACACTAAAAATAGCAACCACTGAAAAAATAACTTGTAACTCTTTGACAAGTAGCGTTTTTCCTCGCGCCCCTTGCGACGCTCGCAACGATACTTCACGGGCAAACTTTTTCATCAAAAACGAAATCGCATTAAAAACAAACGCAATATTACTCATGGCTACAACAATTGAGAGTAACAACGCAGCAGTAGTGATGGCTTCTCTTGGCCTCTCTTGCGTGTCTATTAAGGATTGCATTGATTGAATCGTCGCATTATTGAAGCCAGTATCCAGAGTGTTTAAGGCAACTTCTGTGGCATTTAATACCTCACTCATTTTACCGTCACTGCGTATAACCAAACTTTCTGCTCCCGTTATGGTTGGCATCATTCTGTATACCGTGGGTTCGGCGGGAGCATCGAGATCACCCGACCTCACATCACGCACTACTCCGACGATATCGAGTACTCGATATTCTCCGTCATCGGTTGGCTCTAGAATATGAGCCGCTGGCAAAGTGCGCCCTTGGAATGCACTTTTCCAAAGCGCATCTGACACCAATACTTTATGGTAATCACGCCAGCCAAATACTTGGCCTTTGACAACGTCAATACTCATAACGTCGAAATAATCAGGTGTAACAAAAGAGACGAGTGTTCTAGCTGAACTCCCTCCCATTAAAGGCTGTTGCAGTTCAGTGAACAAATTTGAATAGGTTTTCTTATCCGTTAAAACTGGGGATGAAACCAAGGCGACCGCTTGAACATGCTTTCCCTGAACTAACGTATTAGTCAGTGTTTTCGGCATATCGTTTTGATAAAAAGTGCCACCATATTTAGGAAAGTCAAACGATAGTAAATACAGATTCTCGGCCGAATATCCGCGTTCAATTTGGGCTAGTTTTATCTGTTGATTTAATACATAGAACGACGCCGTAAGACTAATTGCTCCCAACACCGATACAACAGCCAACAACCCATATATCTGATATTTCTCTGCGCGCGATAGGCTCATACCACGCCCCAAAGTGGGCTTTAGCCATTTGGCTTGAAGCGATATCACAGCACCAATAATTACGCTAAAACCTAAAATAAGGCCACTCATTGAGAGAACTTCATTAACGCTGTTCGTCAAACCACTCTTGTGTAATTCAGGCACCATAAGGTGTAATAAATAACTAACGGGGAATGTCAGCACGATACAAACAAGTGAGAGCAGGCCAATCAGAAAAATCACTTCCAATACATTTTGCACCCGCAGCTGCTTGTCATTGGCCCCGAGTGTTTGACGCAACAGCGCTTCGCTATTACGCGTATCACCCATTGACGCAAAATAGCTAACAAATGCAAATAAACTAAATACGAGTAGAATCAAAAACTGTGCAATGAGTAAATCAAGTCGGGCGATGATGCGGTCGTACTGCTCTATGGGAACACCAAAAGCAGTAGATAACTTAAGGTGTTCACCTTCAAACAACACAACTTCATCAATCAACTTTTGTTCAATGATACTCAGTGCGCCGCGTTGTTTGTCGGTTAACACCACATAACTGAAGCTCGAAGGGGAAAGGTCGTCAGACGCCTCTCCGGTCAAACGCGACTGAAAGGCAAAAGGCACAATAATATCGATACTTTTTCCACGTTGGAATGAACGAAAGGCTTCAGGCATCACTGCACTAATAATGGCTAAAGAGCCATTGAGTGTGATCCGCTCACCTATTACATTGCTGCCACCAAAAGTGTTTTTCCAATACTGGTAACTGATCGCGACATGTAAGACACCGTTATCATCAGCAAAGCTGAGCGACGAGAGGCTTCCTTGTGCAGACTGGATACCTAGTTTGTCGTATCCCCCAGAGAAAAAACTGACCGAAACATCACTTTTTGTCTCTTGCCATTGCATATTGAGCCATCGCACATTTTCATAGATCACCTCGATATTAAAATAGTCTTTCAGCCCTTCGCTCAAATATTGAGGCAAGGTGTAATGCCCACTGCCATCGTCAAATCGGATCTGCCTGACATCTTCAACGTCGTCAATCCCGGCATGAGTGGGGGCAATGAAGGTTGTTTTTAATGTTATGAGTTGCGATAACAACACAAGAGGAAAGGCTACCAACACGAGCACCAGCCAAAATCCATATGCGCGACGAGTACGTGCACACCAATTTTCAAACAAATCGATGTAGAGCTTCATATTATTGTTCCGTCTTCGACCTCAAAATGTCGCTGGGCGCGAGACGCAAAATGGCTATCATGAGTGATCAGGCACACCGTATTCCCCATAGCGTGTAACCTGTCGAGGAGATCGTAAATTTGATTGGCATTTTTACTGTCTAAATTACCGGTAGGCTCGTCAGCTAAAATAAGTGAAGGTCGATTGATCATAGCTCTGGCTATCGCAACACGTTGCTGCTGCCCCCCCGAAAGCTGCGACGGAAACCGTTTCTCATAACCTTGCATGCCGACCAATTGCAGCGCTTCTTGTACTCTGGCCTGATATTCCTTTCTGCTTACCTCATCGTTGTATGTCAGTGGTAAACACACATTCTGATAGCTGGTAAGGTGAGTCAGCAAATTGAAGTTCTGGAACACATAACCAATCTCTCGATTTTTCAACAACGACAAAGATTGATTCGTAAGTTGCTCTACAGGGGTGTCCAATAAATAGTAGGCCCCTTTTGTAGGCATATTCATCAAGCCGATGAGAGAAAGAATGGTACTTTTACCAGACCCCGACGTACCTAGAAACGCGACATACTCGTTTTTGTTGATCGAGAAGTTAATATTTTCGAGCGTAAATGATGCTTGTTTAGGGTATCGAAAACCTACGTTTTCAAACTGAATTAGTGGTGCAACATTCATAGTGAGTAGATATCGTCCACTGCTAGCTTTTCAGGCAGCAGAACCACATACTGACTGCTTTTAGGACTCGGCGTTAACTCTAATTGACCATCTTGGTTAGGCAAAACGCGTATTTGTGTCTTCACAATATTTTTGCCTTCTACTTCATACACTACCCAACTGTCATAGTCAGTGTAATTAATAGGAACGGCTACAGAAGCAACATTCATTTTTTCACTAGAGATCAGTTCTGCTTCAATCGATTGGTCTAGACTAAGTGTCGTGTTTTGGTTATCAACCAACACTTTGACCAGTAATGCCCCATCACGTACAACCGAGTCGATGAAAACAATTTCTCCCGTTAATGAGGCGTTTGGTGCTTTGATAGAAGCCTGATCATGCAACTGTAGGCTGCGCGCCGAATACTGAGGAATCAGCACTTCTGCGAAGAGTGGGTCTGTAGCCACAACCTCTAGCACCCCCTGCCCTTGGGCAATAGACTGGCCCATATTGACGCTGAGTTCTTTGACCACTCCAGAGATTGGCGCTTTGATGGTTAATGACGCTAAGCGTTGAGACAAGAACTGAGCACGCTCTTTAGCAACTTGTAGTTTTAAATCTAGGGCAGCAAGCTGTTCATGATAAGAACGATTGAACACGTCGAGCTGACGATGTAAATTCTCTGCATCTAACCTAGCCTGCTCGCTCAACAAGTAATATTGTTGAAACTTCACTTCTGCTAACACGCCCATTTCTTTGAGCTTTCTATTCGCATCAAGTTCTAGAAGTTGCCTGTCTAGCTCAGCTTTCGCTTTGCTCAATGCCATTTCGAGTTTCAGTTTTTCTAGGTCTAGCTCACTCTTTCGAAGCGCAATGTCCGACATCACTTCTTTGACGTTAAGTTCCCGTTCTTGCACTTCTCTCACAAGATTGGGATTAGAGAGCACGAGTAAGTCTTCTCCTGCTGAAATACTCATACCTCGGCTCACCAGTACTTTTTCAACCAAACCATTTTCTGCTGCCGCGATAATTTGTTGATGACTGGAGACAAGCTTGCCGTTGCCAAAAAGGGTTTTGTTTCTTTCAAACTGAACCACTTCTAGTGGTTGTTGAAGCCAAATCGACACTTGATTCGAGCCCGTTAACAATAAAAAAGACACGATTGAAACGACACATATTGGAGCGCAGAAGACCAATAATCGACGCCCCCATTTTAGGCGCTGCGTTCCCTTTGTGATGATGTACTTTTCCATAGTTTTTAAACTTAAATTAATTCAATCATTTTAATGTCGATAATCGTGTTTTTGCCTTCCCATAACACGAGAGTGGCGATGCCAATTTGTTTGTTGTGAACTAGTTTAAAGCAGGTTGAGGTATGGCATTCTTCTAAAGAAAATTGCTGGGCAGATGCTGAAGAAGTCCAAAAAACACTAAAACTGAAAAGGCTGAATAACAATGGAAGTAGACGAGCTTGCATTTTTTCTCCAATCCTTGAATAAAAAAACGTAGAGCATTTATCGTACACATACAAAGTAAAAATACAAATAGAAAATGCGGCCAGTCCCTTGCCCGCGAAAGTCTTGAGTGTTCACTACTCTGGACTCTACTAATACAAAGTGTATGCCAACCCATATAACCATTAAATATCAGTAACTTAACAAAAATCACTTTTTGAGACGCTACACGAACCTCTCAGCAAGTGTTACCAAATGGCAACACTCTTGGGGTAAGTGATTCACAAAATTTCTCGAGTATGAGATAAACAAAGCTCTGAAATATTGTGATGCGTTTAGGGATCAGAGTGTTAGATAGATTAAAAACATGGGCAGGGAAATTCATAATAATGAAACCCTTGTTAGTTATTTTGGCTCTGGTATTTGCAGGCTTGGCTTGTTATTGGCTATTTGCTGACAATACCGACAGTAATGGCTATTTAGTCGCGAGTATTACGGCTTTGTTATGGTCGTTGATTGGCTATTTCGTACTGGCCGTTTTTCCTTTTGTTCCTCCTAAACCAGACTCTACTGAGAGACTTTTTCCCCGATTAAAACGCCGCATAGTGAGAGGACTCTATGGCTTCGCGTTTATTCTGTTTGTTGTAATGTCATTAGCAACACTGTGGCTAACAATGAGGCTCAAGCACTTGTTTATGTAAATAAACGAGGCCAATTAATGTGATTTGCTTTGTAAGCCTAAATGAGAAGTCAGGCGGTTTTTTGTGGTGTGCCATACATTCTTGGGTAGCTTGGGGGCTTGCGCGAGTATGGCATCATAATCGATGTCTGAACCGGCGAGAGGTTTAACGTGTGCGCTATAAACCGCATTGGGGCATAAAGAACGCAAGTAGTTGAGTGAGCTTTTATATTGATTGGGGTGGCACACTGGATAGGGTGGCGCGAGCTGTCGCTTCACGGTTACAAATAAATCGGCGATATAAATGCTTTTAGTGGGTGTATGCATCAATGAGATATCGTGATCGGTATGGCCGGGAGTAAAAAGTACCTGCCAATCTGTGAACTCTGGTAGTCTTTGCTCGTGCAATAGCACTATATCGGGGGTAAGAATGGGGTTAAACCAGAGCGACTTTTTGGGTTTTCCTATTCGTCCTGCTACCCACCACGCGAGCAGAATATCGATCACATGGGCTGTGCGGCCTACGAGTCCAGCGTACCATTTTCTTGCTTTTGGGTGGCTTACGATTTGTGCGCCGGTGCGCTTTCTGAGTTTATGTGCGCCGCCGGCGTGATCGGGGTGCATGTGCGTTACCACGATGAGCTTGAGATCGCTGAGTGGGCGTTTGAGGTTGTCGCTGATGTATTTAATCACGTTATCAACATCGGCTCTGCTGCATCCGTCGAGCAAAAACAGTCCGTTGGTTTCTTCTACCAAATAGATGTTTTGTATATAGCCTTCGAGAGTATGGATGTGCATGGGATGTGTTCGCGCTCTATTCCAACAATTTATTAACATTCTGGATAGTATCACGGAAGTTTTATTCTTCGTAGTTTGTTCGCTGATTCTTTAGTTCTTATAGTTGGTTTTTGCATAGTTCGCTTGGCATCCCACATGGGTTCTTCGTAGTGCCGCTCGAGCAGTGACTAGGAGCGGATCAGAAACGCGCGGTGAATACTTCCCTGTACGCTCGGATTGCCACATCCCTGTGGCAAACGGTTTCTGACTCGCTCCTAGTCACTACTTAGTCGCTCTATCTCTGGGCATCTCGCTTGGGTTCTTCGTAGTCCGTTCGCTTGGCGCTCTCTCGAACGGTCGGAGTTTTACGCTTTTGTGCTTTTAAGGAAAAGAGAAAGGATGCGAAGACAACACCTTAGTAGGGATTATCTTCGTTATAAAACCTTCGGCTGCAAGGATGCAGCCGCAGAGCCTATAGGGACATATTCACGGCGTGTTTTCATACCGAAGGTAATCCCTACGGTATGAATCGGAGACTTCCCTATTAACGTTCAGGCAATTAAATACTCACTCGCTTATATGGGCGGTATTGTGCATACCAGAAGTGTTTTTCGATGTTGTCGTGCAAGGTTTCATCTGTTTGAGTTAATGCAAGCCCCTGCTCCATCGCCACTTTCGCCACCGCAAACGCAATTTTACGGCTCAAGCCAGAAATGTCTTTCAACGGAGGTAACAGTTCACCTTCACCTTGATTCACCAAGGGTGATGCTTCAGCCAATGCGTTACTCGCCGCCATCAACATTTCGTCACTGATCAAACGCGCTTTACTCGCAATCACACCCAAGCCAATACCCGGGAAGATATAACTGTTGTTACACTGCGCAATAGCGAATGTCTTGCCGTTGTACTCAACAGGTTTAAACGGACTACCCGTGGCAATAATCACTTCGCCTTCGGTCCATTCGATCACCTGTTCAGGACGCGCTTCCACTTGGCGAGAAGGATTACTCAACGGGAAGATGATTGGCAAGTCACAATGTTGCTTCATTGACTTCACTACCTGCTCGGTAAACAAACCAGGCTGCCCCGATACACCAATTAAAATGTCAGGTTTAGCACAGTTGATTACATCCAGTAACGTTGGATATTCACTGCTAAACGACCAATCGGCGATAGCGTCTTGCGAGTGTTGCAGTTTTTGCTGGAAATCGCGAAGCCCTTCCATACCTTCAGTTAACAAGCCAAAGCGATCTACCATGAAGACTTGCTTACGGGCTTCGGCATCGCTCAGGCCTTCTTGCACCATTTGCTGAATAAGCATTTCGGCAATACCACAACCCGCAGACCCCGCACCAACAAAGGTCACTTTCATGTCAGACAGCTTTTGGTTCTTCAATCGGCAAGCCGCCAAAATCGTACCTAATGACACCGCAGCAGTACCTTGAATATCGTCGTTAAAACAACAAATCTTGTCGCGATAACGGTTCAAAATGGGCATTGCATTAGGTTGTGCAAAATCTTCAAACTGAATCATCACATCAGGCCAGCGGCGGGTAACTGCTTTGATGAACATATCGATAAATTCATCATATTCTTCCTGACCAATACGCGGATGGCGCGCGCCCATGTACATAGGGTCGTTCAATAACTTCTCGTTATTGGTGCCAACATCCAGCATTACCGGCAAGGTATACGCAGGGCTAATACCACCGCAAGCGGTGTACAACGAAAGCTTACCAATGGGAATACCCATACCGCCGATACCTTGGTCGCCGAGGCCCAAAATACGTTCACCGTCGGTCACAACAATCACTTTTACTTTGCGCTTGGTGGCGTTGCGTACGATGTCGTCGAGTTGATGGCGCTCTTCCCACGACACAAACAAACCACGAGAACTGCGGTATATGTCTGAGAACTTCTCACACGCATCACCCACCGTCGGGGTGTAGATGATCGGCATCATCTCGTCGATGTAAGTTTGAATTAAGCGATAGAACAAGGTTTCGTTATTGTCTTGAATAGCGCGTAAATAGATGTGCTTATTCAGTGCATCATCAAAACTGCTGTACTGCATGTACGCACGCTCAACCTGTTCTTCAATGGTTTCATAGCGTGGAGGCAACAATCCTGTCAGGTTAAATGCGGCACGCTCGCGAGCAGTGAATGCACTGCCTTTATTGAGCAAAGGCGTTTCTAAAAGAGAAGGCCCGGCGTGCGGAATGTATAGATAGCTTTTCGCTTTGTCTGACATGCTTTTTCCGTCAATTTTCTTATCGTGTAGGGACAGAAAGCCAGATTAGAAAATTTCTTCTGGCTCTGTGGTGGTTGAAGATTCCTGCTCGGCCGGATCAACAATGTCTTCGTCGAGTACATAGGTGGTCGGCTCAGTGCCCTGCAGGAAGTATTCAAATAGTGTCGTATGGTCTGTGCGTCGGGTCAACTTTCCACTGGTACGATCAATGCGAACACGCACAATATTATCCGGTACCGGCATGGCAAGTTCTGGCGTATCTTTGTACGCTTCTTTCATGTAACGAATCCACGCAGGACCGGCAGCACGTGCACCGTCTTCGCCCCCGACCATGGCGTTACCAATCCAGTTGTATTTTTCTGGGTCGCGATTGATCAGATTTCGGTTTGCTGTTGTGCGGCCTAATTGACGGTTCATGTCATCAAAGCCAACCCACACTGTTGTCACCAGTTCGCGTCCGAATCCGCTGAACCACGTATCTCGAGCATCGTTGGTGGTACCGGTTTTACCGTGCAAGTCAGTACGATGAAGAAGATTACGCACTCGCCAGCCGGTTCCCATCCAATAAGTTTTCTTGCTCCAACTACCGTTAGCTCTTACCGCAGTGCGCATCATTTCGCCTACTAAAAACGCATTTTGGGCTGAAATAACACGCGGAGCAGAGAGCACTTCACCAGTGTTAATCGGCTCGTTACCTAAGCTCGCATTAAGCTCTGCTGCCAACCGCGCTTCTATATCGTCTTCATCAATATGCATTGTTTCGGCTGCATCGGGTGTGCAGGGGTCACAAGCTAATTTAGGCTCTGCTTTCCACAGCACCTTCCCCATCTCATCTTCTACTTTACTGATGAAATACGGGTCGACCAAAAATCCGCCATTGGCTATCACCGTCATCCCTCGTACGACTTCCAGAGGTGTATGTGAAGATGACCCCAAAGCGAGCGTTTCATCACGGTGAATGTCATTGCGATCAAAGCCAAACTTGGTGAGATGATCGATCACATTGTCCATCCCCACACCACGTAGCAATCGAATAGATACCACGTTTTTCGATTTACCCAAGGCAACTCGAAGACGAATTGGGCCGTCGTATTCAGGTGGTGAGTTTTGCGGGCGCCATGCCACACCCGTGGCCGCATCCCACTCATTGATTGGAGCATCGTTGATCACGCTTGCCAAGGTGTAACCATGCTCAATAGCCGCTGAATACACAAAAGGTTTAATATTCGAACCTACCTGACGTTTTGCTTGAGTAGCACGGTTAAACTGGCTTTGATAAAAACTGTAGCCACCAACAATCGCTTCAACCGCGCCATCGTGAGGATTCAAACTCGCGAGCGCCCCACTTACAGCCGGTAACTGTGCCAAGCGCCACTGCTGTTCCCAATTACGGATATAGACCACGTCGCCGAGTGTCACAACATCCGACGCAACCTTAGGAGTATCCCCCTGCAATTTGTCGTTAATGTATGGCCTAGCCCAATCCATACCTTCCCAAGGAATTTCGCGTTCAACACCATTAATATCCAAACTGGTGAAGGATTGCTTAGATACATGAATAACTGCAGCGGGAATCAATGGTCCATAGCTTTGAACGGTTTGAAGCGCATCAACAATCTTGCTTTCGTTCCAGTCACCTGGAAATGGATTTAATTGATCGACAACAGCGACAGGTACTGCTGGAGTCGATGATTCCTCCGGTACAGAGTCAGGTTCTACTGCGTCGACTTCGGGTATAACTGGATTTTCTTCAACCGGCCATAAACGCGTGATAGGCCCTCTGTATCCGTGACGCTCATCATAGTCATGTAAGTTTTGCTGCACCGCCATTTGAGCGGCTGCTTGACGTTCAGACGTCGCCGTAGCATATACTTGATAACCACCTGTCTCTGCTTCTTCTTTGCCGTATAAATCGACCATTTGGTTGTAAATTATATCAGCGAGATAAGGAGCATCGAGTTCGATTTCGGCACCGTGTTTACGTGCAGTAACGGGCGCATTCACGGCTTCATCAAACTGAGCCTTAGTGATGTATTTTTCGTCCAACATACGCAATAACACAATACGACGACGCTCTTTAGAACGCTCAGGACGACTAATAGGGTTAAGCACCGAGGGCGCTTGCGGCAGGCCTGCGATCGTGGCAATTTGTGCCAAGGTGAGCTCGTTCAGCGACTTGCCGTAATAAACCTGTGCTGCCGCACCAATACCAAAAGCTCGATGCCCTAACTCTACCTTGTTTAAATACAATTCAAGAATTTCGTCTTTTGTTAGCACTTGCTCCATGTGTAGTGCGATAAAGACCTCTTTAATTTTTCGCACAAAGCGTTTTTCACGGGTTAGAAAGAAACCTCGTGCCAACTGCATTGTTAGCGTACTCGCCCCTTGGCTTTTCTCGCCAGTCGTCACTAACACGAATACCGCGCGTAAAACACCAATGGGATCAATACCAAAATGATCGTAAAAACGGCTGTCTTCTGTGGCGATAATCGCTTTTTTTAGTAGATCGGGTGTGTCTTCCAACGTCACTGGAATACGACGCTTCACACCGTATTGCGAGATCAATTTGCCGTCGCGGGTGTAGATCCGCATCGGGGTTTGTAATCGGACATCTTTTAATACTTCTACGCTCGGTAAGTCAGGCTTAATGTAAAAATAAAAGCCCACAAGAGATGCCGTACCAATGAAGAAGCCCGCTAGGGCAAGTAAGAGTAATAGTTTGATGTACTTCACGAAAATGTCGTTTCAGCCAGCCATTCAATTGAAAGTAGATATTCTATACAGGCTTGGAGTCGAATGATACAACTCACAACGAATAAAGCATGAGAACGAATACCTTTTCGCAAAAAACAATGCCATTTTTTAAGCACTTCACAATCAAAACCTAACGATCCCGCTATTAGGACAGTTATACCGCGCCATACCCCATGCTGAAATGCATGTTTCTCTTTGTCTGCTCAACTCGCTGAATAACAGAAATGGCCTACACTCTATGTGGTGGTCAGTGGCTATTTCTGCCGTTGTAAATCAGTAACGTATAGCAAACTAATACCTATGTGTGGTTATTAGAACCATTATTTTTCGAAAAATAAGTAATATCTAAATTGAGCAAAACACTCGAATCAGGAAGCTTGACCCTATGAAGTCGCTGTTTAAGAAAAAGTCTACACCGATCGTCGGCCTCGACATCGGTACACGCTATATCAAAGCCGTATGGCTTGAAGAAGCGGACAGTGGCTTTGTGTTGAAGGGCTATGCTTGTGAAGCAATCGGGAAAGACGCATTTGAAGACCGCGCTATTAAAGATTATGACGCGGTAAATTTAACCCTACGCAAGGTGAAAAACGCGCTCAAAACCAAAATCAAAAAAGCGGCGATTGCCGTTTCAGGTTCATCGGTGATCACAAAGATCATCTACATGGACCCAGACCAATCAGACTTTGAATTAGAGTCACAAATTGAAATTGAAGCTGACAGTTTGATCCCTTACCCCCTCGAAGAAGTGTACGTCGACTTTGAGGAACTGGGGCCTAGCAAAACCCACACGGGTAAGGTTAATGTGCTGTTGAGCGCCGCACACAAAGATATTGTTGATGCCCGACTCACCCTTGCTCGTGAAGTACCTTTCGAACCTGAAATTGTTGATATTGAAGGTTATGCACTAGGCAACGCGATTGACCATTTTTACCACGGCGTTGCCGACCAAGCTCCTATCTGCTGTATCAGTATCGGGGCATCGTTATTACAAGTGTGTGTATGGGCAGAAGGCGAAGTAATTTACAGCAAAGAACATATGTTCGGCGTTAATAATTTGCTTCAGGATCTCTCTATTATCAATATGATCGATGCAAAAGAAGTTGAGTCTCAGCTTGTTGGCGACACATTGCCTGCAAACTGGAAGCAAGACACCTTGCCAATTTTCAGCGCCAACCTTCAGCAACAAATTAACCGTGCTTTACAGATGTACATGAGCACGTTACACGCAGCCCGTCCAGAAAAAATACTGTTATGTGGTGGGGCCGCCACACTGCCATTATTAGTTGAGTCACTACAGCAAGACTTGGGCTTAGACGTTGAGGTATTTAACCCCTTTGCTCAGTTAGTCATTAGTGACCAGCTCAACAAAGATGAGGTTCAACAGTTAGCGCCCCTTTTTGCCATTGCAGCAGGGTTGGCGAGTAGGAGCGTAGACTGATGGCTCAAATTAACCTGTTGCCTTGGCGTGAAGCACGTCGGCAAAAGCAGAAAAAACAATATTTATCTGGCTTGCTATTACTTGCCATATTAGTGGGTGCTTTGTTTTGGTTTATTGGCCAAACCATTGAACAGCAAATCTCGTTTCAGAACCAACGCAACACGTATTTGAAAAACGAAATTGCGATTTTAGATGCACAAATTGCTGAGATAAAACGCATTCGCGAAACCAAAAATGCCATTGAACAGCGCATGGCACTAATCGAACAATTGCAGGCTAGCCGCAATTTGGCCCCGCATATATTTGATGAGTTGGCTCGTATTGTGCCCCCTGGCGTGTCTTTCAGAAAATTGCGCCGTTCAGGGAACAGTATTTTTGTTGAGGGCGTGAGTGAATCCAACAACCGTTTGGCTGAATTTATGCGCAATCTAGACTCATCTTCGGTTTTTAGTGCCGGGGAACTGTCTTCCATTGTGTCAGACACGCAAAGTAGCGACGCCGTTAGTGAGTTTTCACTTACTTTTCGCATTAACTCTCACTTGCTCCTCGCCCAAGCTCACCTTGGAGGTGGCAAACCATGAAGTTTACTTTTGACTTCGCCCGTCTAAAAGAAATGAACGAGCTCGACTTCGAGCAAGTAGCGATTTGGCCATTCGAAATCAAAACGGTTGTCGCCCTGTTTGTAGCGATTGTAGTAGGCGCGTTGAGTTACTATGCCATTGTTCGCCCTAAGCTCCCAATATGGGATGCCGCGGAAAACGAAGAGGTACAGTTAAAATCACAGTTTACCGCTAAGTATCGATTAGCCGTCAACCTTGAGGCCTATAAAGCTCAACTTGCACGTATCGAGAAAGACTTCTCTTCCATGTTGAAGTCGCTACCAACAAGTAATGAAACACCCGGTTTGCTCGACGACATAACGTATGTAGGAACCAGCTCAGGCCTAACGTTTAAAATGCTTAACTGGCAACAAGAGATCCCCAAAGAATTCTACACCGAATTACCGATAGAAATGGAAGTCTCAGGTCGTTACCACAATTTTGGTGACTTTGTTTCCCACATCGCAGAATTGCCTCGCATCGTCACCATTCACGACTTTGACATTCAAGCTGACGCGGGGCAACTCACGCTCCAACTGCAAGCAAAAACCTACCGAGCCGCCACCACGCAAGAAGCACAGGGGGATAAACAATGAGTCACATTACTCGTATTGTCCTACTCGTTAGTGCCATAACACTCAGCGGTTGCGCACCTCAAATGCAAGACTTGGTTGAATACACCGCCCAAGTTCGGCAAACGGCTACGGTTTCCATTGAGCCGTATCCCGAATTTACGTCTCAACCTGTTTTTAAATACCAAGCACAAGACTTACGTAGCCCCTTTGTACGCCCACAGGCTCGAACTGTCGCAGCCACACCAGCACCAAAGAAAAACTGCCTTCAACCAAATTATGCGAGAGCAAAAACCGTATTAGAGCAATATGGTATCGACGCGTTGTCACTCTCTGGCAGCTTTACCAGCAACGGGCAACAGTGGGTTTTGTTTAGCGCCAACGACGGCACGTTACACAAAGCGACAATGGGTACCCACCTTGGTTTGTATTACGGCAAGATCAGTCAGATCACGCCGCAATCTGTTGTTATTACTGAATTGGTTCCCGACGGTGCAGGCTGTTGGCAACAAAAAGAAACCACACTTGCGAAACACTCGTAAGCCGGAGAAATGAAGATGTCTGAGCGTTTTATTTTTAACAAAAAACTGGAGCGACGTCGCAGTAAGTGGTGGCTTGCCTCATCACTGATGGCACTGGTTTTACTGAATATCTATATTTCACCAGCAGAAGCGGATGATGAACCACAGTTAATCAACCCACGTGCAGAGCAGGAAAAAACCTTTCACTCAACGTTGCAGAGCATAGATTTCACGAGAACCAAAAACCATACAGCGGTTACCTTGGTTGAGTTTGACAATGCCCAAGTAAAGCCCCAACTAGTTGAAGCGAAAGGGCAAATTACTATCACGCTTCCGGCCACCGAGCTGGCCGAAGACCAACTGGTTGAACTTGATGTAGCAGAATTTGCTACGCCGGTGTCGACGATCGAAACATTTCAGGATGAAAAAGGCGCACGCGTCGTTTTGTATTACGACGGCAATGTGTATGCACGACACAAGGTCGAAGGGCACCGTTTACAAATTGAAGTCGAACCCATGACCGAAGAAGCGGTAGCGGAAATGGAGCAAAAGACCTATGCAGGAGCACCAATTTCACTCGATTTTCAAGATGTGCCAGTTCGTCAGGTATTACAAATTATCGCACAAGTTAATGGTTTCAATTTGGTAACAACCGACACTGTTACAGGCAACGTGACCATTCGACTCTCAGGTGTACCTTGGGATCAAGCTCTCGATATGATTCTAAAAATCAAAGGGCTAGGTAAGCATATGGAAGGCAATATTTTGTTAGTGGCCCCCGCCGAGGAATTAAGTGCTCGTGAAACCCAACAGTTGCAAGCCAAACAACAAGTAGCCGACCTCGCGCCTTTACAAACTGCCAGTATTACCGTGAATTACGCCAAGGCAGAAGCGCTGGCGCAAATCTTAAAGTCAAAAGAAGGCGGCATATTAAGTAGCCGAGGAGCCGTTACGGTAGACACGCGAACCAATACTATTTTAGTGCGTGACTCACTAGCATCGATAACCGAAGCCAGAGCAATGATCGAAGCTTTAGACGTACCTGTTAAACAAGTGCTTATTGAGTCACGCATGGTCACAGTACGCGACAACGTTGATGAAGAGCTCGGGGTTCGTTGGGGGTTCAGTGATTTACAAGACGACTCTGGAACGTCGGGCTCGCTAGAAGGTGCAGAAACCATCGCCAGCGGCTCAATTCCGAGCTTAGAAGACCGTTTGAATGTTAACTTACCGGTCACAAGCGCCGCAGGCACAATTGGTTTTCAAATTGCAAGCTTGGTCGACGGCACCATACTAGATTTAGAACTTTCGGCACTGGAGTCTGAAAACAAAGGTGAAATTATCGCCAGCCCGCGTATTACTGTGGCTAACCAGCAAGAAGCTTATATTGAACAAGGGACCGAAATTCCTTACGTACAAGCTACATCAAGTGGTGCCACCTCGGTTGAATTTAAAAAAGCGGTGTTGAGCTTAAAAGTCACACCTCACATTACTCCCGATAACCGCATTATTCTTGATTTAGTGGTAACCCAAGATACCCAAGGTGAAACCGTGACTACCTCAACGGGTCCAGCGGTTGCCATTGATACACAAGAAATAAAAACGCAGGTTCTAGTAGAAAATGGTGAAACAGTGGTACTTGGTGGTATATTCCAGCAAGTGAATACGGCAGACGTTAACAAAGTGCCATTGTTTGGAGACCTGCCTGTCGTGGGCGTGTTGTTTAGGCAATCGGCCACAGTTTATCAAAAACGTGAATTATTAATCTTTGTCACACCCAAAATCGTAACAGACAAACTATAATACCCCCTTAGTGGCATTGACCTTTGCTGCCATAATCAGTGAAGTAAAATGGAGCATAGGGGGTTTTGGCCTGCTTTTTCTCTGTGCAAATAGGTAACCAAACACAGATTTCCTGCAAATCTCACCTTATAATGGATAAAAATCAGTATTGAAGCCCCGCTAACCCTGTGTTTAACGGGCACTTTTCATTTTGATGTAACAAAACTTGCATAGCAGACAATGAAACTGAGATAATCCCGCTCTCGAAATTTAAGCGAGGTTAGTGAGTGGTGCTTATTGGCGACATAAAATAAGCACAAGTGAATGGGTAGTCGTAGACAGGCGCGAGTGAAGCTACCCCTAACATTTAGAAAAGTTGTGATATAAGCAAATATGGCTGAAAAACGTAATATCTTTTTGGTTGGGCCAATGGGCGCAGGTAAAAGCACCATTGGAAGACATTTAGCAGACGAGCTGCATCTTGAATTTTACGACTCCGATCAGGAAATAGAGCGTCGCACCGGTGCAGATATTGCCTGGATTTTTGACTTGGAAGGCGAAGATGGTTTCCGCAAGCGCGAAGAAAACGTCATTAATGACCTGACTGATAAGCAGGGCATTGTGCTTGCAACCGGCGGTGGTTCAGTAATCAATAAAGCAGTCCGTAACAGATTATCAGCACGCGGTATCGTGGTGTACTTGCAAACAACGATTGAAAAGCAAGTAGCACGTACTCAGCGTGATAAACGCAGACCTCTATTGCAAAAAGACGACCCAGAAACTGTATTGCGTGACCTCGCAGAGTCGCGTAATCCACTTTATGAAGAAGTAGCAGATTATGTGATCGATACCGACGATCAATCTGCACGTGCAGTAGCGAATCAAATTATCAGCAAAATTGGTCTGTAAATATTCTTAGTTACAAGGAGCCTACGTTGTGTCAACTTTACGTGTAGAACTTGGCGAGCGTAGCTATCCTATCCATATTAAAGCCGGTTTGCTTAGCCAAACCGGCTTTTTTGTGCCTTACATAAAAGGCCCACGCGCAATTATTGTGACCAACGAAACCGTTGCGCCGTTGTATTTGGATAAGGTTAGCGCCGCATGTGGTGACAAACAACTCGACGTCATCACCCTGCCTGATGGTGAACAATACAAAACCTTAGAACAATTCCACTATGTCATGACCCGTTTGTTGGAGTTAGGGGCAGCCCGTGATACCACCCTCATTGCATTGGGGGGGGGAGTTATCGGCGATCTATGTGGGTTTGTAGCCGCAACATTCCAGCGTGGTGTGCCCTTTATTCAAGTACCTACGACCCTGCTTTCGCAAGTTGATTCTTCAGTGGGTGGCAAAACAGCAGTGAATCACCCTCTCGGGAAAAACATGATCGGTGCGTTCTACCAGCCTATTTTGGTAGCAATAGACACAGATTCATTGAACACTTTGCCTCCGCGTGAATTTGCCGCTGGCATGGCTGAAGTGATCAAGTACGGCATTATCTACGACGCGCCCTTTTTTGATTGGCTCGAAAATCAACAAGAGGCACTGACCTCTCTCGACAATGACGCGTTAGTACATGCCATCACTCGATGCTGTGAAATTAAGGCTGAAATTGTTGCCAAAGACGAGCGAGAGGGCGGCTTGCGTGCGCTGTTAAACCTTGGCCACACCTTTGGTCACGCCATCGAAGCCGAGCAAGGCTACGGCAATTGGCTACACGGTGAAGCAGTTGCTGCGGGAATGGTTCTTGCTTGCAAAACTGCCGTACACTTGGATTGGTTTACCCCGTCAGAATTACGTCGTGTAGAAAATGTACTTACTGCGTTTTCACTCCCTGTAGCAGGGCCAGAAGATATGCATAAAGCAGATTACATGCCTCACATGCAGCGCGATAAAAAAGTGGAAGCGGGTGAAATTCGCTTTGTTATTCCACAAGGCATCGGTCACGCCGTTGTCACTCGCGATGTCACCGACGCCATTCTCTCGGACGTGCTCAACTAAACGTTGAGCGCGTTTGCCATTCCAATATTTAATTAAACGCTAGGCGTGGAGATGCGTGGTGCAATCTGAGCTGCATGACAGACTCGAATACTTGGTCAATTATTCCTCACAGCTCATTTTTGTGAGCGGGGACTCTATTGCCGAGCAACAACGCACTCTCGAAGCTTTTGTTTACCGCCAGAAAGAAAACACCGAGTTGGCTTTTCTTACTGCCAGTCAGACAATGGAGCTCAGTGATTATCGTCGCCAGCTATGTCGCCAACTTCTTGGCGAAACAGTGGGAAGTTTTGTTCGCCCATTAAATGAACTCCTCGCAGACCTCAACCACCATAGTGGTCCGGTATTAATTACGCTTACTCAAGCAGAACACATTCCTGACAAGTTGCTGCAAGAACTCTGGGACTTGGTTTTACAAAGTCGCTTTGCCAGTAATAAACAACACCTGAATGTGTTGCTTTTTGGTGAGTCGCGCTGGGCAGAAAAAGCCAAAAAATGGCTACCAGCCAAAAACACAGACACGCCACTGTTAATCAGTAGTCAGTCGGTTTCTCGTGACCAATATTCCAGCGAGATCGACAAGTTGCTTACAGAGCGGCGAGCCGCATTTGAACGACACGTACAACAGCGCGACACGGCCCAGCTTCCCGCGCCGGTAAATCGCCTACGCTCTCCCTGGTTTATCATGGCTATTGTTGTATTGTTCATTAGCTCTTTCGCTGCACTGCTCGCGTGGCAATATGGTGCGAGTTTAAGCACGCTGTTTGCACCACTCGACGAGCCAATCACTGATAACCAAACGCAAAAAGTCACGCTACCGGAAGAACAGCCTCAAACCACGCCCACATACATTATAGAATCGGATACCAGCGAAACTGCCACGGTAAGCCCCCCGCCATCTCAAGCAGAAGTGCAAACCCAAGTTCAGGCGAATGTAGCCAATACGTCTGATGGTTTTGTAACATCTTGGGATCAAGCGGTGAAAGACCTAGAAAAATCGTCGTCTGCTTCAACGCCAGCCGCGGTCGACGACAACATTAACGCTGCTGATGTGACGCCCACAGTGCCAGAACCCGCTAACCAAAATGACGATACCGCGGAGATTGTGCTAGCAAACCCAACAACCACAGCAAATACCGCGCAAAATGAACCCGAAACGCCACAACCGGTTACTGCTGAGGTAAATACCTTGCCTTTGGCCAATGACACACTGCGCAATACCCTTGCACAGTCTCAATACTATTTGCAGCTTTCCGGTTTAAAAGACCCTACCCTTATGGCCGATTTTATTCGAGACAATGGGCTAACCAATCAAGTACTGGTTTATCAAACCCAACGTTATGGCGGCGACTGGTACGTGGTGTTGTGGCACGAACCCTACACAAGTATTCGCGCTGCGCGTAACTCGGTGAATGATTTACCGGCATTTAATGGTAAAGACAAGGCATTTGTAAAAGGCAGCTTGCAGATTCTTCGCGAGCTTGATAACAATACCGCACGCTCAAATTGAGCAATATTTCGCCATTCAGATCAGTAATCTCAGGATATTCGACTAATCCCAATCTTTGCTGGTTGTCGTGATCAGCCATGCCATATACAATCAACCTCTTAACTTGTGAAAGGTCAGAGTGAGCAGAATCTCGATGCTGTGCGATGCGTCTTGTCTGTGAAAACTCAAACAATAAAAGTCACGAGCTTAGCAGCCCACTATATTCAATATAATATGTATCGCAGGCTGTAATTGGATAGATAGCGTAATCTGAGCGGAAATTAAAATAACACCATGATCGCCAAGAAGAACCGGGCTTTCCTTAAATGGGCAGGTGGAAAATACAGTCTGGTTGAAAAGATTCAGGCGAACCTACCAGAAGGCAATCGCTTGATTGAACCTTTTGTGGGCGCAGGTTCGGTATTTCTGAATACCAATTTCAAACGCTATCTACTCAACGACATCAATCCGGACCTTATTAACCTTTATAATTTGTTAAAGGTGTCGCCAGAAAGTCTTATTCACGAAGCCAAACATTTTTTCGTTGATCACAATAACGATGAAAAGCGCTATTACGAATTAAGAGAAGAGTTTAATCAAAGCAGCGACCTTTTTTATCGCGCTATTTTATTTTTGTATTTAAACCGCCATGGCTACAACGGTTTGTGCCGTTATAGTTTATCCGGCAAGTTTAACGTGCCCTTTGGGCGTTATAAAAAGCCCTACTTCCCAGAACACGAAATGTATGTGTTCGCCGAGAAATCTCAGCGCGCCGTGTTTACATGCCTGCCCTTTGAAAAGGTTTTTAGCCGTGCTCGCCGTGGCAATGTTATCTATTGTGACCCCCCATACGCACCAATCAGTAAAACTGCACAATTTACCAGTTACGCTGCACGCCAATTCAGTACCGACTGTCAGGTGAAGCTGGCGAAAGTCACAGAACGGGCAGCATTTAAACGTCACATTCCCGTGCTAATTTCGAATCACGACCTTCCGTTCACTCGTAAGCTATACGAAGGTGCCAGAATAAATCATTTATCAGTGAAGCGTTCGATCAGTCAAAAGGGTGAATCGCGAAAGCCTGTGAATGAACTGCTCGCTTACTTCCCGCCGGGCGGCGATCATTCAGCCTGATATTACCCCTACCAACAGCGCTAAACCAATAACAAATACCACCACAAATATCACGCCTACTACGGCATAAGGGACAAAGCTTTTTGCTTGAAAATCTTGTTCGCGTTTAGCTGAATGTTGCACACCAAAAGCACTGGCTAAGACACTTTGTACTATGCCTAACCAGTTTGTTTGGTTATTTTTCGACTGGATTCGCCGAAGATTGAGCCTGTTGGTCGCCACGCGACAATAACTCAAGTAAGTCTAAGAAATGGAATTGGTAAGATGATGATTTCCCCGTAAACCAAGACAGCCAACTCACGGTTTCTTTAGGCTGAGCACATACTAGCCCAGGTGAGTCAGTAACTATCTTTTCAGCCGCCGCAGTTAAAGAAGGCTGACAAGGAAATTCAATGGTTTTATGCATCCCTGTTGTTGCTGCAACAGTTAACACACACGCAAACACGCTACCTACGGTAACCCATTTGGTGCATGAGGTGGTGAACGTCGTCCGTTTTTGCTCAGCCATAACCTAATCCTGTTGGTAATTTATAGTCTACATTATAGACAATTTTCTCTCTCTGGCAACTAGCTATTAACAATTAGTCGAATATGCCACACTGCGCCAAAGAAATACAAAAACGCCACGAAGCATAAAGCCTCATGGCGTTCAGAGATACGAACTGTTAGTGCAAATTAAAGTTCGAAGTCTACCGCGTAAGAAACAGTGAATTTCAACGCGTCGTTATCTAGAGAATCGTCGTCACCTGCGTCATCAAGGTCGGTGCCGCTGATCATGAAACCAAATCCGTCTTTTGATACCGACACTGAGTAATCGATATAGTCGTCTGGAACACCGTTGAACGCTTCGTTGAAGTCACCTTGGTGAGAACCAACATGGAAGCCGATCTCTGTACCACTTTCTAGCGCGAAACCGTAATCAAGTGACAAGTAAGTGGTAGAACCGAAACCAAAATCTTGGCCTGGCGCTTCATCAGGTTCAGCATTAGCAAGTACGTATAGCGTTGCGCTGAAACCACCGAAACCTACAGTACCGTAGATTTCACCGAAGTCGAAGCCAGCTGCTGAATCGTAGTTGTAGTACAAATAACCTACATCATAAGAGAAGTCACCAGACTCGCCTGAGAAACCGAAATACAGATCGTGCTCGTACGAAAAGTTGTCTTCTGGACCATACTTTACGTTAGATGCCCAAGTACCAGCGTAGAAGCCACTTTCGCTAGCGTAGTCGATACCACCTTGTACTGCCGCTTCGTTCATAGTCTGTGTAAGACCACGCCAGATGTAGTTGTTGCTAACACTTACGTTTGCAGTGACTTCAGCGAATGCCGCTTGAGAGGTTAGGCAAGAGCCAGCAAGAGCTAAAGCAACTAGTGTTTTATTAAATTTCATGTGTGTTCTCCGTTAATAAACCGATTTAGTTTTTTTAAATCTTTTCTGTTTCTGTCTTTTTATTCTTATTTTGAGAACAACTATTCAAAACTAATGCCCATACGCCAAAAACGCATAAACATGCATAAATAAAAACTAATACATTGTTTTTGTTAATTTTTTATTCACACTAATTTTTCTTATTGTTAGCCATCAATCAAACCCCCACGCCTCTTTCGCACCAAAAAAGAGCAAAATCACCAAATGAATGCACAGGTTTTAACCATAATCGCGCATCACGGTAAGATATATTTCATCAAGTTCTTCTGATATTGAGCGTTTTTTGTCAATTTATGGCAAAATAACCCTCACATCACTCAGTCAATCGTGCGTTAAAATAATGCATTGAGCATAAAAATATGCGCCAATGATGTCAGTGACGCCCTGTTTGAGCTGCATTGCTCAAGCCCAAACGCGCCGATTATGTGAATAACAGTCACCGTGAATCCAGAGATGAAGTATGAATAAATATCTAATTGCACCTTCTATTCTTTCAGCCGATTTTGCTCGCTTAGGTGAAGAAGTAGAGAACGTCTTAGCGGCAGGCGCCGATGTTGTGCACTTTGACGTGATGGATAATCACTATGTGCCAAACCTAACCTTTGGCCCAATGATTTGTCAGGCGTTGCGGAATTACGGTATTACTGCGCCGATAGATGTGCACTTAATGGTGTCACCTGTCGATGATTTAATTGAGCAGTTTGCCGACGCAGGAGCGAGCTATATTAGTTTTCATCCTGAAGCAACTCAGCATCTGGACCGCAGTTTACAACTGATCATCGACAAAGGTTGTCAGCCGGGTTTGGTGTTTAATCCGGCAACGCCTTTACACTATTTAGATTATGTAATGGACAAACTTCATCACATTTTGTTGATGTCGGTAAACCCGGGTTACGGGGGTCAGTCATTTATTCCATCTACGCTGGATAAATTGCGCCAAGTAAAGCAGAAAGTACTGCAAAGTGGCCGCGATATTCGAATTGAGGTTGACGGCGGCATCAAAGTCGATAATATCGCTGACGTCGCCGCAGCGGGCGCAGATATGTTCGTTGCGGGTTCAGCTATTTTCAATCAGCCTGACTACGCAGCAGTGATCAAACAAATGCGCGAACAACTGGCATCGAACCATCAGGCATAAGTCATAAAGCAAGGTATTAAATTCATGAGCAAACCCATTGTATTAAGCGGCTGTCAGCCCTCAGGTCAACTTACGTTAGGTAATTACATGGGTGCCCTAAGACAGTGGGTGTCGATGCAAGACGACCACGACTGCCTTTATATGCTTGTTGATTTGCACGCGATTACGGTGCGTCAGGAACCTGAAAAGCTTTACAATGCATGTTTAGATGGTCTTGCGCTTTATTTGGCGTGTGGTATCGACCCAGAAAAAAGCACACTGTTCGTTCAGTCTCACGTACCAGAGCACGCGCAATTGTCGTGGATCTTAAATTGTTACGCGCAAATGGGCGAACTCAACCGCATGACTCAGTTTAAAGACAAGTCTGCGCGCAACGAGAATAACATCAACGTAGGCTTATACAGCTACCCTGTATTACAAGCAGCCGACATCCTTCTGTACAACGCCAATAAAGTACCTGTGGGTGAAGATCAAAAGCAGCACTTGGAGCTTACTCGCGACATCGCTACGCGCTTTAACAATTTATACGGTGACGTGCTAACACTACCTGAACCCTACATTCCTGAGTTTGGCGCTCGTATCATGAGCTTGCAAGAGCCTGATAAAAAGATGTCAAAATCAGACACCAACCCGAACAACTTCATCGGCTTACTTGAAGAGCCTAAAAAGCTGGCGAAAAAGATCAAACGCGCTGTCACCGACTCAGACGAGCAAGCCCGCATTTACTTCGACCGCGAAGAAAAAGCCGGTGTATCGAATCTCTTAACCTTGCTTTCTTGCGCCACTGGTAAGTCAATCGAAAGCTTGGTACCTGAGTACGAAGACAAAATGTATGGCCATTTAAAAGGCGATGTTGCTGACGCGGTTGTGGCGCTCGTTGAACCCATTCAAGCGAAATTTAAAGCCTATCGCGAAGACAGAGATTTCTTGAATCAGGTAATGGCACAAGGTGCAGAAAAAGCGTCTGCCCGTGGCGCACAAACGTTGAAAAACGTGTACGAAACAATTGGCTTTCTTCCTAAGCCTTAATTAACTCATGTTATAGGTGCGCGCGGTTTTGCTCCTACTTATCGACAACTTCGATTCTTTTACACATAACCTGGCTCGCTATTTTGAAGAAATTGGCAGCCAGGTAAATGTGGTTCGCAACAATGAAATTTCGGTTGAAGACATAGCGCAGATCAAGCCCGATGCAATCGTCATTTCTCCCGGTCCTTGTACCCCCAATGAAGCAGGTGTGAGCTTGGCGGTGATCCAAGCTTATCTGCCCCACATCCCTATTTTGGGTGTTTGCCTTGGGCATCAAAGTATTGGTCAGGTGTTGGGCGCTCGCGTCACCCACGCGAAAGAAGTTCGACACGGAAAGGTCTCACCGGTATTGCACAATCATCATGCCTTATTTAGCGATATACCGTCGCCGTTTAATGCCACCCGCTATCATTCGTTAGTATTAGCGCCAGACAGCCTTCCTGAACCACTGGAAGCCATAGCTTGGTGTGAAGACGACAAAGGCTATCGAGAAGTCATGGCCATCGCCCACCGTTCTTTACCCGTATATGGTGTGCAATTTCACCCTGAATCACTGCTCACAGAATACGGCCACCAACTGCTTCGCAATTTTCTCAAGCTATCGCGGCTGAATGCCGATACATAATTAATTGTGAATATATAGCAGGTCTGTGGTAACTTCTGGTGTTAACAACAAGTATAACGCGGCGCGATAACGCCAAGCGGAGACCACTCAGCATGATGAGTGCTGAAGCACAATCACCGTCTACAGAAGAAAAGTTTGATAACTTGCTGATTGATATCGCGCGAGTGAACAAGCTTATTGGTCGCCGTAGCCCAGGCGAAGTGCGCTTTGAAGAGTCAGAGCAAAGTGACGCACGTCGCGAATTGCTACACGTGGAGAAAATCGCCATTCGCAGTAAAGAAGTGATGGCGATGTCAGAAGCCAACTTCATTGACTCACTGAGCCAACATTTACATCACACGATACTCGATGAGTTCTCTCGCATGACCAGCCATGCCGGTGATGTGTATAAGCAAGTGCTTAACCTGACCGACGATGTAACTCACATGATTGACGCGCTAGCCACTAAAGCGTGTAGTGTCAAAAAGTTAGAACCCATCGCCGCAGGTATGCCGTGGCTTTATGATGAACTGATTAAAATTCTCAATTCACCTAAACACAGGCGACGCGACTCAAAAGGCCGTATTGTGGTAGTAGAAACGCTGCGCACTGCCTTGAGCTTTATGGGTATCGACAACCTTAAATTGCTGTTTCCGGCGTTAGTTTTAAAACGCACTTTGCCGACCATCACCGACCCTTACCCGCAAATAAAACAACGTACATGGCAATACGCTTTAGCCTGTGCATTGAGTGCCAGAGAGCTAGCCAAATTTAGTAATGTAAAACCCTACGACGCCTATGTGATGGCCATGATCAGTGTGGTAGGGAGGAATATTGTGGGACGGGCTTATTTCAAGCTTTTTGACCACACGCACAAAGCCCAGCTTTTGTCTGCACAAGAGCAAAAGTATCCCGACCTTCACGAAGGCCTACTCAAAGTACTGCCGTCGGCAAACTACCTCACGGCGATGCAAAATGAATACGCTGATAAATTGGCAGCAGACATGTTCGAACACATGGTGTTTAAACGCTTAGCGATTACAGAACCCATGCGTCAACTCGCCGACTTTCCAATACTCGATACCGAAGATGGGCTTGCTAGAGTGGTGTATCAAGCACGTACCTATGCGCAATTCAGAATGCTATGGGAACAAAAAGTCATCAGTAAAGAAGAGGCCAAACGTATGTTGGGCCCCTGTGATTTTCCCACTGGTTCTCTCGACATTCTGCAACAACTCGACTTGCGACAACTACCACTCGAAGTCGACGTAGACTAAGCCGTTTTAGCCATAAAACACGACTAATTTGGCTAAAAGCCCGCCGTTTCTCGCCAAAATCAGACATTTTTTATTCTGTATAATCATTCATCCAGCGAACCTACTCTGGGGTCTTTAACCCCTTGAGATGCATCAGAGTGTAGGTTTAATCAGGATTTCAGGCCCTCTGGATAGTTATTCACTTTTCCTGCAAATTCTGCCAAATGCCTTGTATATCAAGGCCTTCAGCCATTTCACAATAAAGACAACAGACGCAAAAGCTGGCATACTGTGTTATCTGTTTTTGAATTTTATGTGTCTGATTTGTCCTAACTCCTAAACAGTCAGGCAAGCCAAAATGAGGTGAAACAATGAATGTAACTCGTGCAACGTTCGATGAAGTGATGGTGCCTAACTACGCGCCTGCGAAAATGGTACCGGTACGCGGTGAAGGCTCTCGCGTTTGGGATCAAGAAGGTAACGAATACGTTGATTTCGCCGGAGGCATTGCCGTAAACGTATTGGGTCATTGTCACCCAGCTTTGGTAGAAGCCCTACAAGAGCAAGGCAGCAAGCTTTGGCATCTAAGTAACGTATTCACCAATGAACCCGCATTGCGTCTAGCGAAAAAGCTAACCGACGCGACGTTTGCTGACCGCGCTTATTTTGCCAACTCAGGTGCAGAAGCAAACGAAGCTGCCCTAAAACTGGCGCGCCGTTTCGCATTAGAAAAATTTGGTCCAGAAAAAGATCAAATCATTGCGTTTAACCAAGGCTTTCACGGCCGTACCTTCTTTACCGTTACAGTAGGTGGCCAAGCAGCCTATTCAGATGGTTTTGGTCCTAAGCCTGGTGCTGTTGATCACTGTGCGTACAACGATTTAGCGGCATTTGAAGCGCTTATTTCTGACCGTACATGTGCAGTAATGATGGAACCTCTTCAAGGTGAAGGCGGTATCATCTCTCCAGAGCCAGAGTTTGTGAAAGGCGTACGTGAGCTATGTGATAAACACAACGCACTGCTCATTTTCGATGAAGTACAATCAGGCGTTGGTCGTACTGGTCATCTATATGCTTACATGGGTCTCGGCGTTACACCTGATATTCTAACGACTGCCAAATCATTAGGTGGTGGTTTCCCAATTGGTGCAATGTTGACCACGGCTGAAATCGCAGAACATTTAAAACCGGGTACACACGGCAGCACCTATGGTGGTAACCCTCTTGCGTGTGCTGTTGCTGAAAAAGCATTTGATATCGTTAACGACCCTGCGGTGTTAGCCGGAGTATTGAAGAAAGAACAATTGTTCCGCGATGAACTTGCCAAAATCAATGAAAAATACAAGGTATTCAGTGAAATTCGTGGTAAAGGTATGTTGCTCGGCTGTGCCCTTTCAGAAGCATATCAAGGCCGCGCTCGTGACTTCTTAAACGCTGCAACTGAGCAAAACCTAATGTGTTTGGTTGCGGGTGCTAACGTTGTGCGTTTCGCGCCGTCATTGATCATTCCTGATGAAGATATCATTGAAGGTCTTCGTCGTTTCGAGCGCGCTGTAGCGGCAGTCGCCGAGGCTAAGTAATTCGCTTCGTAGAGGACGGTCTATGATTATAATTCGCCCCATCACTGAGCAAGACTACCCAGCATTGTACGCCATTGCTGAAGAATCTGGCATCGGCTTTACGTCGTTGCCAGTGAATGAAGATTTATTAAAGCGAAAAATTACGCGCTCTACCTCTTCATTTGTAAAATCGGTTATTCAACCTGGCGATGAGTCTTACCTGTTTGTAATGGAAGACTCAGAGACCGGCATGGTTTTAGGCACAACGGGTATTGAAGCTGCAGTTGGCATCGACGATGCGTTTTACCACTACCACTTGAGTAAAGTGGTGCATGCATCTCGCGAGCTGCAAATTCACAATACGGTAGAAATTCTTACGTTTTGTAATGACTATACCGGAGTAACTGAAATATGTACCTTGTTCTTGCGCGAACAAGCCCGTGGTGGGTTTAACGGCCGTTTTCTCTCTAAAGTGCGTTTCTTGTTCATGATGGAACATCGCGAGCGCTTCGCAGAAACCATTATTGCAGAAATGCGTGGTGTGAGTGATGAACAGGGTAAATCCCCATTTTGGACATGGCTAGAAGAGCACTTCTTCTCTATGGACTTCCCCACGGTGGATTACCTCACAGGCATTGGCAATAAGGTATTTATTGCCGAGCTAATGCCCAAGTATCCTATTTATGTGAACTTATTGTCTCCCGAAGCACAAGCTGTGATCGGGCAAGTGCACGAGAAAACCAAACCGGCATTACAACTGTTAGAACAGGAAGGTTTTAGTTGTCGTGGCTATGTGGATATTTTTGACGCAGGCCCCACTGTTGAGGCTAACTTAAGTCATATTCGCACTGCGCAAGCAAGCCGAAAAATGCCGATTGAAATTGATAACACACCGGACGCTTCAGCGGAAACACACTACATAATAAATACAAAAGTTGAGCAATTCCGAGCAGTATTGGGCGACATTCATATTGATGAAGCCCGCGAAGTGGCCCTTGTCAGTCAAGACATCGCCACTGCTTTAAATATTGAACCGGGCGACATGATACGTTTTGCGCCGGTAAAATTCAGAGACTAATTTCAGGACCCCTACATGACGACAGTACATTTTATTAATGGGCAATGGGTCGCAGGCGAAGGGCATGCCATCGCCTCAATAGACCCAGCTAAAAACACCACGATTTGGCAAGGGCAAGCGGCAAGCCAAAGCCAAGTTGACAGCGCAATTACAGCCGCACGTGCAGCATTCCCTGCATGGGCTGCATTGAGTGTTGACGAGCGTTTAGCCATTATTAAACGCTTTGGCGAATTACTTGGTGAAAACAAAGCTCACCTAACTAAAGTCATCGCGAAAGAAACCGGAAAACCAGAATGGGAAACGGCCACTGAAGTCGGTGCCATGATGGGCAAAATTGGTATTTCAGAAAAAGCCTATAACGAACGCACGGGTGTTGTACAAAACCCAATGCCTGTGGGTGAAGCATTTATTCGCCACAAACCACATGGTGTAGTGGCGGTATTTGGCCCTTATAACTTCCCCGGCCACCTGCCAAACGGGCATATTGTACCGGCCCTAATCGCAGGTAACACTATTGTATTTAAGCCTAGTGATCTCACCCCATTAGTCGCGGAAGAAACCGTTAAGCTATGGGAAAAAGCGGGCTTACCAGCGGGCGTACTTAACCTTGTACAAGGCGAAGTAGAAACGGGTAAAGCCTTGGCTTCGCACCCTAACATCGACGGTTTGTTTTTCACCGGTAGTTCGCGTACAGGTAAGATTTTACACGAACAGTTTGCCGGCCATCCGGGCAAAATTTTAGCCCTAGAAATGGGCGGTAATAACCCACTTATCGTCAAAGACGTTGCCGACGTTGATGCCGCTGTACACGACATTGTGCAATCCGCGTTCGTGACATCAGGCCAGCGTTGCACCTGCTCTCGTCGTCTGTTCATCCCTGCGACACCTGAAGGTGATGCAATTCTTGCGCGCTTTGTGGCTGTTACCAAGCAAATCAAAGTCGGCCACTATGACGCAGAAGAGCAGCCATTCATGGGTGCCATGATCTCTGCTAATGCGGCCAAGATGATGGTACAGGCGCAACAATCACTATTGGATTTAGGGGCGACGTCTATTGTGTCACTTGAACACCAAGACGAAGCAACAGGTTTTGTGACGCCAGGCATTATCGACGTGACAGATATCCTTGATAGCATGCCTGATGAAGAGCATTTTGGCCCATTGGTTAAAGTGATTCGCTATACCGATTTTGACGCCGCGATTGACGAAGCCAACAACACAAGCTTTGGCTTGTCTGCCGGCTTACTGTGCGACAATGAAAGTGATTACCGTCACTTCTTTAGCCGTATTCGCGCGGGCATTGTTAACTGGAACCGTCCTATTACTGGTGCGAGCAGTGCCGCACCGTTCGGTGGTATCGGTGACAGTGGCAACCACAGAGCGAGTGCTTACTACGCAGCAGACTACTGCGCTTACCCTGTAGCCTCAGTTGAGTTAGATAAAGTTGCTATGCCAGGTGCACTGAGCCCAGGTTTGTCATTTGACAAAGAGAGCGCATAAGCCATGCATACGAATATTGATCAATTATTTGGCAACATGTGGGAAGACTACATTCGCATTACGCCTTCAGCGGAAAAAATTCACGCGTTGTTACTCGGTGAAGAAAGTACCAGCGACATTGTGAATGACCACGTGGCGTTTCGCACTTTTAACTTAGATAAAACCACATTACCTAAGTTAGCTGCCCACTTTTTAGCACTTGGCTACGAAGAGAAAGGCAACTACAACTTTGAAGCTAAGAAGCTCACCGCTAAGCACTATGAGCACCCTGATACCACTAAGCCCAAGGTGTTTATTAGCGAGTTGCGGGTTGAAGAGCTGAGCAGCCAAGCTCAAGCCATTATCCACAAGCTCGTGGAGCAAATGGATGGCAATGCAGTGACCGCAGACAATTTTCTGTACTCTGGCCAACACTGGCAGGTTAGTAAAGTAGAATACGATACTTTACTCAATGAGTCTGAATACGCCGCTTGGCTTGCTGCTTGGGGCTTTAGAGCCAATCACTTTACAGTGAGTGTTAATCATCTAGCGCAAACCCAAGAGCTGGTAGACGTTAATACATTGCTCAAAGAAGCGGGCTTTGTCTTGAATACTTCTGGCGGTGAAATTAAGGGTGGGGAAGATGTATGCCTTGCACAGTCTTCAACTATGGCCGATAAACACGATGTGGCTTTCGCCGATACAACCGTGGCAATCCCGAGCTGCTTTTACGAGTTTGCTCAACGCTACAAAATGGAAAACGGTGAATACTATCAGGGCTTTGTTGCAGCATCTGCCGACAAAATCTTTGAGAGCACAAACGTCAATAGCTAAGGCTTGTTGACCTTTTGTGTACCGAACAAAGACGCCGCGGTTTATCACTGACACGCGGCGTTTTTATTTCTTAAGCAATGCACTAACCTGCACGTGAGTGCTTGAGTAAAAACGCCTCATAAGGCATGGGTTTATCAAATAAATACCCTTGCAGCAGAGTGACATTCATTTCTTTTAATAGCGGTAAGTATTCCACGCTTTCCACGCCTTCCACTACAATATCAACTTGTAACCCTTCCAGCATAGACACAATACCTTGAAGTAACGAGCGTACCTTGCTGTTAATATGAATATCTCTGACCAAGGTTTGATCAATTTTCACTACTTCAAACTCGAAACTACGCAGATATCCCAGCGACGAAAACCCGCTTCCAAAATCGTCTAGGGCAATTTTAAACCCTTTATCACGTAACCGACTCAGTGCCATTAATGCGCTTTTTTCGTCACGCATAAATATTGATTCGGTAATTTCAATTTCTAACAAGTGAGGCGGCACGTTTTTCCGGTCACACATGTCTCGGGCTTTTTCTGCAAAGGTTGAATCCAATAACTGGTTTGCACTGATGTTCACCGCCATGGTGATCGCAATATCGTGTTCGGTGTACAACGACAGGTAGTCACACGCGGCTTCTACCGCCAAAAAGCCGATGTCCATATCGAGGTTGTTAGCCTCTGCTAATGGAATAAACACCGCCGGAGACACCATGCCATGTAAGGTGGAATTCCAGCGGCACAGCAACTCAGCACTTTTGAGCTTACCGTTAACGGTGTACTTACCTTGCAAATAAAAGTCTAACGAACGATTAGTGATCGCTCGACGTAACTCACTCACCATGCTCACCCGCTCTTTCATACTCTCAGTGAGACCGGGTTGATAAATAAACACTTGCCGTTTGCCATTGGTTTTGGCTTGGTACATGGCGGCATCGGCGTTCTGAATTAAGTTTTCAGTGGTATTACCGTGTTCGGGAAAGCGCGCTATACCTACACTGGCCGACAGCGACAACTCGGTATGTTGTACTTTAACCACGTCTGCTTCTATCTCGACGATCAGGTCTTCACAAATGTGTTTGCAGCCTTCGCTGGTCAGATGGGGCACCAACACCACAAATTCGTCGCCTCCCCAGCGGGTTACAATACCTTGGGGTTCAAATCGGTCGCGCAGTATTTTGGCAACGCGCACTAGACCTGTATCTCCAGCCTCATGACCTGCCGCATCGTTGAGTTGCTTGAAACCGTCTAAGTCGAGGAAAACAACACAAAACTCGGCGTGCTCCTCCAACTCCTTCGTCATACTCTCCCGCAAACCCCAACGGTTTTTAAGACCGGTTAAATCATCGTGTAATGCTAATTGACGCAAGCGCAATTCATTGCGCTGACGCTCACTGATGTCCCGTAATGTGGCAATGAGATAAGCCGATGTTTGTAATTGCGCTTCAAAAACGGCAATCGATACATCTACTGGTATAGCTGGCTCATCTTGCACGCTTAACTCAGCTTCAAACCGCAATTGTGGTTTTTGCATAATGAGTTGTAGCGAATCTTGTGCGTCAACTAAGTATTTTGCCAGAGAGTCACCAATACACGCTTCGCGATGCTGAACCCCGATCATTTTTAAAAACGCCGAATTACACTCCGTAATTGTCAGCTCTGGTGACAGTACCAACATGGGTTCTCGTGAACTGGAAAAAGCCGACGCCATTAAATGAAACGACTGCTCAGCTTTGCGCTGCTGGGTAATATCTTTGGTGGTACCGATGATAAAAATACCCGTGCCATTTTCATCACGCTCCAATACACGCCCACGCATACGCATCCACTGCATGCCTTGTAAACTGCGATATCGAAATGCCACTTCTATACTGTCGCGGCCACTGTGCACCGCCATTGACCAATGGAACTGCAAATTGATTTTGTCGTCATCGTGTACATGAGCGAGCATTTCAAAAGCCGAACCATGCCACTCTCGAGGTTTTGCTCCTCGACGGGTAAAAGAGCGCACCGAAAAGGCGTCGTTTTCGGCCACCCACTCCCATAACGACTCTTGGCTGGCCCACAACGCCAACTCAAGCTTTTCTTGCGAGGTACGGCTGGTTTTCAACGCTTCATAAAGCTCCGAGCTTTTCTCCGACAACAAAAGCTCGGCGTGCTTTCGCGCTTTTCGCTCTCGAGCTAAGCGCCGCTCTAAAATAGACTGTGAAGCGTCGACCGTTGTCACTATTTCACCAGCTTAATTGTGAACTCGTACGTATTGGGTTGCTCACATTCACGTGTTTCACGCTCTATTTTTTCGTTGAAGTGAGCCGCCGCGCCGTCGATCAATCCTTCAGCTAACGCATACAAATTGCGCTTAGAGACATATTTAATGCGTAAGAAGTTTTCTGAATGGTCGACAACTTGAAACGAAGGTAAATCAGAGTCTGGATATAACCTGAGAACTTGAACGTGAATATCATCGTCTAGGCTAAGCAGGGTGGCGAACAGTGAGTTTTTTCTGTCCATTACTTGGGAATGTGCTGCTGCCAACACGCCAAATAAGTATTCGCCAAACATGTGCAATAACTCGTTGGCTTCTTTGCCTGTTTTTTCGCAAAGCACACCAAGCAATTTTTGCATGTCTTCGAAGGGGTAGTATCCGACGGCGGTAAAAGCACCGTCGTTCTCTAACTGCGCGTCCACCAAGACTTCATCGGCGAACTCTGGAGAGATTTTCTCTTCGAGCATCTCCACGAGGGTCGTAAATACAATTCCGAGCAAAGCGGTTCTCCCAATAGCCGTATAATTTTGAGTGTAGACAATAATATGCAATCGTCTAGCGCATCACTCTCATTATCGACTAAAAGTGAACAACAGCCCTACCCGCATTGTTTTTACACGAAAAACTAGGCTTCCTCGTCCTCTGAAGGTGCCGCCTGAGGTAGCTCGACTTCAACGTCGTCAACACGTTGTAAGCCTCGTGGTAATTTGTTTCCTCGACGCCCGCGCTCGCCTTGATAATGCTCTAGGTCGCTGGCCGTTAAGGTCATGTTGCGTTTCCCTGCAATCACTTTTACCGCCGCGCCATCAGGTACAACGGTGAGTACTTTCATGTACTCTTCCCGCGACTGCGATTTGGCAGAAGGAATGTTGATCAGCTTGTTACCTTTTCCTTTACCTAAGCTGGGTAAATCACGCAATGGAAATAATAGCATGCGCCCTTCGTTCGAAATACACAAGCACCAATCGCTGTCTAAATTAATTACTCGCTTGGGTACCATCACTTTTGCGGCTGTCGGCAGCGACAAATACGCCTTACCGGCTTTGTTTTTACTGACCATATCTTTAAAGGTGCCAACAAAACCATAGCCTGCATCTGAGCCGATCAAATAGTGCTGATTTTCTTCTCCCATGATCACATGAGAAAATTGCTCCCCGGCAACCAAACTAAAACGTCCTGTCAGAGGTTCGCCTTGGCTACGGGCCGAAGGTAAGCTGTGTGCATCACATGAAAAAGCTCGTCCTGAAGTGTCGAGGAAAACCACAGGTTGGTTACTTCTACCGCTCGCGCTGGCGAGGTAACCATCACCCGCTTTATAACTCAGCCCTTCAACATTAATATCGTGCCCTTTTGCACATCGCGCCCATCCTTTTTCAGACACAACCACTGTCACAGCCTCAGCTGGGATCAACTCTTTCTCGCTAAGCGCTTTGGCTTCGCTTCTCTCTACTAGCGGCGAACGGCGATCATCTCCGTATTTCTCGGCATCGGCTAAAATCTCTTTCTTAATCAGCGTTTTCATGCGGCGATCCGAGCCAAGCAATGTTTGTAACTTGTCGCGTTCTTCAGCGAGTTCCGCTTGCTCGCCTTTGATCTTCATTTCTTCCAGTTTGGCAAGATGACGTAATTTGAGTTCCAGAATGGCTTCAGCTTGCGTATCACTTAAGCCAAACCGACGCATCAGCTCAGCTTTCGGCTCGTCGTGATAACGAATAATCTCGATGACTTCATCGATGTTTAGGAAGGCAATTAATAAACCTTCTAAAATGTGTAGGCGTGCCAGTACCTTGTCTAACCGATATTGCAGGCGTCGCGTTACTGTGTCTTTTCGGTAAACCAGCCACTCACTGAGAATGGTCTTTAAGTCTTTTACTTGAGGGCGTCCATCCAGACCAATCATGTTGAGGTTAACACGATAACTTTTTTCTAGGTCCGTTGTGGCGAACAAGTGTTGCATTAGTTGTTCAGTATCGACGCGGTTTGAGCGTGGCGTGATCACTAAACGCGTTGGGTTTTCATGGTCCGATTCATCGCGTAAATCTGACACCATGGGTAACTTTTTGTCCTGCATTTGTGAAGCAATCTGCTCCAGCACCTTCGCTCCTGAGGCTTGATGTGGCAACGCGGTAATCACTACATCGCCGTTTTCCTCACTGAACACAGCGCGCATCTTGATAGACCCTCGCCCTGTGGTGTACAAACGCGCAATTTCATCGCGCGGTGTAATGATTTCTGCGTCGGTGGGGAAATCTGGGCCTTGAACAAACGTTAGTAAGTCGCTCAGTTCCGCTTTATTGTTGTCTAGCAACAGCGCACACGCGTTGGCCAACTCACGCACATTGTGAGGCGGAATATCTGTGGCCATACCAACGGCAATCCCCGTTACTCCATTGAGTAAAATATGCGGCAGTCGCGCAGGCAAGACTTTAGGCTCTTTTAGCGTGCCGTCGAAGTTCGGTACCCAATCGGCCGTACCTTGCCCCAATTCAGACAGTAAAACTTCGCTGAAACGCGACAAACGCGCTTCGGTGTAACGCATGGCAGCAAACGACTTAGGATCGTCAGGAGCACCCCAGTTACCCTGCCCATCGATCAACGGATAGCGATAAGAAAAAGGCTGCGCCATCAACACCATGGCTTCGTAACAAGCAGAGTCACCATGAGGGTGGAACTTACCGAGCACATCACCTACCGTACGCGCAGACTTTTTGTATTTTGCTGTCGCGCTAAGGCCAAGATCGGACATGGCGTAAATAATGCGTCGCTGAACGGGTTTGAGGCCATCGCCAATATGAGGTAAGGCGCGATCCATAATTACGTACATCGAATAGTTCAAGTACGCGTCTTCGGTAAATTTACGTAACGGAAGTTGCTCTATGCCATCACGATTGATAATAATTTCGTCACTCATGGATTATTCTTGTTCTCGTTATTCACTGCTTTAGGGCGCTTGGAGATGAAGCTTGCACGCTCAAACTCATTGTGGGGTAAAGTGATTCACAGTGCAACGCCTGCGTGCAGTCATCAAGCGATTGTCACCGTAAATTAACGTGTTGCGATAGCGGTTACCAACTCTGGCACATAATTTTTGCGACTCGCATTCACTAATGGTTTAATAGCAACACACTACACTTATAATTCTTCGCCCATGCAGTTGAACGTTATCCGCCAGACTCTCACAGCGTTGTTGATGCTGTTGTTGAGCGTATCTGCATTCGGGCAGTCGACCGTCCAACTCTATGGTGATGACGCCTCGGTGCGTCTGTCAGATTACTACGCGTATTATTTTGAAGAAAATGGCCCAATGACCATTGGCGAAGTCATGAGTGTACGCGGTGATTTTCTTTGGCATATCGACGACAACCCCAACTTTGGCTTTCACAATAGAGGGCTTTGGCTATCCAATAAAATTAGTAACGTGAGTGATATTCGAGAGTGGGTGTTCGAGATGAACTTTTCCCAACTCGACAAAGTCGACTTTTATCTGGTGGCAGATAACCGCGTGTTGTTTCAAAGCCATCAAGGCAAAAGGCAATCAGAGCAACTGCATCGGCGCCCGACAATTCGCGCAGAATTGCCACTCGCCCAGCCTCTAGAGCTTTATATACGAGTTGAGAGTCATTCCTCAAGCCTGATTGCGCCGCTCATGGTTATCCCCGCGGCACAACACACTTATGAGTTACAGTTAGACAACTTACTGTGGGGGCTGTTTTATGGCGGTTTGATCATTCTCGCCATCTACAACTTAGTGCTTTATTTCGGAGCCAGAGAACCGAGCTTACTGGCCTATGTTGGGTACATTATCACGGTGTTGTTATGGCAATTTGTATGGGGCGGGCACGTGCAAATGCTTGCACCTATGGGGCTTTCGCCATGGCTAGCTGAACACACTGAACTGATTTTTGTCATTATAGGCATAAGCTCCGGCTTTTTCGCCGTCACCTTCCTGGACATTCGAGAACACGCGCCAACCGCATCACCTGTTGTTATTTTTTTATTGGCGTTACAAATTTTAATGGGCTTGGTTTCTCTTGCTGGTGTGTTGCCGCATATATGGGAAAACAACCTAGTTTATGGCATCGGTATCGCCGCCATATGCAGTTATATCTTTGCCGGGTTCGAGGCTTACTTTAACCACTTTAAACCTGCCCGTTATTTCATATTCGCGTGGAGCTTACTCGCTTCTGGTGCCGTGATAGGCATGTTGAGCTTAATTGGCGTATTGCCATCGAACACCTTTACTACCTACTGCTTCCAAGTGGGCGTGTTCCTTGAAGCTGGCTTATTTTCTCTCGCGCTGATGGAAAAAAGCCGCAGCCAGCTTGAGAAAGAAGTGAATAACGCCACCGACGAATTGCGCCACAACATGGAGCTGATTGAAGAGCAAAACGCGCGTCTCGATATCGCGCGAAAAGACGCCATCAAAGCAAGCAACGTTAAATCACAATTTTTGGCCAATATGAGCCATGAAATTCGTACACCACTGAATGCCATTCTGGGATTCAGTAAAGAATTGAACAATTTGTCACTTGCCCCCGAAAAACAAGAGCAAGTACGTATTATCAACTCTGCCGCAGACAACTTATTGTCTATTGTTAATAACGTGCTCGACTTTTCTAAAATCGAAGCCGGTAAACTGCAAATTAATAATCAGCCTTTCTCTCCGAGCCAATTGCTGGAAGAAATGGTCACTATGATGTCGAAATCGGCGCACATGAAAAAAATCGAGTTCGTGTTTGACCTTGCGCCCTTGCCCGAAAAGCTCATCGGCGACGTGTTTCGCATCAAACAAGTATTGAACAACCTGCTCGGCAATGCGCTGAAATTTACCTCCTCAGGCTATATTGCGTTGCGAGTAAAAGGTCGCCAGCTCCCTCACGGTATCCACGAACTTGAAATTATCATTGAAGACACGGGTATTGGTATTAGCCGCAAGGACAGAAAAAAGCTCTTTACCGCTTTTTCGCAAGTCGACGATGCCATCAACCGCAATTATCAGGGTACTGGCCTAGGCTTGGTTATTTGCCAAGAATTAGTGCGGATGATGCGAGGTAATTTGCAACTGCAAAGTACCCCAGGTTTGGGCAGTAGCTTTAGTATCACGCTGCGCACTAACCAACTAAGCCAACGGTATTCTCTCACGCCCACACAAGAGTGGTTTGGTAAAACAGTCGTGTTGTATGACCCCATTCCTGCCACTCGACGAGCGGGTGCCGCATTACTGCATTATTTGGGCGCTAAGGTGACAACCGTTGAGCATATGGACTTTCTCCGCACCATCGATTTTGTGCCCGATTATTTATTTGCTGTGATGCCAGTGTCGCGGCTGTTTGAAAGAGAAAAGCGGTTACCTGAACTGATTCAGTTTAAAGCGGAAAAGCGCGTGCTGTGGTATTCAGGCCCAGACCCGTTTAATCAACACCCCAATTTGAGCCAGCATTTCCATACACAAGCTCGTATGCCCATGACGCCTTGGAAGCTCGATGGGCTACAACATCAGCGTGGCGCCAAGCCGAAAAACCCACTACAAAGTAAATTGGCAAACTTGCCGAGAGTGCGTATTTTGGCCGTGGATGATATGGAAATGAACCTCAAGTTGCTCAAAACCTGGATCAGTCAATCAGGGGCTCAACTCACCCTCGCAGGAGGCGGTAAAGAAGCGGTACAACTGTGTCAGGCAAATGAGTACGACCTTATTTTAATGGACGTACAAATGCCCGGAATGGACGGTTTGCAAGCCTGCCGTTATATTCGTCAAACAGAGTTAAACTTAGGTACGCCGATTATTGCGGTAACAGCCCACGCCTTTAAAGAAGAGCAAGAGCGCTTACTTGCGTCTGGCATGGACGATTACTTACCAAAACCCATCGATGTGCAGGCCTTGATCGACTTAATTCACCGCTGGTGTGATTCGGCAACCGAAGCAACCATGGCCTTGCCCACTCTCGATTGGCAATTAGCCATAAAACGCACTAATGGTAGCGACGATGCGGCGCGTGAATTACTGCGAGATTTCCTCGACATGCTACCCAGTTCGATTGAAATCATTAAACGCGAGTGGCACGACCGCAACTACCACCAATTGCAATTAGAAATTCACCGCCTGCATGGAGCTGCGTGCTATACCGGGTCGCCCAAACTGCAAGCGCTAGCCGATGAAATAGAAGGCGCGCTAAAAACCAGCCAACACTTTATTGTTGCCGAGCAATTGCCCGCGCTGATTTTAGAAGCCGAGATATTGTGTGCACAAGGTGACAAAATGCTGCAAGACGCCACCCTGTATTAATAGCGGTGCGACAAGCTCACGACTGTGCGTCAGTGCGAGTGTTTTGGCATTCGTGAAGTAACTGAATAAACGCTTGTGGTGAACGGTCGAGTTCATTGGCCGCAATAAACACATCGTATCCCAACCCCGCTCGCAGTTGTTTCATACGATTAGCTATCATGGCTTGTACTCCACTCAACACCTCACCATTGGTAAGTTTAAAGTGCGTATCATCGAGAAAATCTTGATTGTAGCAGGCGCCCGTAGCGCAATTGTCATCGTCTTTTTGCAACAACAACGGGCGTTGCTCCATTAATAAATGAGTGGCAAGCCGCGGCGACAACGACTGTATAAATGGCCCGTAGTCTTTTATACGCAGCGCAATCATCTCCAACTCTAAATGGTCTAACCCTCGGCGTATACGCGGGCAACCAAAGCGTTGGATGTTGTCCCATTCTAACAGCCAATTTCCAGACCTGTGTAAGTAGCGGATTGCATGTGGGGTAATAAGCAAGCTGTGCTCAGGCTCTCGGAGTTTAAACCAGCCAATCAACAGCGTGACTAATGCGCCGCTCACCACAAATATACCGGCTAAAAAAAGCCATTCGGGCAGTAGCACCAGCCATAGAGTACCCACCAGCAGAGCTACTCCGCCGATAATCAGTGTTGTGATGCCATTGCGTTTCGCGTTCGCACGTACGGCAATGACCGCCTCATTACTGCCAGACATAGAAATACACCACAAACATAATAATGGCCCAAATAATATAAAGGCGAATGCGCTGACAACGAGGGCAATTGGTTCGCCACCAAGCTTGTCTCGCCTTCACTTTGTTTTTTTGCTGATTCGTCACAGGTTCAGTTACCACAGGTTTTATATCGATAATTGCGACAATGCGATCACTGCGTCAACCCGTTTAATACCGTCACGGGATACACGTGCGATAAAAGAAAGGGCAGATTGTGTTGCTCATGATCAAAATATTAATGGGAATTTACTGCGAGTTACAGTGATTATTTGCTAGACTAGTCGCGGTTCAATCAAGCATTCAAGTACTCATGTCAGAATTCACCGGCAATCATATTCTCTCTGTAAATCAGTTTAATCGCGATGCTATTGATCGCGTTTTTTCCGTCGCTAAAAACATGCAACCTTATGCCAACCGGCAAAAGCGCACAACTGTACTGGACGGTGCCATTTTAGGTAACCTGTTCTTCGAACCCAGTACACGCACAAGGGTTAGTTTTGGCACCGCATTTAACCTTCTCGGTGGCGAAGTACGCGAAACCACGGGGATGGCCAATTCGGCCTTAGCCAAAGGCGAATCACTCTACGATACCGCACGTGTACTCAGTGGCTATTCCGATATTATCGCGATGCGCCATCCGGCGGCGGGTTCTGTCAGTGAATTTGCTGAAGGCAGCCGTGTACCAGTATTGAATGGCGGCGACGGCGCCAACGAACACCCTACCCAAGCGCTGTTAGATTTATTCACCATTCAGCGGGAGCTTGAGTACCACGGCAAGAGCATTGACGGTATGCACATTGCGATGATTGGCGACTTGCGCCACGGCAGAACCGTTCACTCTTTGTCGAAGCTATTGTGTTTGTTTAAACAAATCCGCTTTACGTTAATTTCGCCAGTCGAATTGTCAATGCCAGCTGAGATCCTTGATACCATCGAAAGTTCTGGTCACAAATTAACGATCACAGACCAACTAGAAGGGAATATGGATGCGGATATTTGCTATCAAACCCGTATTCAGGAAGAGCGATTCCCGTCCCAAGATGAAGCCAATAAGTACCGTGGTAAGTTTCGTCTAAATCAAAATATCTACACCAAGCATTTCCAGTCTAAAACCGTGATCATGCATCCATTACCTCGCGATTCTCGTATGGAAGCCAATGAACTGGACAATGACCTTAACCTCAACCCCAATCTGGCCATATTTCGTCAGACAGACAACGGCGTGTTAGTACGAATGGCGCTGTTTGCGCTCACGCTAGGCGTAGCCGATATCGTACAAAACTACGAACGCGACGTTGTGTGGTTCACCAACAAGAGCAAGTAATACATGCAACGATCAGAAGCCCTATTCCAGCGAGCCCAACAAACAATCCCCGGTGGTGTGAACTCCCCTGTTCGCGCTTTTAAAGCCGTCGGTGGCACCCCACGTTTTATCACTAAAGCAGATGGCCCATACATTTGGGATGTAGACGGCAAACGTTATATCGATTACATCCAGTCTTGGGGGCCAATGGTGTTGGGCCACAATAATGAGCGCATTCGCAACGCAGTAATAGAAGCCGCACAAAATGGATTGAGTTTTGGCGCGCCGACAGAAGCCGAAGTGATCATGGCCGAAAAAGTGGCCGCTATGGTACCGTCGATGGAAATGGTACGTATGGTAAATTCGGGTACCGAAGCAACCATGTCAGCCATTCGCTTGGCTCGTGGTTATACTGGTCGCAACAAGCTCGTTAAATTTGAAGGGTGTTATCACGGTCACGCCGACTCACTACTGGTAAAAGCAGGGTCGGGAGCTCTCACTCTTGGCGTACCCAGTTCACCTGGTGTCCCTGCCGATTACGCCAAACATACGCTAACGGTTGAATTTAACAATTTAGACAGCGTAAAAACCGTGTTTGAAGAATGCGGAGAAGACATTGCCTGCATCATTGTTGAGCCAGTAGCGGGCAACATGAACTGCATTCCGCCGGTGCCCGGCTTCTTAGAAGGGCTAAGAGCTATTTGTGACCAATACGGTGCAGTGTTAATTTTTGACGAAGTGATGACTGGCTTTCGCGTGAGTCGCGGTGGAGCGCAAGAGCACTACAAAGTGAAGCCTGATCTAACCTGTTTAGGCAAGGTTATTGGCGGTGGTATGCCGGTTGGGGCGTTTGGTGGCAAGCGCGAAATATTGACTCATGTTGCGCCGACAGGCCCAATTTATCAAGCAGGTACATTGTCGGGTAACCCAGTAGCAATGGCTGCAGGCCTAGCCGCACTTGATCAATTACAGGCTGATGATTTGTACCCGTCCATTTTTGAGAATACCAAGCAATTAGCTGAGGGCTTTTTAGCCTTGGCGAACAAACACGGTATTCCAATGTCTATTAACTACGTAGGCAGCATGTTTGGGCTATTCTTCACAGACGTGGAGAAAGTGACCAACTATCAACAAGCCATTAATTGCAATACAGAGCAATTTAAAACCTTTTATCACGGCATGCTAAACGAAGGTGTTTACCTAGCGCCAGCCTCATACGAAGCGGGTTTTATGTCGAAAGCGCACTCAGCAGAGATTGTAGCAGACACCCTAGCTGCAGCTGATAAGGTGTTAGGCGCGCTGTAACAGGAGAGAAGTACTGTGACCGACGTTTCAAATTGGCTATACCTCGCACTCGCGATAACGTCGGTCTACAGTATTGTATTAACCTTAGGTGTAGTGCGAGCCAAACAACGCCAACGTCGGCAAGCAAAAGCACAACAGCGCGTTATTCCCCACGGCGGTACTATCCGCTCAACCGCACAAGAACAAGCCAGTCAGCGCTTTCTAGACAAAGCCGACGAAGCCATGCGGTTCAATCAAACATTTCAGAAATTCGTCCCTAAACAGTTTGTTGATCACTTCGCCAAGCACGGCTCTGACGTACTGGAACTTGGCCACGCCGACGAAGACGAAGTGGCGATTTTATTTTGCGATATTCGCGGCTTTACAGGCTTATCTGAGCGAATGTCACCTCAGGAGCTTATGAATTTTCTCAACTCCTATTTCTTACGAATGAATGCCCCCATTCATCAAAATAGAGGGTTTATCGACAAATTTATTGGCGATGCGATTATGGCGCTGTTTGATCACCCCGGCGGTAGCCCGCAGCAAAAGGCCTACGACGCCATCCTTGCCGCTATCGACTTGCGCAACGCAATCTTTTTGTACAACCAACACCGTGCGAATAGCGGTTACGAAGGGATCAATATTGGTGTAGGTATTCACTTTGGCCCCGTTATCATTGGCACCGTGGGTTCTGATGACCGCATGGATACCACGGTCATAGGTGACAGCGTTAACATTGCGTTCCGGTTAGAAGGCCTAGCGCCCAAATATCATGCTGATATCGTTATAAGTGAACAAGTACGCGAGTGTTTAAGCGGTGAGGAAGGAATTGAGTATCGCCCATTAGACTGGGTAAGAGTAAAAGGGCGCCAAGCACCGGTGAAAATATACGAAGTGTTCAATCATTTACCTGACCACCAAAAACAAGCCAAGCTGGCAACAAAAGCGCTTATCGAACAAGGGTTACAACTGCGCATACAGCAAGACTTTGAGGCTGCGCTGGCCATCTTTGAACAAGCGCTTTCAGTCAACCCAGATGACCCTCTACTGCTGCATCACATCGAGTCTTGTCGACACTACCAAACCCAAACACTGCCAAGCGATTGGGACGGCTCTTTTAGTATGCGTGACTAACTTAGCCTTTTGCGTGCGCTTTAATAAAGGTAGCAGATGGGGCAAAAAACGCAGCACCAGTTTCAGCATTTGTAAAATCTAACCAGCGGTCGTAGTCGCCCTTTCCTGAACCGAAAATTTGGCTATGCAACATACGTTTGAAAGGTTGCGCACTCGCTGAACAGGTTATCGACATTAATCCCTGACTAATAATATCGCCATAAGGCATTCCTTGTTTCAGTAACCCCGGAAGAGACTCGTCATCGTGTCTGGTATCTGCGCGCACGGCGTGGGAATAGTCGGAGCACTCGCTACTCACTAAGTTGTGCTCTTTGGTGCGCCCGATAGCTTCCTCTTGTTGACGTTCCGACAAGCTATGCCAACGGCGTAAATCGTGACGAAAACGTTGAACATGTACATAGCTACCGCCACAAAAATCTGTGTCATCATCTCCCACAATTGCGACTTGTCTGCGGTGCATGCCTCTAGGGTTGTCTGCGGCATAAATAAAGCCGTTTAAATCTCGGCCGTCGAGATACCGAAAACTGCGCACTTGTTCAACCAAGTCCACATGCAATCTCAGTAAGTCCATTACCTCAACGCCAATCGCATGACAAATATCGAGCCTGTCAGCCCGAATTTGAATAAAAAGGTCACATTGGGTCACTGGTGCAATACGATCTTCACACTGCATGTCGGGAAAAGGGGCGAGTTCCTGAGGAATGAGACCATCGTATATCTCATTCCAAAAGTCACTGCCAATAGCCACCACACCCGTAACCATCGCTTCATAATGTTCGGCATCGTAGTAGTCGAAAATATCTAGCACACGAGCAAGTTTACTTCTAACGGTTTGCGTATCATCGTCGATGATATTAAAAAACAGATATTGAGCATGCAGATTGGGTTCGGCACAAATACCTTTCTGTGGCTGAGACATAGCTTTCCTTTTTTATTGTTCTCGACGCAATTTCAACACGTTAATACCCCGCTGCCTGACCGTCTTTTCGGCTTTCTGATGCGCCGTAATATACGCCATGCTCACTGTCTTTCATAATGGCTTGATAACCGCCGTATGCGCCTACTACATCGCGTATAACATGACCGCGCTTTTGAAGTTCTCGTATCACCTTAGGGTCGAACCCTGACTCCAAACTGATATAGCCGCCCTCTGTCATCAAATGCCCCGTGGGGCTGCTTGAGCCGCTGTGTAGTATACGTGGTGCGTCGCCAGCTTCTTGTAAGTTCATACCAAAATCAATCATATTCACTAATATTTGTACGTGCATTTGAGGCTGTGTTGCACCGCCCATTACACCAAAGCTTAGCCAAGGCTGACCATTCCGTGTGACAAAAGCCGGAATAATGGTGTGAAACGGTCGCTTGCCAGGCGCATATTCATTGTAATGACCTTCTTCTAAGGTGAAGAGCTCACCGCGATTTTGCAGCACAAAACCTAACCCCGGCGGAGACATACCAGACCCCATACCGCGATAATTACTCTGAATAAGCGACACCATATTGCCGTCTTTGTCTGCCACCGTCATATAAATGGTATCGCCATCCACCATACCGGCATCCACACGTTGTGCGGCTTTTATTGGCGAAATTAGCGCTCGTCGCGTGTTGGCATACTGCTTTGAAATCAGTTGTTCGGTGGGAATGTCGTGAAAAGCAGGGGCAGCGTAGAATTTAGCGCGATCTGCAAAGGCGAGTTTTTTCGCTTCGACAAAGGTGTGAATATAATCGGTCGAACCGAACCCCATTCCATCTATATCATACCCTTCCAATATATTGAGTATTTGCAGCGCAGCAATACCTTGTCCATTGGGCGGCAACTCCCACACATCGTATCCGCGATAGTTAGTCGATACAGGGTTCACCCATTCCGATGTGTGACTCGCCAAATCGTCATACGACAAAAAGCCGCCGTTAGCTTGCATGTAAGCACCTATTGCTCGTGCAATATCGCCTTTGTAAAAGGCGTCTCGTCCGCCTGTTGCAATTTTTTCATAAGTTACAGCGAGGCCTACATTGGTAAATATTTCGCCTTTTTTCAATGGTCGACCATTGGGTAAAAAGGTTGCTGCGAAATCGGGATACTGCCCAATGCGTTTCGCGTTTACGCCCCAGTAATACGCGATCAGCTCTGAAACGGGAAACCCTTCTCGGGCATATTGAATGGCTGGCGTTAACAGGGTTGTCATTGGCAATGAGCCAAAACGATCATGCAGCATAAACCACCCGTCTACGGCACCGGGAACAGAGACAGGCAAGGGGCCAAATGCAGGGATTTTCGTCAGCCCCTGCTCAGCGAAATAGGATTTTTTCAAAGACTTAGGTGACCGACCAGAAGCATTTAGCCCAACAAGCGCTTTGTTTTTTGCATCCCACACAATCGCGAAAAGATCGCCACCAATGCCAGCACCTGTGGGTTCTACCACTCCCAGTACCGCATTAGCTGCAATCGCAGCGTCGATGGCATTCCCCCCTTGCTTTAATATATCTAATGCTACTTGCGTAGCCAGAGGTTGACTCGTCGCCGCCATGCCGTGTTGTGCAATCACTTCTGAGCGACTTGCAAACATTTCCCCCGTCACGCGGTCATAACCAAAACAAGGCGTACTCAGCCCTAAAACAAAGAGTGTGAGAAAACAGAGTCGTTGCATAACGTATTCTTATTATTACCGTTTGTCATAGCATACTCTGCTTAGACCCGTATAAAAAGAAAAAAGCCCCGCACGAAGCGGGGCTACAGTCGAAGGGATATAGGCTTATTATTATTATTTAGCTGCCCAATCTTAAATCACGTGTCGAAGCTTATGAACGACCACCAGTGAAATCTGGGTATGCTTCCAGACCACACTCGCTTACGTCTACACCTTCGAATTCTTCTTCTTCGCTAACACGTACACCCATCACAGCTTTGATAATCAACCACACAACCAAGCTAGTAACGAATACCCATACGAAGATAGTCAATGCGCCAATGATTTGGCCTGAGAAGCTTGCTTCGCCAGTAACTGGAACAAGCAACAAACCAAGAAGACCCACTACACCGTGAACAGAGATAGCACCTACTGGATCGTCAATCTTAAGCTTATCAAGACCAACAATGCTGAATACTACCAAGATACCGCCTAGCGCACCGAAGATAGTAGCTTCAAGAGCAGTAGGAGTAGAAGGTTCTGCAGTGATAGCAACAAGGCCAGCCAACGCACCGTTAAGCGCCATAGTGAGGTCAGCTTTACCAAACATGATGCGAGCAACGATAAGAGCAGCAATACAACCGCCTGCCGCAGCAGCGTTAGTGTTCATGAATACAACCGCTACTGAGTTTGCACTTTCTACAGATGCAGTCGCCAGTACTGAACCACCGTTAAAGCCAAACCAACCCATCCAAAGGATGAAAGTACCTAGCGTAGCAAGTGGTAAGTTTGCGCCAGGGATAGCGTTCACTTTACCGTCTGCAGTGTATTTACCTTTACGAGCACCTAGTACAAGTACACCAGCAAGGGCAGCTGCTGCACCAGCCATGTGAACGATACCAGAACCAGCAAAGTCAGAGAAACCTAGGTCGCCCAATACGTACATACCGAAAACAGCATCGCCGTTCCAAGTCCATGCACCTTCCATTGGGTAGATGAAACCCGTCATTACCACAGCAAATGCCAAGAAAGCCCAAAGCTTCATACGCTCAGCAACTGCACCAGATACAATAGACATTGCCGTTGCAACGAATACTACCTGGAAGAAGAAATCTGCAGAAGGTGCGTAAGTTGCTGGATCTTCAGCGACACCTGTTGCGCCATCAGCGATGATACCGTCAAGGAAAATACCGCCGCCATACATGATGTCGTAACCACAAATCATGTACATCGTACAAGCAATCGCGAACAACGCGATGTTTTTAGTTAGAATTTCAGTGGTGTTTTTAGCGCGTACTAGACCCGCCTCCAACATAGCAAAACCAGCGGCCATCCACATTACGAGGGCACCGCTCATCAAGAAGTAAAAGGTATCTAGCGCGTACGCTAGTTCAAAAGTTGTTTCCATTGTGCGTTTCTCCGCTTATTGTTCTCGTAGGCGCTTACAGCGCGTCGCTGTCAGTTTCACCAGTACGGATACGTACTGCGCTTTCCAGGTCATAAACGAACACTTTACCGTCGCCGATTTTGCCCGTTTTCGCCGCACCAACGATAGCTTCTACTAAGCGATCAACTTGGTCGTCTTGTACAGCAATTTCCAATTTAACTTTAGGCAAAAAGTCAACTTGGTATTCCGCACCACGATATAACTCAGTGTGGCCTTTTTGACGTCCGAAACCTTTCACTTCGGTCACGGTCAAACCGTCGATACCGATTTCTGAAATGGCTTCACGAACATCATCTAGCTTGAACGGCTTGATGATAGCTGTGACTAGTTTCATGTGTTGCTCCCAAATGTGGTTTGCTTTTGTTGCATGTTGTGTGATTTACAGAGCTATAACACAAGAGGTGTGCCACAAATTAATATTCATGAAAATCATATATTTATGATATTGAGGATACAAATTGAAACATTTTTTGGCACAAATTTGGTGCACATTAAAATTTATGCACCAAATTTGTTCAATGGGAAATATCCATCACCGATCGTCTCAAATTTCCGGAACTTTATCCCGAATACGCAGGTCTTTTGAGCATGAATAGTATGGATAATTTTTTCTCACCAGAGCGACATTGGGAAATACCCGAGGTCAAAACTCACGCGTTTAAGCGGTTAGTCCCTTTATTGGTGCTTTCTATTGGTTTGCACATTGCTGTGGTGATCGCCTTGAGCCGCACAGCTACGCCAACGCCAATCCAGACAAAGAAAACGCAGCCCATTTATGCTCAATTGATCATCCCGCCACCGGTAAAGACAGCGCCCCCACGCGAAGAAGTAAAACCAGATGAAACTCCACAAGCACCACCAACTGTGGCACAAGAGCCAGTGCCGAGTATTCAAGAGCAAAATACGCAAGAACAAGATAATAACGACATGGCACCCCCAACCACACCAGAGCCAACACAAAAGCCCGAAGTTGCCGATGCTGTGCAGCCCGCCATAGACACTACACCACCAGCGCTCACGGGTAAGGAATTAACACAAGATAAAACGGACACGGCAACACGCCCTAAAATCGATATTAGCCGAACTCAACTCGACCGCTTTTTCTCTTCGCAACGAGCTGATCAGCAGCAAATACTTGCCGAAGAAGCCGCAAAAGCTTACCAACGCCAGCAAGTCTCGCCGGATTTATCGGCAGGTTATGTGAGTCAAGAAGAACGAAACAAACCCAAACCCGTTAAGGTCAACTGCAGTACCAACGTCAATAAATCAATGGCAATTGTCAGTGGCTTATTAGGTGGCAATTTAACCTGCACAGATCGCAGTCAATTTAACCAATTCATAGAAGATAGAAAAAACAAACAGTGATCGCACATCACACAGATTGTTGTTATAAAAGACCTTTCAAAATAGAAATTTAAGGATGTATTTTGGCTGCCGCTAATCTACTCGCTCTCATTGACGATATCGCCACACTGCTGGACGATATTGCCGTTTTGTCAAAAGTAGCCGCGAAAAAAACGGCTGGAGTGCTAGGCGATGACCTCGCTCTCAATGCTAATCAGGTCACGGGAGTAAAGCCCGACCGAGAACTACCAGTGGTATGGGCTGTTGCAAAAGGGTCATTATTAAACAAGGTCATTCTTGTACCGGGTGCGTTGTTGATCAGCGCCTTTGTACCTGTACTCATTACCTTGCTGTTGATCCTTGGTGGTGCATACCTTTGCTTTGAAGGTGCCGAGAAGCTTTTGCATAAATATTTCCCTCATTCGCATAATGACGAAGAGAGAGAACAGCGACTAGCCGCCCTTTCCGACCAAAATATTGACCTTGTCGCGCTGGAAAAAGACAAAATTAAAGGCGCCATTAGGACCGACTTTATTTTGTCAGCTGAAATTGTGGTTATTGCGCTAGGCAGTGTTCAAGCAGCCTCGTTTTCCACCCAATTAGGCGTGTTGTGTGCACTCAGTGTTGGTATTACAGCAGGCGTTTACGGACTCGTTGCGGCCATTGTAAAAATGGATGACTTAGGCCTGTATTTACTGCGCAAGTCACTCACTGGGGAATACAACGCATTGCAACGCCACATGGGCCGAGGTCTGCTTATTGCCGCCCCTGTATTAATGAAGTTACTCGCCATTGTTGGCACTATCGCAATGTTTCTTGTTGGTGGTGGCATCATCACTCATAACGTACCAATGGTACACCACATCGCAGAAGCACTACTGCCCACCGGTGGCGGATTAGAAACGGTTTCGGCCATTGGGTTTGACGGCTTAGTCGGCCTAATCAGTGGAGCCATTGTAGTCGCGTTAGTAAAATTGGTGACTAAGCTCAAAGGCTAATCACACCTTTTAGGCGTATTCGTTCACTATCACTGCCTATCTCGCCTGCCGACGCATTAACACCCGGTAGGCGTTCACTTCCCCTGTTAGTATTTTTGACCATTCAAGGTTTGTGTTTTTCACTAATTTTTAGTCGTAAATATCTCAACTTAAAATATGAGATAGCAACTCAAAAAAATAAACCCATATTTTTCATGTGCTTAAAAAATATTTCAGATATGGCACAACTATCGCAAAAGTTATTGCGACTAAGCTATTAACACTACAACTACTTCACATAATTGACTGATTAAAAGGATGGGATTATGAATCGTCTGCCAAAAACACTTACCGCTTCTGCACTTGTTGCCCTAGGTTTGCTTGCCACACCGGTAATGGCAGATACAGGGAAAGGCGTTAACCAGTCTGCGATGCAAGCTTTAAATGGCATGATTAACTATGAAGTCCAACACAGCCAATATCAAATGAAGCAAACACTGACCGCAGATTTACTTGCCGCAAGTTTGTATTTTGAACCAGAGCAAAAAGAGGAACGCGTAAAAACGCGTACCAGTATCCAAGACTTAGCGCCTGATGAAGTCAAAGAGAACGGCGAAGAAGAGTAAAGCTCATGATCACTTACACCGCACTAATGTTGTTGCTATTACTGCCTGTAGCTACGTTTATTGCCGCTGTTGGTGTGTTTTCACTGTGCCACAAGCTACTAGCAAAAACACTGAGCCAAACTATTAGCCAGCGTCATGTTTCAACACGCATGCGCTCGCACTTGGTTACTCATTAATTCACTGTCCGTGAAGCCTAATCGGCTTCACGGAGCAACACCTTAACTACTCCCGTAGGACCTTGCCTCAGGTTTTTCATGGTCGTAATCCCACGCTTATTACCATGAAATTCCTGAGGATTTTTTTAATCCATACCGAAAAGTTTTTGCCACCAGCTTTTTTCTTTCGATTTTTCAGCTGACTTCGCATCTTGTGTAGTTTTGCATCCCTGTGCGGGCGGCAAATTTGCCAGAATAGCCGGTACACTCATGCTATTAGGACACCCAGCTTCTAATACCGCACCGGTACTAATATCAAAATGAGCAATGCCGAGTGTGGCAGGGAATCGCCGAGACAAAGACTTAGGCTCCATTTGTTTTTCGTATGCAATGAATACCGGTAAGGCTCCACTTGACCCAGTTAGATTCACTGGCAAATTGTCATCATTACCAATCCACACTGTCACGAGATTGTTGCGGTCGTATCCGCTATACCAACTGTCTCTATAATCATCCGTTGTCCCTGTTTTCCCAGCTAAATTGATATGCGGGAAATTAGCGCCTACCCTTTTTGCCGTGCCTTCAGTTGTCACTTTATACAACGCGTAATTCACTAAATAGGCGGCGGCTTCATCAACTCGCTGCTGGGTATAATCGGCGTGTTGCCACATAAGCGTATTGTTCGGCGCTACCACCGCACTCACGGCATGCAATGGCGCATAGCGCCCTGTATTCGCCAAAGTCTGGTACATCTGGTTTGTGGTTAACGGCGACATAGATACCGCGCCAAGTGATAACGAGGGCACTTCTTGTATATCCTGTTTCACCCCTAAGCGATGCAGGGTTTGTGCAACGTTCTCTAAGCCTACATCCATGCCCAAATTGACTGTTGGAACATTCAAAGACTTAACGAGTGCCGTAATAAAGGGCACTTCCCCTCGAAACTTTTTGTCGAAGTTCTGAGGCGACCAAGTTTGCCCACTCGCACTCTTCAATGTAATAGGTTCGTCTTTTAATGGGGTAACCAAATGATACTGCAATGGCGATTCAAGCGCCGTTAGGTACACCGCAGGCTTCACTAAAGAACCAATGGGTCGGTTGGCATCAAGAGCGCGGTTAAAGCCTTTAAACGCGGTGCGCTTGCCCCCCACAATCGCCCGAATTTCGCCAGAGCTAATATCAGACACCACTACCGCGCCTTCTAGGGGCACATCGCGATTGGCTTGCAAATTATCAAGCGTGCTCGTCAAAGCCATTTCTGCTCGGCGTTGAGCGTTGATGTCCAGCGTTGTAAATACCTTCACTCCCGATTCACGAATGTTTGGATCGGCTAAGATCTCCAAAAGCTCTCGTCGAACTTTATCCATAAACGCAGGATGTTTACCGCTTGCCAAGCTATCACCAGACGCCAAGCCGAGAGGGCGATTCACTGCCAGCTCATACTCTTCGCGAGACAACTCGTTTGCCTCAAACAATATGCGCAAGACTAAATTACGGCGCTCAAGGGCACGCTCTGGATTTCGGCGCGGATTGTAATAAGAGGGCCCTTTAATAATCCCAACGAGCAACGCTATCTCGCTGGTATCCAGCTCATAAACAGGTCGGTCGAAAAAGTAATAACTGGCGAGACCAAATCCGTGCACCGCCATTTCGCCATTTTGTGCCAGAAAGACTTCGTTTAAATAGGTTTGAAGAATGCGAGATTTACTGTAACGCGCATCAATGATGATCGCTAACAGCGCTTCTTTTATCTTCCTTACAAGTGAACGCTCTTGTGTGAGGTACAAGTTTTTCACTAATTGTTGAGTTAGCGTACTGCCACCTTGCACAGTTCTACCTGCCGCAATATTGGCCATTAAAGCACGAATTATTGAGAGGGGAGCGACGCCGTGATGATGATAAAAGTCGCGGTCTTCAACGAGGGTCAGCGCATTAGTTAACATGGGAGGCACATCTTTAATATCGAGCAACATGCGATCTTCTCGACTACTGCTCACCAACCGCGTAACCAGCCAAGGCTCTAGTCGCACATTCTGTAACGACTTATGAGTTTCAATATCGAGAATAGAGCCAATACGAGGCCCTTCCCACTTTATACTCAACTTACGCAGCGGGTCGAAACCATCAGGAAACTGAAAAGCGCGGCGCATGATAACTAACTTTCCGGGCCCCTCTGAATACTCGCCACTGTATTTCACTTGGGATACTTTTCGATAGCCCAATAACGTTAATTCATCGAGGATTTCTTTTTTTGTAATTTCCTGTTTTACCGACAGCGCCAAAGGTCGAGCAAAAATCTGCGCTGGCACTTCCCATTTATTTCCCTCGAATGAACGCTGAACTTGAGCGTCAAGATAAACCATATAAGCGGCAAAAATTACTGAGAAAACAATCAGCAGCTTGAACAATAGTGCGCGCCAGTGAAAAGATTTTTTAGGCTGTGCGGTTTGTTTTTTCGACACGTAGTCTACGCTTTAAAAGAAATGGTGACTAAATTCTGCGGTTTTCAACTGAGAATTTCCAGCACAGTATTCACAAAGATTGTACTGGACATTTAATTGTCTGGTTTTTAATCTGGTTAAATAGCGTTCAAATATTCAGCCGCCACCGCTAGCAAGGGAAAGGAATCTAGAATGAAAATCACTATCGATGTTGACCTTAGCCCACAAGAAGCTCGGGAACTTATGGGCTGGCCTGACATGTCAAAACTTCACGAAACTACGATCAATATGATGGCAGAGCAACTGCAATCAGGTAATCAAGAAGCCCTCATGTCTATGCTTAAACCCTACATGGATGGCAGTCAGCAAGCTTTTAACTTCTATCAAAAAATGTTCGAGAGTATTGCCACAGCAGGCACAACCAAAAAATAACGTATGAGGAGGTTCTGTGCAGCAACAGGACAACAACGCTTTACTGGATACGCTGAACAAATACGCCCAACAATTTAACAACATGGTTCACGAAGTATTGAATCGAAAATCAAGCAGTGAAGACACCGCCGCCATGTTTGACCCACAAAAGCTACAATCGTTATTACAAGGGAAAGTGGAGGTTGATACCGCTAAATTAGTTGAACAACAAATAGAGTTTATGCGCCAGCAAACCGAGTTGTGGCAAGAGGCAACAAAGGCCATGTTGGGTGAAAAAGCCCATGTGGTAGCAAGCGAAGAACGCGCTGATCGGCGTTTTAGTCACACCGACTGGCATGATAACCCCGTTTTTAGTTACCTCAAGCAAGCCTATTTAATTAACTCTAAAATGCTGCAAGGCATGTTAGACACCATGACGTTTAACGACCCTAAAGCGGAAGAACAAGTTAAGTTCTATACTCGGCAATACATCAACTCAGTGTCCCCCACTAACTATTTGTTTTCCAACCCTGAAGTGTGTGAAGAGATCCTCAAAACCAATGGCCAAAATATGATTAAAGGCATTGAGAACTTCATGCGCGACCTTGAACAAAGCCCATTAGAAGCGTTTAAGATCACACAAACCGACATGCACGCTTTTAAAGTAGGGGACAATCTGGCGACCACTGAAGGCGAAGTGATATACCAAAATCCACTTATCCAGCTCATTCATTACAAGCCCAAAACGGCACAAACCTACACCACTCCCCTCTTGTTTGTACCGCCGTTTATCAACAAGTATTACATTCTCGATTTGGATGAAACCAAGTCGATGGTGGCCGGTTTGCTAGAAGCAGGTCACAGTGTATTCATGATTTCATGGGTTAACCCAGACAAAGCCCTAGCCGATCACGATTTTGTGAGTTACATGAAACACGGGCCAATTGCGGCGATGGATGTAGTATGTGAAATCACCAAGCAACAACAACTCAACATGGTCGGCTTTTGCGTTGGTGGCACTTTATTATCAATGACCGCTGCATTTTTAAGGGCACAGGGCGACACCCGCATTCAGTCACTGACCTTACTAACCACCTTACTCGATTTTAGTGAACCCGGTGAAATTGGTAATTATTTATCTGAACAAGCGTTACCTATTATGGAACAAAATGCCGATATTAAAGGCATTTACGATGGGCGCATATTAGGCCTCAGTTTCAGCTTACTGCGTGAGAACAATTTGTTTTGGTCGTATTTCATCAACAACTATCTCAAGGGAAAAGACCCAGCCCCTTTCGATATTTTATTCTGGAACAGTGACGCGACCAATATTACTGCCGCTTGTTTTAAGCAATATGTACGCACAACCTATTGGGAAGACAAGCTAAAAACACCGGGCGCTGTTGAAATAGACGGCGTGCCCGTTGATCTTGGGAACATCGACATGCCGGTTTATTTCCTGTCGACCTTAGCTGATCACATCGTGCTGTGGCAGGGCGCATACAAGGGTACAAGGCTTGTCTCAGGAGACACCCGTTTTGTTTTGGCGGGGTCGGGGCATTTAGCTGGCGTGATTAACCCAACCAAAACCGGTAAATATCCACACTGGATTAATCAAGACTTACCCGAAAAAGCCAGTGATTGGTTTGAGGGCGCAGCAAAACACGAAGGTTCGTGGTGGCCTGATTGGCACGCATGGCTTGCGTCACATAACGGCGACCAACAAAAAGCCATTCAACCGGGAAAAAACAAACATTACCCGATACTGGAAGCCGCCCCCGGCAGTTATGTAAAAAAGCGATTAGATCACTAAGGCCCTCGTTTTACCAGATCACGTTACATCCAAGCCATGTTGGTCAACAACCAGCATGACTTGGCCTTTTCCTTATTCATGAAAATGCGTTACCCTCAAACAAGAGTCACAACCTTTCATTACCTTGGCGCGTTTGAATGATTACGATAAAGAAATACCCCAATAGACGTTTATACGACACTTCACGTAGCCAATACGTCAACTTGGATTACATCAAAACTCTCATTCAAGAACGGCAAGAGTTTGCTGTGGTCGACTCTAAAACCAACGAAGACATCACCAAAACCATCTTGTTACAGATCATTTCAGAATCAGAAACCAATGATCATCAGTCACTGTTAACCAACTCTCTGCTAAAACAACTCATTCGCTTTTACGACAGTGATATGCAAGTTTTTGTGCGCCAGTACTTAGAGCAAAGCTTGTTGAGCTTTATCGAGCAGCAAGACCAATTCCAAAGTATGATGAAGAATATGGTCGACACTAGCCCACTCGGGATGTTCAGCAAGATGATGGAACAAAACCTGGATGCATGGCAAAAGGCCAACAAACCTAAATCTAACAAATAGCTTTGCTGCAAAGCAACATAAAACTCTATATTGCTATACAAAATCGTTCTAACCATCCTGCTGCAATGCAGCAAAATCAACTTGACCAATAGTTGATCGATTGTCTATTATCTAACCAATATTTTGTTGCAGTGCAGCAAAACACGATAACACGTTGGGAGAAAGATATGTTTGGCAAGTTTTCAGAGCAACTGAAAAAATCAACTAAGCCCGTCAATTCGTTCCTTGCGCTTAACGCCAAGACGTTAGAAGACCTGTCTCAGCATCAGACAGAGCTTTTTACCGGTATGTTAAGTGACAGCGTGAAGTATTTAGAAAGCGTGTCTGTGCAAACCGAAATGAAAGGCATTGTCGCTGCCAATTCAGCTTATGCTGAGTCGATGCGAGAGCGCTTCGCAAGCGCTTCAAAAGAAGCATACAGCACCTTGAGTGAGATGCAGACCAAGATGACCGATGTGGTTAAAGGCTCATTTGACTCAGCCACCAATGAGGTAGCTGAAGAGGTTAAGGCGGTAACCAAGCCAGTAGCCAAAGCAACAAAAGCAGCACCAAAGGTTGTGAAGAAAGCAGCCGCACCGGCAGCAAAAACAGCTGAAAAGACCGTTGAAGCCGTGAAAGAAGTGGCGACTGAAACAAAAGAAGTCGCTAAAGCGCCTACTGAAGCAGCCCCTAAGCCTACGGCAACGCCGAAGAAAACCACCACTCGTACCCGTAAAACAACAACGGCAGCCAAAAAAGCGCCGGCGAAGTCAACCACAACTAGTTCGAAATCAACCAGCTAACTTACTCTTTAAGGAGAGCCATTATGTTTGAACAAATGAGCGAACAATTTCAAAGCGCGATGAAGCCTGTGACTGATTTGGCAACATTGAACATGAATACCATGCAAGACCTTGCCGAGAAACAAAATTCACTGTTCTCTACATTGATGTCTGACGGTATGTCTTTTATGGAAAAAGCGGCCCAGCAAAAAGACATCATGAGTCTTGCTGAAGCACAAAAAGCTTACTTTGAAGGCATGCAAGAAACCGTTACAGACGCGGCGAAAACATCGTACGGCATTATTACCGAAGCACAAACTAAAGCCGGTGAAATGCTAAAAGGTTTGAGCGAAGAATACACATCGAAATTCGCAGCTGCTGCTAAATAAATCAGCAAGTTAAGGATAACAAGGGGCTGTAAGGAAACTTATGGCCCCTTCTTTTTGACTGTAGCCCCCTGTACAAAAGGGAACCTACGGCCATTAACGCAGTCTTAACATTGCTCGAAGTCCAGTTCTTGAGGAGTGACCGTATGAATTATCAAGCTTATGATTACATGGCCCGCAGTGCACATTTTATGCACGAAGGATTTAGTTTGCTCAATGACATAGCGAGTCATCCTTCTAACCCCTTCTCTCATACCTTACCCGGAAGAGTCACGCGCGCTTCACTCGAAACTGCGATGCGCTTAACGCAGCGCTACGAGAAATTGGGCTTTGATATTGACGAGATCACCATCGAAGGTAAGCGCCATAGCGTGAAAGAAGAAGTCGCCATGGCTAAGCCATTTTGCGATCTCATTCATTTCAATCGTATTGGCAAAAAAGACAACCATAAAGTGTTATTAGTGGCGCCCTTGTCAGGCCATCACGCTACCTTGTTAAAGGGCACCGTAGAAGCTTTGCTGCCTGATCACGAGGTGTATATTACTGACTGGGCTGATGCCCGTGATGTGCCCTTAGATGCCGGCCCCTTTTCATTCGATTGTTACGTCTCATATTTAATTGAGTTTCTTGAGTACCTTGGTCCAGACACCCATATGATTGCGATTTGCCAGCCAACGGTACAAGCCTTAATTGCGACTGCAGTAATGGCTGAGCAAAAACATTCATGCACGCCTAAGTCACTAACATTGATGGCAGGGCCTTTGGACACCTCAAAAAACCCGAGTCGAGTAAACGAGTTTGCTCACAAGCACCCAATGTCTTGGTTCAGAAATGTAGCGATCATGCGGGTGCCGCGTGGTTACCCCGGAGAGGGGCGACGCGTTTACCCAGGCTTTATGCAGCTCGGTGGCTTTATAAGTATGAACCACAAAAGCCACATGAAGAAATACGTAAACTTTTATCAAAACTTGGTTTATGGCGAAGAGGAAGATGCCGACCGTTTTCGCGCGTTCTACGACGAATACCTCGCCGTGCTAGATATGCCTGCCGAGTTTTATCTCGAAACCATTGAGCGGGTGTTTAAAAACAACGAAGTGGCCCGTGGCGCGATAACCTATCAGGGTGAGCCTGTTAATTTTGAAGCCATTGATCACACGCCCTTACTGACGGTAGAAGGCGCTGATGATGACATTTGTGGTTTAGGCCAAACTCAAGCGGCGCAAACCATTTGCAAGAATATCCCTGATTCGATGCGCAAACATCATATTCAACAGGGGGCGGGGCATTATGGCATATTTAGTGGCTCGAAATTCCGCCAACATATTCGCCCGTTAATTAGCGACTTTATTCATAAATACGCCTGATCCGACTCCCGTTCGGTCAAGAAAACAGGTAGCATGGACGCTACTCTAAAATAGCAGGACTGACTTATGCGTTGTTTTTTCCGTCTTCCTTCTCGTGCCCGACTTCAAGTTTTCTCGGCTCTCTTTATTTTCCCTGTAACCGCCCTTGCTAACACCGCAGATTTCGAGGCGTGTAAGAGTGAGCTACAGCAAAAAGCGATTTCCTCGGGTGTCAGCAAAGCCACCGCAGAACAATTAATTCCAGCGCTTAAACAACAAAATCGCGTACTTGAGCTAGATAAGAGTCAACCTGAGTTTGTACAAACATTCCCTGATTATTTTTCCAAACGCGTTAACCAATGGCGAATCGATAAAGGCCGAGCCATGGCGGTTAAACACAGAGATTTTCTCAAAGCGCTAAACGATAAGTACGGTGTTCCTGCTCATTATTTACTGGCTTTTTGGGGATTAGAAACCAACTTTGGCGGGTATAAAGGTAAAATGCCAGTATTAGATTCATTGGCAACGCTCGCCTGTGATCCCCGCAGAAGCCAGTATTTTACCCAAGAGTTAATCACCGCACTCAAAATCGTAGAGCGAGAGTCTCTGGACCCAGCCATCATGGTGGGGTCATGGGCTGGTGCGATGGGGCACACACAGTTTATGCCATCGGCCTACGCAAACTACGCGGTAGACGGAGATAAAGACGGTCAAATTAACCTATGGGAAAGTGAGCAAGACGCCTTAGCCTCAGCCGCTAACTTCCTCGCCAATTTAGGTTGGCAACCGGGTTTTCGCTGGGGACGAGAAATTACTCTACCAACCAATTTCAATTACACATTATCGGGCTATAGTCAGCGCCGCTCACTCACAGAGTGGGAAACGTTAGGCATTACTAAATCGGATGGCTCTAAGCTGGGTCAATCAGATCTCAGTGCCTATATCGTGATCCCTGCGGGCCATGAGGGGCCAGCTTTTCTGGTTTATAGTAATTTTAGAGTGATCATGCGGTGGAATAATTCTGAATTCTACGCCATTGCCGTAGGTCGACTTGCTGATCGTATTGCAGGGGCGGGGAAGTTGAGCGCTCCCTTACCAAACTTACCTAAATACACCAGGCAAGATATTGTACAGTTACAACAACAACTCAATGAGCATGGCCACGACGTTGGTAAACCAGACGGTATTATTGGCCCTGCAACGCGCGCTGGTATTCGCGCCTTTCAGCAAGAAAGAAACATGATCGCCGACGGTTTTCCTTCACTTGCCGTTATGCAAGCTATTGGGGTGCCATTAGCGGTTACCAGTTAACCTAATGCCATTGTTAGATTAACGTTGGATAAGGGCGCGCCTATTCGTGTCTCTTATCCAAAATAACTGGCCCAGGGCCCTTTTCAGAGAGCGTGTCTTCAGGGTTATATAAAGGGCAGCTTTTCAAAGAAAGGCACCCGCAGCCAATACACCCCGTCAACAAGTTTCGCAGTCTTGTTAAGCTCTCAATACGCTGATCGAGTTGGCCCTGCCATTTTATCGCCAACTGTTGCCATGCTTCATTATCAGGTGCACTAAACTGAGGCAAATCAACAAAGGCCGCCTGAATCTCCTGCAATGAAATACCCATTTTCTGAGCCGCTTTAATCAATGACACTCTGCGTAAGGTATCGCGCCCGTATCGCCGCTGATTACCGTTGTTTCGCGAACTAAAAATAAGTTGTTGTCGTTCATAGAAGTGCAAAGTAGACACTTTTACCCCACAGCGCTTCGCAACTTGCCCTACCGATAAATTTTCCATTTTTTTTAAATAAGCCCTTTACCTCAACATATGTTGAGGTTTTAGCATACCCATACATTGATGAATTAACCACCAAAAAGAGGAACGAAAATGAATACAATGACTATGCGAAACACCATGCTAATGAGTAAACAAGAGAATGTTCCGGAAAGGGAAGTAATAAGGAAACGGAGAAAGTTTTGGCAACAGTGTTGGCGCTACTTTAATGGCGCTATGGCAAACAAATGAAAACGAAGAAAGAAAACAAAGCAGAAACGGCACTACTTTAACGTGAGTAACAACCTGTGCCGTTTCGCTACAACGCAATAGCGTTTAATACATGTGTTGACCACCATTGATCGACAGCGTAGAACCTGTAATAAAGCCTGAGTCATCACTCACAAGGAACAGCACACCTTTAGCAATGTCTTCTGGTTTACCCAATCGACCTACCGGAATTTTAGCAATAATTTTTTGTAGTACTTCTTCTGGCACTGCTCGCACCATTTCAGTGTCGACGTATCCGGGTGCAATCGCATTAACCGTAATCCCTTTACCCGCTCCTTCCTGAGCTAGCGCTTTGGTAAACCCATGAATGCCAGACTTCGCAGCAGCGTAATTGACCTGCCCATATTGACCCGCCTGTCCGTTAATAGAACCAATGTTTACAATACGTCCAAAACTTCGCGCGCGCATACCGTCAATCACAGAACGGCATGTGTTAAAGCATGATGCGAGGTTTGTTTGAATTACTGCATCCCATTGGTCAAATGACATTTTATGCATGGTACCGTCGCGGGTTATACCAGCATTGTTGACCAAAATATCAATATGGCCAAAGTCACTTTCAATTTGCGAGATCGCTTGTTGAGTTTTTTCAAAATCTCCCACGTCGAATTTATAGGCCGGAATACCAGTGCGCTCTGTAAACGCCTTAGCTTTTTCCTCATTCCCTCCGTAATTGGCAACGACTGTATACCCAGCGTCCTTCAGCGTCGTACAGATTGCTTCACCAATGCCGCGTGTACCTCCAGTTACCAGTGCCACTTTGCTCATGCTGTTGTCCTCTATTTTGTCATGCTCACGTTTTAGTCAATCCTATACCGCTTATATAAAGCATAGATGACAAAATCGAGAACTGACCAATAAAAAACCAAAACTTTTAAACAACTAAGATTTTATTTATCAATTAATAAATTTTATTTAAGACGAAAAAAACACAAGTAAAGTAATATTTACGGAAGCATGAAATAAAAACAAACGATTGAATTATATAAATATAATTCAAAGAAAAGATGAATTTCAGGAAATCTAAATATGATTGGAAAACGTTTTCAAAAAACCTAATTTAACCTTTTATTTACAATAAGTCGAACGCAAGTATAATTATCAACCACACATAAAGCTAACTCATATTTCGTTTAGTTTTAGTCGTTGGTTTTGCCGTTGCGGGGTCGTCGGGCCAAAAATGTTTGGGGTAACGCCCTTTCATTTCCTTTTGTACCTCTTTGTATGTGCCCGACCAGAAACGGCCTAAATCCTGTGTTAACTGAATGGGCCTGCCCGCAGGAGAAAGCAACGCTATTGTGACCGTTACCTTGCCGTCAGCAATACGAATAGGTTCACTCAGGCCATACATTTCTGGCAGTTTGACCGGCAATAGCACGTCGCCATTTTCTTTGTACTCCAACCCGCGTACTTGCCCACTCGGCACCGACATACTAGTAGGTAAAAATTGATTCAATGCATCTTGCTGTGGCCATGACAGTGCTTGTTGCCAATGATGCGCCCAATTCAGTTTGGTAAGGTCGCTGAGCGTTTTACACTGTGCTAATGATGCCATGACACAATCCACCAGCCAGGCTGTGTCTTCAGTACAATTGGGCCATGGTTCTGCCACATCAAAAGCTTGTGGTTGACGCAATGCGTTGTCTTTTGCCAACGCCACTCTACACAACCATTGATGGGCTTTTTCATCTAATGGCCACTCTGTCAGGGGTTGGGCCAACAACCATTCACGCCACGCCTGCGCCCATGCTGATTTTGCGACCTTAGGCGTGGGTTCACTAGACAGCGTAATATGCCCGAACCGATACCCAGTGCGCGCTTCCATTCGCGCATTAGCTTTGTTAAAGGCTACCCAGTCTTGCTGATGAAAAGCCTTGGAAAACCATTGGCGAAGTGTCGCTTCTTCAATTGGCTCAGCATTAAATATTTGCAGTTCACTGTGTTTAACTTGGCCATTAGCAATACAAACCCAAGTTAGCTTGCTGGTGTCTAATGTGTCCCAGGTTGCACCTCGACCAGCCGCTAGCTTAAATTGGGTTTGCTGTTTTTTGGCAATAAAGTCAGGATTGGCCAACGCTAAACACAGTGCAATATCATCCGATATAAGCGTATCTACATCGCTCAACTTTACTTGGCATTGCAAGGTGGTAGCAAAGCGTTTGGCTTGCTGCAACAAACGCTTTTTGGATAATTCCGGCAACGTGCGTAACACATCACTCACAAAGCCTGATGCCCGAGGCAAGTCTTCTAAATACGCCGCAACCCAAGCAGCGGTGACATGTAATGGCTGCTCATCACGCTCTTTCACTCGTTCCAACAACGCCGCAATTCTCGGGTGACATGGGTAGTTAGCCAATGCTTTACCACGTGCAAGTAGCTTTCCTGTGTCGTCTATTGCTTGAAGAGAAAGTAAAGTATCAAATGCGTGATTTTGCTGAGCATGCGAAGGCTGATCAATTAACGCTAGCGCATTAATAGTTGTGCCCCATTGCAAAGTATCAAGTAACAGGGGCGTAATATCCTCACGTAGGATTTGCGGCGTAGCGGTTTTGGCTAACCGGCCTTGTTGCTCTCTCGGCCACAGGCGGTAGCACACCCCCGCTTGAACACGGCCAGCGCGCCCTTGTCTTTGAATAGCTGAAGCTTGCGAGATCATTTGAAGGGTTAATTCATTCACACCGGTGGCCAAATGAAATTGGGCTGCTTGTTCACGCCCTGAATCGATGACCACGGTAATACCTTCAATGGTCAAACTCGTTTCTGCAATATTGGTAGCGAGTATTATTTTTCTCCGGCCAGCTGGCGCAGGTTGAATAGCTGCCAATTGGTCGTCAGTACTCAGTGCCCCATACAATAAATGTACATCCGCAGCATGTGACGTCAGTCGACCGTATTCTTGCAGCATACGCTCACACTGTAATATCCACTTTGCGCCAGGCAGAAAAACCAGTAGATCGCCCACGTGATTATCGAGGGCTTGATGAATAGTCTGCACAGTAGTTTGTGACAACTTTTCTGGCGAAGTTTGCCCACCATAATGCGTTTCTACTTCGAACATTCGCCCCTGACTTTCAAGCACCGGCGCATCAGGTAATAGCCTTTGCACACTTTGCACATCGAGCGTTGCCGACATCACGACTAGGCGTAAATCGTCTCGCAAACCTTGCTGGATTTCGATAGCGAGTGCCAAACCGAAATCGGCATGGATACTGCGTTCGTGAAACTCATCAAACACTACAACGGCAACCCCTTCCAACTCAGGATCGTGTTGCATCATACGCGTGAGTATTCCCTCAGTGATCACTTCTAATCGCGTATCGGCGCTGACCTTAGTGTCGCCTTTGATGCGATACCCAATGGTTTCTCCTACCTGCTCTCCTAGTTGTTTAGCCAAAAAATGAGCCAGATTTCGCACTACTACGCGGCGAGGTTGCATCAGGAGTATTTTGCCGTTTGAAATAGTGCGCAACAGATGCAAAGGTAACTGCGTTGATTTGCCCGCACCGGGGGGCGCACATACAATCGCATTTCCTGCTTGTAACGCATGACTTAAGTCTGGAAAAATATGCTGTACAGGAAACACTGGGTCACTCATTATTGCCACTCTCTTTGCCGTTGAAGCAACACTGAAAAGGAGCCTCGTTCAACATGCGCAGTTTTATTGGATTAGATTTATCAGCGCAGGAAAAACTTGCACTTGATGATTGGCGCACTCAGGCAATGCCTGATTATGGGGTAGCGCCAGTAAAGTCGCGCAATCATAGCAAGCAAGCCCAAGGCCCAGCAACGCCACAATGTGTGCCAGTGGCTAACTTTCATATGACTTTATGTTTTTTAGGTCATATCACAGAGATACAACACGAAGCCTTGCTCGACGCTTTAGATACAATTAACTTACCACCGTTTTCGCTGACCCTCGATGGGTTTGGCGCGTGGAGTGGCCCCAAAATTCAATTTGCTGCACCATTAACAATTCCAGAACCTTTGTCACTGCTTGCCTCGGCCTGTCGTAAAGCGGCGAGAGAGGCGCACATACAAGTAGAGAACCGCGAATACAAACCTCATGTTACTGTGTTGAGAAAGGCAAATAATTCAACGCCCCTGCCCATAATTGCTCCCAAGGTCGCATGTACTTTTAATGCCTTTCACTTGTTCGAGTCGGTATCGGGTAAATCAGGCGTGCAATACCCCATACGTCAGAGTTGGTCACTCGACGCAGGAAGCAGTATCCGCGAGCGATTGCGGCAAGGTATTTTGTAGATTTTCGCCATTTTCCTGGCTAAGACCTAACTTTTTACACTTACTTATGCTGGATCAGGCTTTACATAGTCGAGTAGGCTGGGTAAAAAGAATGCATTATTTATTCAGCGTTTCGTACTTTTCATAAAATGCAGCAAACTTATCGCCTTGTTATCGACTGTCCAGACCAAATTGGTTTGGTTGCCAGTGTTTCTCAATTTCTCGCTTCTCATGGCGCCACTATCGTTGAAGCCAATCATCACACAGACCTACAAACCGGTCGTTTTTTCATGCGTCACGAAATTGGGGCAGACTCGATCAACTTGAGCTACGACGATTTTGTTAAAGAATTCACACCCATTGCCAATGAATACCAAATGCAATGGAAGCTAACCAATTCACAAAACAAACAGCGCGTGGCTTTATTAGCGAGTTTGGAATCTCATTGTTTAGTTGATTTGCTACACCGCTGGCACACTGGCGAATTGAATTGTGACATTCCGTGTATTATTGCCAACCACCCGCAAATGAAACAATTTGCCGATTGGTATAAAGTGCCATTTCACTGGGTCGACTTTAAAGCGCTTGGCAAAGAAAAAGCCTTTGCCCAAATTGCCACCTTACTTGAAGAGTACAAGATTGATTTAACCGTGCTCGCACGCTTTATGCAGATTTTACCAGACACCTTATGCTCGCAATTAGCTGGGCGCGCCATTAATATTCACCATAGTTTCTTACCCTCTTTTGCTGGCGCGAAACCTTATCAGCAAGCTTACGATCGCGGCGTGAAACTCATTGGCGCAACATGTCACTATGTGACAAAAGACCTAGATGAAGGCCCGATTATCGAGCAAAGCGTCAAGCGTATTAGCCACAGCGACAGCGCTGCCGATATGGTTCGCAAAGGTAAAGATTGTGAAGTAACCGCCTTAGCCCACGGTGTGCGTAATCACCTTGAAGACCGCGTGATTATTCATCACAACAAAACCGTGGTATTCGCGTAAGCCCTTCCACATGGGTTGTACACATGATGTGCAACCTAAACCTCACGACCAATGGCCTTTGCCCTTTACAAAGGCCAAGTTAGCATGTGAAGCTTGAGGGTGCAGGTTGCACTCTTGCGCAACATAACGAATCCGACAGGAAATAACATGCTAACAATAAAACACACTCTTACCGCAGCCGCGGTTGTGCTCGCATTGAGCGCTTGTTCAGAGAGCAAACAAGAAACTACCCAAGTTGATACTACCGCCACCACAGCACCGCAATACGACAATGTGCTTATGCAAGATTACAGCGGCCCCTACGGCGGCGTACCTGCATTTGATAAAATGGATCTGGCCGACTTAAAACCTGCGCTAGAACAAGCCATGGCATTAAATTTGGCGGAAGTAGAAGCCATTGCTAATAACCCAGAACCTCCGACGTTTGCCAATACTATTGTCGCAATGGAAAAAGCAGGCGATGCCTTAGGTAACGTATTCACCTACTACGGTATTTGGCGTTCAAATAAATCAAGCGCGGAATTCCGTGACATTCAAAAAGAAATGTCACCCAAGTTATCTGCATTTTCGAGTAAGATTACTCAGAACGACAAGCTATTCCAACGGGTGAAAGCCGTTTACGAGAGTGATGAGCTTGCAACCCTCACACCAGAAGAACAACGTATTACTTGGCTTACCTACAACAGCTTTGCACGCAATGGCGCAACCTTAGATGCGGAAGCGAAAAAACGCTATGCCGCCATTAACCAAGAGCTAGCCAAGCTACAGACTGCGTTTTCAACTAACGTATTGGCTGACGAAGAAAACTATGTCACTTATATCAGCAAAGATCAGCTAGACGGCTTGCCTGAGTCATTTGTAAAAGCGGCGGCGGCTGCCGCAAAAGAACGTGGTCACGAAGGCGAATATGCGATTACTAACACCCGTTCTTCAATGGACCCTTTCCTAACGTATTCAACCAATCGTGAGTTACGTGAAACTGTGTGGCGCACCTACTACAACCGCGGTGACAACGGTGACGAGTTTGATAACAACGAGATTATTAAACAAATTCTCAAGCTACGTGACGAGCGTGTTGAATTACTTGGCTACGAGAATTACTCACAGTGGCGTTTAGAAGATCGCATGGCGAAAAACCCCGAAAACGCGATGGATCTTATGATGAAAGTCTGGCCTGCTGCTGTAGCCCGTGTTCACGAAGAAGTGGCAGATATGCAAGCCATTGCTGATGAAGAAGGCGCAGACATCACGATTGCACCTTGGGATTACCGCTTTTACGCCGAGAAGGTACGTCAGGCTAAGTACGATCTAGATTCAAACGAAGTGAAGCAATACCTTCAGCTCGACAAGTTAAGAGAAGCTATGTTCTATGTGGCAGGTCGCTTGTTCAACTTTAACTTTACGCCTGTTGAAGAAGGCAAAGTGCCCGTATTCCACCCTGATGTAAAGGTATGGGAAGTGACCGACAAAGACTCTGGCGAACACATTGGTTTGTGGTACCTCGACCCCTTCGCACGCAAAGGCAAACGTTCTGGTGCGTGGGCAACTACCTACCGCAGCTATACCACTTTTGATGGTAAGAAAACCGTATTAGCATCGAACAACTCTAACTTCGTAAAAGGTGCCGATGGCGAACCATCGTTGGTGTCTTGGGATGACGCCGAGACCTTTTTCCACGAATTTGGCCATGCTCTACACTTCTTATCAGCCAAAGTCGCGTACCCAACGTCGCACTCAGGTGTACGTGATTACACTGAGTTCCAGTCTCAGCTACTAGAGCGCTGGTTAACCACTGATGAAGTGATTGATAATTACTTAGTGAATGCCAAAACGGGGGAGCCTATCCCTGACAGCTTGGTTGAAAAAATCAATAAAGCGTCGACCTTCAACGAAGGCTTCAAAACCACAGAGTACATGGCGTCGGCCATTATGGACTTGCTGTATCATACAACCGATCCAGACACTATTGACCCCGACAAATTTGAACGTGAGCAATTAGCGGCCATCGGTATGCCAGAAGAAATTGTGATGCGCCACCGCAGCACGCAATTTGGCCATGTGTTCTCAAGTGAGGGCTATGCCTCAGGCTATTATGGTTATATGTGGGCGGAAGTGCTCACCGCTGATGCCGCTGAAGCTTTTGCAGAAGCACCTGGGGGTTTCTATGATGAAGAAATGGCGGGTAAGCTAGTGAAGTACTTATTCTCAGTACGCAATGCCATGGACCCAGCAGAAGCCTACCGCAAGTTCCGTGGGCGTGACGCAAACGTCGAAGCACTAATGCGTGATCGTGGCTTCCCAGTACCAAAGAAAGACTAAAGTTCTAAACCAAGATAAAGGAGACGATACCGTCTCCTTTTTTATTCTACCCGAATGCGAAATAAACTCGCTGTACTGAGCGGCGCGCTTTCCTGCGTATACCAAATTTCGTGCTTATCTTTCACGCACACACCTTCTACTTGCGCACTGTGGGCAAGCGGAAAGGTGTTGATCACTTCAAACTTTTCACTGATAAACGCCATAAAGGGCTCAAAGAAACCAAACGTTTTCAGGCTATAGCCAACCACAACGTAACGCTGATTAAACTCATCCCAGTCCGCCCCAGTTACCACTCCAGGCAAACCCGCTACTTCTGCCACAGGCTTCAACGCAACGGTAGATGTTTGCGCCGTATCATGAGGAAGGCGATAGATATGTACTTTGTGAGTAGCCCAGCTTTTTGAGAAAAGTAATAGTTGGCCATCGTGTGCCACCAGCGCTTCTGCATCAAAGTCGTGACTGACTCTTTCATAGGTACCCGGTTGGTATCCGTCGTAATTTACCGCAATACGCGCCGTAGTAGACCAATCTGTTTTATCCACTTTAAGCACAGTTAAATTTTTACGCGCACCATGATTATTCCCAATGTCACCGACGTAATAATACTTATCATCACTGGTTACCGCTTCCCAATCATGATTTTTCTCTTTGACTTTGGTCTGTTTAAGAATGTCTCCACGCTCATTGAGTTGAAAAAGCACAGGGTCATTGCCTGAGTCGTTGACGGTAATGGCGCCCTCTTCATCACATGAAAGGCCCGACGTTTCGCCCAATTTCGCATCTAATGTCGTACGTGCAATTAAGGTGTAGTGTGGTGAGTCTGGTGTTGTATTGCTAGAGCAAGCCATAGGCACTAACAGAAGTGTCAGTACAAACGAACGAATGAGAAGAAACATGATAAATCTCGAATATTGATAAAATTAACGGCGACAACATCGATGTGCTGTGATCGAATTGAACGCCAAAAAAGTAAAACAGAACTACACTTTAGGTACGCTTTACCTCAGTCATTTCTATACTGCCAAAGTTCAGCCTGTATGCACACGATTTTCATGTAAGATACGTTGAAGCACAGTTGATAAGGACAAAATTATTGTGTCAGACCCTATGATCGCTTTGGTCTGCGTTGGATTACTTTCCAGCGCGTGCCAATACTTGGCCTATAAAATTCGTTTGCCAGCCATTCTGCCCTTATTAGTCGTGGGCATGCTCGTTGGCCCCATATTGCACCTACTTGACGCCGACGCACTGTTTGGCGACCTCTTGTTCCCTGTTGTGTCATTGTCGGTGGCTATTATCTTATTTGAGGGCGCTTTAACGCTAAAATTTAGCGATATTGCGGGGCACGGCAATATGGTGCGCAACATGTGTACCATTGGCGTAGCCATTACTTGGGTAATCGCTACCGTCACGGCGCATTTTGCCCTTGAGATCAGTTGGCAATTGGCTTTCCTATTTGGTGCGATAGTCACAGTAACTGGCCCTACGGTTATTGTACCCATGCTTAGAACGGTAAGACCGCAAACGAATATCGCCAATATTTTACGCTGGGAAGGGATTGTCATCGATCCCATTGGGGCCTTACTGGCCGTATTGGTGTACGAATATATTGTGTCGTCTCAAAGCGCAATGTTACACACGGCACAAGCATTTGCTCTTACCTTGGCAACAGGGATTGGCATTGGAGCTTTGGTTGGATACAGCCTAGGCGTTGCCATTCGCAAGAGTTGGATACCCCACTATCTGGAGAACACTGCTGTTCTCACCATCATACTCGCAGCGTTTGCTTTCTCGAATGCCATCGCCCATGAATCAGGGCTGCTCACCGTGACCATTGCAGGCATGATGATGGCCAATATGAAACAAGTCGACGTAGAAGATATTTTAGAGTTTAAAGAAACCCTCAGCGTACTGCTCATATCGGGGCTTTTTATTCTTCTGGCAACACGGCTAGATCTCAATGCGATAGCTGATATGGGTGCCAGTGCGGTTATTGTTCTTATCGCGCTATTATTTATTGCTCGGCCACTTTCTGTCATCGCCTCGTCTGTCGGTACAAAATTAAACTGGCGAGAAATTGCCTTACTGAGCTGGGTTGCACCAAGGGGGATCGTCGCCGCAGCCGTATCCGCACTATTTGCCTTGCAATTGGAGCAAATTGGTTTCGAACAAGCTGACGTGATTGTACCAATGGTGTTTTTGGTCATCATCGCGTCTGTGGTTTTGCAAAGTCTTACAGCTAAACCCATTGCTAAACTGCTGAAAGTCCGCGCTCCCTCACCAACAGGGTTCTTGATCTTTGGGGGTAGCCAATTCAGTAGAATGTTGGCGTCAGAAATGCAGAAGCAATCTTTATCCGTGGTGATTGCAGACACCAACTGGGACGCAATCCGCGCCGCCCGTATGAAAGAAATACCGGTCTATTTCGGAAACCCTATGTCTGAACATGCCTCGCGACATTTAGATATGACACGGCTGGGTACGGTTTTAATTATGTCGCCTTATCGCCAGCTCAACCCCTTAGTTACTTATCACTTTGAGTACGCATTAGGAAAAGGCAAGGTATGGGGGCTAACCAATAACGAGCAACAGACTCGCCCCAGTCATCAGGTTGCAAACGAGTATGCTGATAAATTGTCATTGTTTGACGAAGGAATGACGTATGGCTATTTGGCGTCAGCGGTGAGCCGAGGGGCTACCATCAAAACAACGCGTCTATCGGAAGAGTTTTCTTACAGTGATTATCGCGAAACATATGGTATTCGCGCCACGTTATTAATTGCATTGGACGAAAATCAGCGCATACATGTAGCGGTTCAAGGCAAACCACTGCAACCTAAATCAGGCTGGAAGTTAATCAGTTTGATTGAAGTAGAAAGAGATTCGAACGAGTGAGGTTTGGAGGAATAGCACCCTACCCAACGGCAGGGTGCCTCTCCCTGGAAAACGTGTAATCAAGCGCGCGATTAAATCGAGCATTATTGTTAATGTTTGACCCGATTACTCCGTCGCGCTTATTAATGCACTCAGCGTGCCAAAATTAAAATTCCCATATAAAACAGAAGCATAATAAAAAACAGGTTGTTATACATACAATCGACGACAACCAACAATGCCATTTTTGTGCAACCGATTGCATAAACGCCCTTTTATGGGGCCTACATATTAAACAATACGTTTTTATGCCTCACTTTTTAGTGCAAACGAGGCGCCGTATCTCCTGCGTTATGTAATGGGAATACCTGTTTGAATAACACTTCATTGTGGATATCTCTAACTTCTACCCGCAATGCCGTCAAAGACGAATCTCGTTCTGTCAGCTTTACGATCGTCGACCAGTCATAAGTAGGAAAACCTGTCAGCAAAGTACTGGTACGTTCAATTTCGGAGCCATCAGGCTCAATGTTGTACCATGCCACAACTACGCCTAAGCGGTCTTTGGACGAGCCAAACAAGCCACTTGGGTGTATTTCAAACAAAACGCCAAACTCAGTGTCTTCCTCATTAAGATAAGTGTTCTCAGTGATATAGTCGGTTTTGCCATTTGGCTGGTCTTTCGCAATACCGCTACTAAGTCTGGTGAAAGAAACGTTATTAAAAGTGATATCAAAAGATGTGGCTAAAAAAGTGAGTAATCTTTCTGCTGGTATTTGATTAGAGAGAATAATGTCAGCAACCATATTGCGACGACTCCAAAATATATCAATGTACTCGTCCAATGACTCATCTGGTCTTTGAGACAGTGTTTCAAAGCAACGCTCAACATCCACGGCTATACCGATACCGAGGCATTGTGCCCTTGCAACTAGATACTCAGCACGTAACCCATACCCTAGCTCTATCGCTTTTTGTGCATAAATAAGGTGCGCTTGATCATCTTTCGGCAATTGAATGCCATCATAGTAGGCGGAAGCAAGTAAATAGGCCGCTGCACCAATTCCCTGCTCAGCTGCTAGTTTCAGGCTCGCATCTATTTGCGCAACATCGTATATTTTCGATCGAGAATATAACTCGGTTTTAGCAAGTTTATAAAGCGCCTCACTACTGCCTAAATCTGCCGCCTTTTGATAAAACAAGTGTGCTTTTTCTTCATCATTTTTCACATTGTCGTAATCGACATACGTGTCTCCCGTTTCGAGGAGGTCCTCTGCATATAGAGCTTGCAGCTTCTTATTGTCTTGCAGGTACCGATTTTCTGGCAAATGGAGCTTGCGACGAATAAATTCGTCGATAACTTGATGTTCATGACGGTCTCCTTGCCAATTATTATGACCATGTCCCGTGCGATAGTAATACTGTGTTTCGTAATCTTTTCCCAACTTATTCAGTACATAATCGAGACGCTGGGTATGCTCAAAGCTCGCGACTTTATCTGCATACCCGGCGGTGACCAAAACTGGGACTGTGATATTCTCTGCCAAATAAACCGGTGAAATATCTTTCAGGCTATCACTATATTCACCCACGGTATTACGCACCATATCAAGCCACTCATCGCGTCGACGCAAGTTGCTTTCATTAAACAAAAGAGGGAGGTCATAAATTCCAAAACGGGCTATTGCACAGTCCAGAAGATCGGGGTTGAGAATATTCAACATCAGTGCAGAATAAGCACCGTAACTTGCCCCTATTGCACAAATATGTGGTGTGGAATACTTCTCGCGAATAATACCTATCGCGCCCATGATGTCTCTTTCAATCTGTCGACCAAATTCACCTACACCACCTTCTTTGAACGCCTTACCAAAGCCCTCAGATCCATGGTAATTCACACGCAACACATCGTAGCCTCGGGTGGCATAAAACTGTACCTCTTGATTAAACTCAGACGTGTCTCTCACACCAACGGGTCCACCATGAGGCATCACTAATAGCACGCCATTGCGAGGCCCTACTGCTGGATTAAAGTAAGCCTCAATTTCGGTACCATCAGAATCAAAAGTAAATACCTGTGTTTTGGAAAAGGTAAAATTATCAAGTTCAGGGTGGGTACTAAACAATAACTTAGCTTGCTTATTCTTAACGTCATAGGTGTAATAATCTGGCGGAGCATCTGACGCATAAGCTGCGGCCAAATAGGTATCAGAGGCATAGCTATAGCTGATCAACACCACTTTACGGCCGACAATATTACTATCGAGAGTTTGCTGACGTTCGCCGTGGATAGAATCAATATAGTTAATTTCATAACGCCCACCACGATAGTAAGACGCAGAAGCTACCGTGCCATAACCATAATTAACATTGGCATCGACTAAATCGTAATTCGCATGCTCATACAACACATTTTTAAAAGACTGGCTGTTGATATCGTAGGCATACAGAGCGACTTTGTCTGTATTGATGTCGCTGAGTACTGCAAGAGTGCTTTTATCAAGGAAACCCACTGGCTCAAACGTATACTCCGTATTAAAATCTTTTAACAAGACTTGCCATTCCCCTTCATATAAATCGCGATACCAAAGTTCTACGGTTTCTTTATCCTCATCATAAAACAACGACATTAACAGGTCGGCGTGCTCATCATAAAAGTAGGTAACACCATCATCAGGCAAATCTTTAATTTCAATCGCATTATCAAAATCCCGCTCCGCCAACGCTTCGGGACTTATAATGAACAATTGTGTTTCGTCACGTTTTTCAAGTGCATACAACACCATGCCAGGCTGATTAGCAACTGGCCCCAATACATATCCTTGCGCTGGAAACACAAAGTGTTCAACAGATATTTCACCTTGCTCGCTTTTGCTAATGCGCATTACCATCAAAATATCTTTTTCGACTTCCTCGTTTGCTGCTCTCGCATTAACTAATAGATCTTTTTCTGTGAGCCATTGATAATCATTTAGCCTCCCATCCATCCCTAAATCAACGAGTCTGAATATCTCATAGGAGGAAGTGTCAATGACCGACAATGTGGCCTCATTTTCATCACTTTCGAAAATCGAAATGTACTCGCCACTTGGTGAAAGTTGAGGGACCGACAAACGTACGTTTTCAAAAATATATTGAGCGGGCACTGGGGCGATTACACGGTGCTCTCTGGCGACAACTGCGAAGGTAAAAAAAATTAGCAAACATACCAACGGCCGCATTACTCATCTGCTCCTAGTCCTGCGACAAATGAATAAAAGAAATCATTGCCAGGGCCACCATAAATCAACGCTCGATCAGATAAAATTGTGGGGTAGTAGGTTTCCATATACTCCAACGCATCGACGGCTTGATTTTTTAACTCAATATCATCTGCAAAGAAGTAATACGCTGATCGTTTTACATTGAGGTGACCTACATAATTGATGGTGCCGGGTTTAACAGAAAACGACCAGTACGCATCATCTAATTTGATACGCACGTAACTGCTGTAGTTGATTTGTCCAATTCGATAGTTACCCGCTGGCACAGGCACTAAAAAATAGTTTTCCCCAGCCGAAAGATCATTAGGGGTGAGTTTAAGGTCTATTTCTCCCCAAATCAGTACGCCGTCAAGTGAGTAATTATTCACTACGCCAATTAACAAATACCCTTGGGAATTATCTTCTAATACATCCTGATCTTCGGCTTGAGTCGCGACTTTTGTCGCAGTGCACCCGAAAAGGAAAAAGGCCCAAAAGAACGCGCCAAAAAAGTGGCGCCACTGCATTCCCTGCATAAACATTCCCAAGAACATGTTGGCATCCGTAGATGATTGTTATTGTTCTCTATTTAGGACTTATTCGCAATCAGATTATTTATCACCGTGCAGGTTTTCTCCAATGCTCCGCAATTGGTGTTCAATACGGTAAATCCTGCTCTCCCCGTTTTCTGAGCTTCTGCTGGCGATTGAATCCAGCCCAAAGCAAGAGTAGCGATTTCATCTGCTGAGTGAACAATATGAAGTGCTCCCGCGTCTTGTAGGCTCTGGCAAATGACGGGGTTATTGTAGGTATGTGGCCCCATCAGAATCGGCAACGACTGAGCGGCTGGCTCTAATGCATTATGTCCGCCTCGGTCGGCTAAACTTCCACCAACAAACGCCATAGAAGCCACCGTGTATACCTGATTAAGCTTACCCATTTCATCCACCAGCAACACCTGTGTTGTCTCTGGTACGTCGTCTACCTGACTACTCAGGCAATAAGAAAACCCAGAGTCCTTCAGCATATTTGCTACAACAGAAAATCGTTCGGGATGGCGCGGTACCAATACCAACAATACGTTGGGTTGGCTCTCTTGTATTGTGTGTAGCGCAGTGAGTAACGTGCTTTCTTCTGGATCATGTGTACTGCCTGCCACCAATATAGGTCGCTGCCCTTTTCGCAAATTGAGAAACCCCGACACCTCTGGATTGTTCACATTCACCTGATCAAATTTAATATTATGAGTGAGGGTAAGACGCTCTGCGGGCATACCTAAAAACTGGTAGTTGGCATAGTCACGCTCGCCTTGCGCGCACACATGCGCGAGCTTTTTCAGCATGGGACCAAACAGCAAATTGACTTTTTTGTAGCGTCTGGCAGAACGATCCGTCATGCGCGCGTTAATCACAAACGTCGGTATGCCGCGCTTCCAACATGCATGGATCATATTGGGCCACAGTTCCACTTCTGTGATCATTACCGCTTTGGGCTGCACCCGCTTTAGCATGCCGTACATAGCCATGTGTAAATCGTAAGGGAGATAAAAATGGTGAACACTGTCACCAAAGATGGCTTGTACGCGGGCCGATCCAGTGGGGGTAGTCGTAGTTATCGTAATTTGGGTGTTTGGCTCTTGCTGCATAATCGCTTTGATTAGTGCAGATGCCGCGACGACTTCTCCTACAGACACACAGTGAAAAAGATAACCGCCGGTTTTTGCTGGTCTGCGTACAAAGCCGAACCGCTCAAATCGCCGCTTATTGTATTCATGTAAACGCCGAACACCTTTCACTTTTAACATCACAAATGCGATGGGAATGATGATACACAGTAAAAACGAGTAAAACCACCGAAACGCATTTTCGAGTATTGTCGGCCGATAATTGGTCGTTCTTTTATCACGTGTGTGTTGCTGATTATTCGTCATTAAATTGTCTTGAAAGTCTGGTTAACTCTGAATAAATCTCGTTAACCGAATTAAATATTTGTCGTTATGCCTAGCCCGTCCACCACAACGGTTGTCTTATTGGTTAGACTGAGTGCCATTGGTGATATTGTAATGGCCTCTGGGCTACCTTCCAACATAAAATCCGCTTTCCCGAATGCCAAGGTCGTGTGGCTGGTTGAATCGCCTTATCGAGAACTGGTGGAATATCATCCAGATGTCGACGCCGTGATTTCGTGGCCCAAAAAACATTGGTCTATGCTAAAAAAAACCAACCAGTGGTTGAGCTTATTTCGCGAAATACGCCGATTTAAACAACACTTAAGGCAGTATCAATTTACACACGCTATCGACGCACAAGGCTTGCTCAAAAGCGCGTTTTTAGCTTGGTTATCTGGCGCACCTAAGCGCATAGGCTTTGCTAGTAAGGAAAAAAGCCATGTTATGTTGACCGAGGTTTATGACAAGCCTATGTCGGCATGGATCAGCTCTGAATATCGTTATTTAGGGAAAAAGCTAGGCGACGAGCAGTATACTATGAACCTGGCTGTTACCGACTCAGCCACAAAAAATGCACATAACGCACTCATCCAAGCGCAATTATCAGCTCCCTTTATTGTGGTTTGCCCCTTTACGACTCGTCCGCAAAAACACTGGCCGGAGTCACATTGGCGCGCTCTACTTGAAACCCTGAACGAACAACATAAAGCCGTGGTAATTATTGGTGCGCCCGAAAACGTAACTACAGGCGACAGGCTCGCTAAGTCACTCAGCCATGTGCACAACTTTTCCGGCAAGACCTCACTACTGGATTCGGTCGCTCTGATTAAACAAGCGAGCATACTCGTGGGGGTAGACACAGGTATGACACATGTGGGCATCGCCTTTAACCTCCCAACTGTCGCTATATTCGGCTCAACACGTCCTTACACTAAAACCGACAATGCAAACGCAAAAGTCTTGTACGAGAGCATGCCGTGCGCTCCGTGCAAACGCAAACCAAGCTGTGATGGCCGGTTTGACTGTATGCAAAACTTGTCGCCAACCCGAGTCTATCAAGCACTCGAAGAGTTTGTATTATGAAGGTCATGCATATTGAATTAGGCAGGCACTTATACGGAGGGGCGAAGCAAGTTACCTACTTAATCAAAGGAATACATCAACACTTACACGAGCAGCCAGCCCACCTGAAAATAGAACAAGTCTTGGTGTGCCCAGAACACAGTGATATTGCGCAGGTCGAGTTGGCCGAGTGCATAACCTGTGCGATAACCTACCGCGGTGAGTGTGATTTTCGCGCCCTAAAACAAATAAAGCACCTTATTCGTAAGCATCAAGTATCTATAGTACACGTACACAGTCGCCGAGGTGCCGACGTATGGGGGCTACTAGCAGCAAATCAGTGTGGGGTGCCTGTTGTATGTACCCGCAGAGTTGACAACCCTGAAGGCGTGCTCGCGGCTATCAAATATCGCCGCTATCAAGCGGTTGCGAGTATTTCTCAGGGCGTACAGGAGGTTGTTAAAAAACACTGTCCTTTAGATCAACCTCAACCTGTTATTTTCTCAGCGGTCGATTTTGATGACTATCACTATTCCGCCGACAGAGCATGGTTAAATGCGGAGTTTGCCATTCCTGCGCATCACGCTGTTGTGGCAAATTTTGCCCAACTTATCGAGCGCAAAGGCCAAGCCGATTTAATTAATGCCATGAAGTCAGTGATAGCACATTGCCCTGACACCACTTGCTTACTGTTTGGGAAAGGTAAAATGGCGGCCCACTATCAGTCTTTAATTGAACAGTACCAATTACAAAACCACATTAAGCTATGTGGATTCAGCGACCACGTCGCGAGAATTTTACCGTCAGTGGATATCGTTGCGCATCCTGCTTATGCAGAGGGCTTAGGGGTTATTTTATTGCAGGCAGCAGCCGCTAAACGTGCCGTTGTTGCATATGGAGCCGGGGGGATCCCAGAGGTGATCCACAATCAGATCACAGGGCTATTGTGCTCGCCTGGTGACACACAACGTCTAGCGGCAAACATCATTCAACTGCTCCACTCTACTGACCTGCGTATACAACTTGGCGAGCAACTCTATTCCCACGCAAAACAGCATTTCAGCATCTCGACGATGTCACAAGAGTACATCAAGCTCTATCAAGCGCTATCTGAAGATAGCCATGACTCACCTATCGCTCAATAACTCGTTCTAAAAAACTAAACAAAAACGCCCCAATCATCATATTTATTGAACCATAGAACATATTGCTCAAAAGTGTACTAAACGGTACAGTACACGCAATTAATATCGACCTTTCCGTGGAGCGAATGAAACTTATATTTCAGCAATCTCTTGCTGCCTGCCTTTTATTAACCTTGTCGGGATGTGCATCTGATAGTTTGCATAGAGATAAAGCTATCGAAACGAGTCACTATTCCCCAGATCAAAGCCTGATTGCAGAGCTACCTATCAGCGAGGGGAAACACGCCTCTTGGTGGACAGTATTTGATGACCCCACACTAAATTCTCTTGTAGACAAAGCGCTCGACAACAACCTTTCTCTGCAAGCTGCGCTTACCAATATCAAAGCAAACGAAGCCGAGCTAGGTATTACTCAAGCAGACGACAATGTTCAGCTTTCACTGGTGGGTGGCTACGATCGCGGCGCCCTGAGTGAACAATCGCCTTTGGCAATGTTGGGCGCGCCTACTTACGCGTTGAATCAATGGCAATTGGGCACGCGTGCTTCATGGGAACTGGATTTATGGGGTTACCTCGACAGTGTTGAAGCTTCGGCTAAACACGCGTTTCTAGCCCATATTTACGAGGCAGAGGCAGTTAAAATAACCTTAACTGCTAACGTAGTTCGTCAGTACTTACTATTGCGTCAGTTCCAAATTCAAAAAGATAAGTTAACGCAAATAAGCCAGCTTACTCAGCACAGAGTAGCGCTACTGAAAAAACAAGCGGCTCACGGCTTACTCAGAGATAAACAAGTGGCCAATGCAGAAGCTGAAGCACAAAGCATACAGGCACAGCTACCGCCGTTAACCCATCAAATTAGTCAGCAAATTCATGCCTTAGCAGTATTACTGGGTGAGACTCCTAACCAACTTAATACGTTATTAACCTCACCGGCAGAGGTAACGATAGGTTTACCAACCACGCTGCCCATTTCTCTTTCTTCAGAAGTGGTTAAGCAACGCCCCGATATTCAGAAAGCCGAAGCTGAATTACGCAGTGCATTGGCAATGCAAGATGCCGCTGAAGCAGACTTCTATCCGCGAGTTTCTATCGATGCTAGCGCAGGCTTCCAAGCGTTTAGTGTTGGCGATTTGGCACAATGGGGATCGCGCACCTATAGTGTTGCTCCCACTTTCCACCTACCTATTTTCGACGGTGGTCGGACAGAGCGAACGTTGGCATTGCGCGACAAACAACAAAAAGTAGCGGCAATACACTACCAACAGACAGTATTGAAGGCTTGGCAAGATGTCGCCGATGCACTGTCGTATGTTGTTAACGCCAAACACGCGATGTTGAACCAACAAAAGTCGGTCGAGCATGCCTCTTGGTCAACTGCATTAACAGAAAAAGCGTATCGCCATGGTGCTGTGTCGCAGTTGGAGGTGGTCGATGCAAATCGTTTCCAACTCTCCAGCGAACTCAAAAGCACACAGGCCAACACCGACGCATTACTCGCTATTGTGAGCTTGTACCGTGCAGTGGGTGCCAACTGGAACGAAAACCTTGCTGCTGAAACAAAGGAGTTGGCTGAATGAGTCAAACACCTCCTATGCCGGCAGCACAACCCGGCCCACCGTTTAACTTTAAACTGGCAATGGGGCTGCTCGGGATCTTACTCGCAGCGATGATCAGCGGGTTAAACAGCCGTATTGCGGGGTTAGTTTCTGCAGATATACAAGGCGCATTATCGCTCAGCCAAGATGCTGCTCGCTGGTTAGACACCTTTTATGCCGCCGGTGAAATTAGTGCCATGCCTTTTGCATCATGGTTTGCCATCACGTATTCCTTACGTCGCTTCCACCTCACTATGTTAACTTGTGTCATGGTATTGGCAGCAATTATGCCATTTATACAAAACTACGAGTTACTGCTTGGGTTTAGGCTTTTGCAGGGTGTATTTTCTGGTGCGCTTATCCCCGTATTAATGATGGCCGCCTTGCGATTTTTGCCACCACCGATTCGCCTTCACGGACTCGCGCTTTACGCCATGACCGCCACTTTGTCTCCCAATGTAGCAGTGTGGCTAGCAGCTTTTATTGTTGACGATCTGCAAGACTGGCGCTGGGTGTACTGGCACGTAATTCCACTAGGCATTATCGCTTTTGGTCTTGTTCGCTGGGGTATGCCGCAATTACCACAGGCATTGGGCCGATTAAAACAGGCGAATTGGTTCGCTATGGTGATAGGCATACCCGGCTTAATATTTACCATATTTGCTATTGCACAAGGGCGACACCTAGATTGGTTTCAGTCTAACGAGTTCACCGCCATGCTCATTCTCGGCTTAGGGTTCACCGCGCTGTTTCTCATCTCAGAATGGTTTCACCCAGCGCCATTTATCAAGCTTCAATTACTTGGTAAGAAGAATCTTGGCATCGGGTTTATTGTATTCATCTTAATGTTGGTCGCGATGACTGCGGCTGTTGGTTTGCCTATCAATTTAATGATGGGTTTGCACCACTTTAGAATGGAACAAGTCGTGCCACTCGGTTTGATTGTGGGTGTACCACAGATTTTTGCAGGCTCCATCGTTGCCATCCTGCTTTATCGACAGTGGGTAGATGCCAGGTATCTGTTTATTTTGGGGTTGGCATGTATGGCAGCAAGTTGCTTCCTTGCATCAAACATAACGCCATCTTGGACCGTTGAGCAATTCTATTTAATACAGAGTTTACAAGCTATTGGACAACCCTTGTCTGTGGTCTCCATGCTGTTTCTCGGTACCAGTTCAGTGCATCCCATGGAAGGCCCCTTTGTGTCAGGTATCATCAATACCTTACGCGCTTTCGGCACAGCGGTGGCAAGTGCGTTAATAGGCCAGCTGATGCAAACACGAGGTAGTTATCACAGCACGGTATTAGCCGAGCAAGCCGCACAATTAGCCGATAGTCCAGGAATCAGTCATCTCGCGAATACCAGCCAGGTTGTACAGCAACAGGCAGCGGTTATGGCGGGTTCCGATGTGTATTTTGTTTTTGGTTGCTTAACAGTGGCACTCATTCCCGTGGTGATGTATTTGAACTACACACCCGCGCCCAAGCTACCTCAGTAATTAGTTATTAGATTCGATTTTACGTTAGGATAAAAATGAAAACGCCGTCAAAATTTTCAATCATCATGGTTATTCTGGCCTTGGTGATCATCGCCACTTCCCTGTCTTTGTTCAACAGTGACGAAGTAAGTGCGAGTACACAAAGTACCGACGATGCCTATATTCAGGCAGACTTCACCACAGTCACACCGCAGGTGTCAGGTATTGTTACTCACGTGTTCGTGAACGACTATGACACAGTAAAAACAGGTGACTTACTCTATCAAATTGATGATCGTGAGTACCAAATTGCACTTAAACTCGCCTTGTCTGAACGCGAGGCGGCACAAGCCAATATAGAAGCAATTAAAGCAAAGACCGCGATCCAAGAGAAGCAGATAGCCATTGCACAAAGTGACGTGGAAGCCGCAACCGCGAACTTTCATCAAGCCGAATTAGATAAAGCACGTTACAGTGAGATGGCCGCTGATGGCTCTGGCTCACATATAGACAAAGAAAAAGCGCTCACCCATTGGCAAACTCAGCATGCACTGCTCGACAAAAGCAAAGAACTGCATGCCGCAGGCCTGAATCAATTAGTCTTGCTTTCAGCCCAACTTGATACCGCTGTGGCACGGTTACACAAAGCAGAACAAGGCGTTGCACAAGCACAGTTAAACTTGTCGTATACCCAAATTAACGCCCCCATCAATGGTGTCGTTGCGCAACGACACATCCGAGCCGGCGGATTTATCGATAAAGGTGCTGACAGTTTGGTGATCGTGCCCCAAGCATCCATGTATATCATGGCCCATTTTCGCGAAACGCAGGTTGCCAATATGTCTGTGGGCGATACTGTTCTCTTTAACGTTGATGCGATTCCGAATCAAGAGTTTGTCGGCCACATTGAAAGCTTCGGCCCTGCCAGTAGCGTTAGTTATGCGCCCGTTAGACCCGTTAATGCAACGGGCAATTTCACCAAAATTGTACAGCGTCTGCCGGTCAAAATCGCTATTGAGAAACAACAACCGCATCTTGATGTGCTGAAAGTGGGTATGAGTGTTGTACCGCATGTGCAAGTTTCTCGAGCAGCATTAAAATAAGGTATTTGAAAATGAAAGGTAAACAAATCACGTTCTATACTCAGCAAGATCGAGTGATTAACGACACGCCAGTAGGCGACTATCTTCTATCATTGGCACAAGACATCGGGATCAGTGGCGCAACGGTTTTCACAGCGATATCTGGCTATGGTCACCTTGGACAAATGCATCATGTCAATCTTTTCGATTACTCCGACCAACCCGTAATGATCACCATGATAGCCACCGAGGACCAGAGCACTCAGTTGTTTAACCAATTGGCGCACCTAGACACCTCTATTTTCTTTACCCAACATTCTGTAGAGTACGGCTTTACCGCTGGCTCATAAACCACAACAACAGCGACAGGACGTTTAAACAATGAAGAACACCGTCACTTCTAGCAGAAGTAAAATCAGGAAGAATAAGTCACAAGTCATTCTCGATGCTGCGGTGTCGGTGTTTTTGTCGCTGGGCTTTAGTGCGGCAACCACAGACCTCATTCAAAAAGAGGCTGGCGTATCAAAAGCAACACTATACAATTGCTTCCCGAACAAAGAAGCCTTGTTTGCGGTTGTGATAGAGGAAGTCTGTCGACGCTTCCAGCAAGAGCTAAAGTCTATCGACTTCAACGTAGATGACATTAGCGATACTTTGCATCGCATTGCCAAAGCTTATCTAACATTAATACTGGAGCCCAATTATCTTGCGCTGTATCGGGTAGTGGTAGCAGAGGCGCCCCGTTTTCCAAATCTTGCTAAAACCTTTTATGATGCCGGGCCTCAACTCACGATCAACCTTGTCACATCACAAATTGAAGAAGCCGCTGCCAATAATCAATTGTCACTGGGTGATGTTAGTGCCAAACAAGCAGCTATTCAGTATATCAGCCTACTACGTGGCGAAGGTCACAACGAATGTATATTCCACCCGAACAGAGCGCCACAAGAAGAACAAATACGCGTGTGGGCTGCCAATGCAGCAAACACGTTTTTACGCGCATTTAAATGCTAACCTACACCTCAACCCTACAATAAAAAAGCCCCACTCTATTGAGTGGGGCACAAACTTATATCTGAGCCCTTACTGGCTATTTAAATTAAACATCTGATTTTCAGCGCCCGCAGTACACGTCCACTGAACGAGGTCGGCGCCATCAGCAGATGAATTGCCACTGACATCCAAACACAATTCACTCGACTTAGGAATAATGCGCCATTTACCAGAGCCTGCAGACTGGAAGCGGAATAGCTGGTTGTCGCCGCCCCAGTAATCGTACAGTATGATTGTGGCGCCATTGCCACTCATTGACGTATTGAGATCCAAAGACTTGGTCGGTGCACTCACGGGGGAAATTCGATGCCAGATACCATCAACCTGCGATATCACAAACTTCTGACAATCATTGTTTAACCATGCGTACTGTTGAATATTCGTTAAGTTAGCCGTGCCGCAATTCGCCACATCAACCGCTTTTCCACTGTGAACTGGGCTAATCCAGTATGTACCGTTAACGGTACCATTATTGCTACTACCCCCACCGGAGCTACTGTAACCGTTATACACTTCAAACTCGGCAATACGCGGCTGACTACTTGAAGACTGGATCACAAAACTCAACTTGTTCAAGCTTATATCACTGAAGGTAATCACGCTAGGCACAGCGCCACCAGAAGCCAGTGTAGTGCCGGTATCATAATTCACCAGCGTCCAGCCCGTTATAGCACTCTCATAACCTGATGACGATACAATACGTACAGCATTCACTGTGGTGTTCAGGTTTTTCACATTGATCGTGCCGGTAGAGCCATTTGGCGACCAGTACGTTGAGGTGTCACCGTCAATCACATTGCCATAACTTGTGCCACTCGCTTTGCTACTGCCATCAGCGCCGCCACTTAGCGCAAGGTTAACGCCGGTAGGTGTACTTCCACCATCGCCGCCACCGTTACTACCGCCATCATCACCGCCGCCATCGCCACCTCCATCACCACCGCCATTATCTGGCGGAGTAGTAACCGAGCAACTACCATCAGACACCGCTAAGCCTTTGTTAGCGCCAGCCGTAGCCGCAATAATTGACGGTACGCAACTCACATTGTCGAGACTGTAGCTGTAAGGAATACTAATCGACGTTGTTGATGTTGGATTTGGCCCTGCTGGGTAGTTTTTGTCGCCAGACGATGTCCATGTTACGTTGTCGAAGTAATTACCCGACACCTGCCAATAACCCATGTCATTGGTATAAAAGGTGCCCAGCACGTCTTTCGAATCTTCGAAGTAGTTGTTTTCAGCACGCATTTCTCCGCCGATGCGAGGGTTCATACCCGACTCATTAATACTCACATAATGATTGTTATATGCATGGGCGGTGGCGTGGCGCAGTAACGGAGTTCGTGAATCAATGTTTTGATACAAGTTGTGGTGATACGTCACTGGCCCGTTCTGATCATCTGAATCACTCGAACCCACTAACCCACCTCGGCCGGAGTTTTTCAATATGCTATAAGACAAAGTGACATATTTCGTATCTGCTTTGATATCGAATAACGCGTCATAGCCTTCACTTTCGCCACCACTTGCCTCAAGTGTTACGTGATCAACCCACACATTGCGCACGGTAGATTCCATGCCAATCGCATCACCACCGTTAGAGGTAGGCGAACCCGACTTTTTCACGTTTCTCACGTGGACATTGCGGATAATAATATTTGAAGCACTGCGAATATGAATACCTAATTCATCAAATAACGCACCGCTGCCCACGCCGATGATTGAGATATTGCTCACTTCTTTAATCTCAATCTTATCTTCTGCGGTATTACAGCTATCTCCCGACACCTTACTGGTGTTGCCGTGATTAATGGTACCCTCTACCTGAATAATAATAGGCTCGTCACTGCTTGAGCGGCTACAGAGCGCTTGGTGAATACCAGTACCAGTCGACACAGTGACAACGCTACCGCCCTGCCCACCAGTCGTCCCACCGTTTTGTGTTGCAAAACCTGTTGCTGCCAGCACCGAGGGTGAAAGCGGCAACGCGCACAAAGATAGCATCGGTAAAATACGTCTTGTCTTACGTTTCATAAAACCTCCATGGTTTTTCCGTAACGCGTACTTCGTCTGGTATTTCCCAACCCTATCACCAGGCCTCGAGTTACATTAAGTAGATTTGGGAATGACATTCCCCGTCGCACACTCCATAAATGAATATTTTATCGAGTTGCTTGAGAGAGCTTACCGATCTTGTGCTAGTTTTCATTTTGATCTTTACATATTATTTACATATGAATAAAAATCATTCGCCTTCATATTTGTAAGCAGGATTAAGCTTATCCTCATGTCAGCATGAAACAGGTTTTTAGAAGTGACTGCGGGTTAAGTTGTTTTATGTAGAACAGGGCACAAACAAAAAAGCCCTCAGACCGAAGTCTAAGGGCTTTTTTAGTATTGCTTTCTAAAGTAAGACTTATACAGTCGCTTTAGATACAACGTCAACTAGTGTCCAAGTTTTGTTCTTGGAGATAGGACGACACTCACGAATTGTGACTGTATCGCCTTCATTACACACGTTGCTTTCGTCGTGAGCGTGTAGCTTAGTAGAACGCTTGATGAACTTCCCATAGATAGGGTGTTTTACGAAACGCTCAACAACAACAGTGATAGATTTATCACCTTTGTTGCTAACCACACGACCTTGTACTGTACGAATTTTTTGCTCAGTCATTACGCATCAGCCTTTTGAGTCAGAATGGTTTTAACACGCGCGATGCTACGACGCACTTTCTTCAACTGGTCGGTTTTTTCAAGCTGACCTGTTGAATGTTGCATGCGCAAGTTGAACTGTTCGCGTAGCAGGTTTAACAACTCTGCGTTCAGCTCTTCTACGCTTTTGTCTTTCAGTTCAGTCGCTTTCATTACATCACCGTCCGAGTTACAAAGGTTGTCTTAAATGGCAGTTTAGCCGCTGCCAATTCAAACGCTTCGCGAGCTAGAGACTCAGGAACACCTTCCATCTCATAAAGTACGCGACCAGGTTGAATTTGGCATACCCAGTACTCAACGTTACCTTTACCTTTACCTTGACGCACTTCAAGAGGCTTCTCAGTAATTGGCTTGTCAGGGAAAACTCGAATCCAAATTTTACCTTGACGCTTAACGTGACGAGTCATAGCACGACGCGCTGCTTCGATTTGACGCGCAGTCATACGACCACGGCCAACTGCTTTAAGGCCATAAGTACCGAAGCTTACTTTGCTACCAGCAACAGCAAGACCACGGTTACGACCTTTATGCATTTTACGAAATTTCATGCGTTTTGGTTGTAACATGATTAGCCCTCTCGCTTAGCGCTGCGGCCTTTCTTCTTAGGCTGAGGTGCAGGTGCCTGCTCCTGAGTAGTAGGCAGTCCGCCTAGTACTTCACCTTTGAAGATCCATACTTTAACGCCGATGATACCGTAAGTCGTTGACGCTTCAGAAGTCGCGTAATCGATGTCCGCACGGAAAGTGTGCAGAGGAACACGACCTTCGCGGTACCATTCTGAACGTGCAATCTCTGCACCGCCCAAACGGCCGCTAACTTCAACTTTGATACCTTTAGCACCAAGACGCATTGCGTTTTGTACTGCACGCTTCATAGCGCGACGGAACATAACGCGACGCTCTAGCTGGCTAGAAATGCTATCAGCTACTAGCTGACCATCTAGCTCAGGCTTACGTACTTCAGCGATGTTGATTTGAGCAGGAACGCCTGCCATTTTAGCAACATGGTTACGCAGCTTTTCAACGTCTTCGCCTTTCTTACCGATTACTACGCCAGGACGAGCAGTGTGAATAGTTACACGGATGCTCTTCGCAGGACGCTCGATCACGATCTTAGAAAGTGAAGCGTTTTTAAGTTGTTTAGTAAGGTACTTACGTACCTCAAAATCGTTGTACAGGTTGTCTGCATAGTCTGCAGTATTAGCGTACCAGGTAGAAGTCCATGGTTTGCTGATACCCAGGCGTATGCCCGTAGGATGTACCTTCTGTCCCATTATCTACTCCTAGTTATCCGCTACAACCACAGTAATGTGACTGCTACGCTTAAAGATACGGTCAGCACGGCCTTTAGCACGTGGCTTGATACGTTTCATAGTTGGGCCTTCGTCAACGTAGATCTTAGCGACGCGCAATTCATCAATGTCTGCGCCTTCGTTATGTTCTGCGTTAGCGATTGCTGATTCCAAAACTTTCTTGATCAGCGTTGCGCTCTTCTTCGGGCTGTACGTAAGAACCTCAAGAGCTTTCTCAACGTGCAAACCGCGAACTTGATCCGCAACCAAGCGTGCTTTTTGAGCCGACGTGCGGGCAAAACGATGTTTAGCTAATGCTTCCATTTCCTACCCCTTAACGTTTGCTTTTCTTGTCCGCGACATGGCCGCGGTAAGTACGCGTTGGCGCAAATTCGCCCAACTTATGGCCTACCATTTCGTCACTGATGATCACAGGAACGTGTTGGCGACCGTTATGGACCGCAATGGTCAACCCAATCATATCTGGGATGATGATAGAACGGCGTGACCAAGTTTTAATTGGTTTACGCTCGTTCTTTTCCACTGCAGCCTCTACCTTCTTCAACAAGTGCAGGTCAATAAATGGACCTTTCTTGAGAGAACGTGGCATGGTGAATCCTCGCTATTACTTGTTTCGACGACGTACGATAAGTTTATCAGTACGCTTGTTACTACGTGTTTTCTTACCTTTAGTAGGTACACCCCAAGGAGAAACTGGGTGACGACCACCAGAAGTACGACCTTCACCACCACCGTGTGGGTGATCAACCGGGTTCATGGCAACACCACGAACTGTAGGACGAACACCACGCCAGCGTGTAGCACCAGCTTTACCAAGAGAACGTAGCATGTGTTCTGCATTACCAACTTCACCGATAGTGGCGCGGCAATCAGACAATACTTTACGCATTTCGCCAGAACGAAGACGAAGAGTAACGTAGTTACCTTCACGAGCTAGGATCTGTGCGTATGCACCAGCAGAACGTGCGATTTGCGCGCCCTTACCAGGTTTCATTTCAATTGCGTGTACAGTTGAACCTACAGGCATGTTGCGCATAGGCAGGGTATTACCTGCTTTGATAGGCGCATCAACACCAGACTGGATTTGTGCACCAGCTTGGATACCTTTAGGAGCAAGAATGTAACGACGCTCACCGTCTGCATACAATACCAAAGCAATGTTTGCAGAACGGTTTGGATCATATTCCAAACGCTCAACAGTAGCAGGAATGCCGTCTTTGTTGCGTTTGAAGTCGATAACACGATAGTGTTGCTTATGACCACCACCAACGTGACGAACAGTAATACGACCACCGTTGTTACGACCGCCAGACTTGCTGTTCTTCTCTAGCAAAGGCGCGTAAGGAGCACCTTTGTGTAGATCAGGGTTAACAACCTGAACAACGTGACGACGACCGGCAGAAGTTGGCTTAGCTTTCAATAATGGCATTTCTAATCCCCTTCTTACTCAGCACCACCGACAAAGTCGATGTCCTGACCTTCTTTAAGCACTACGTATGCTTTTTTCCAGTCGCTGCGTTTACCGAAAGACATACCGTGACGCTTAGTTTTACCTTTAACATTCACAGTACGAACACCTTGAACTTCAACTTCAAACAGTTTTTCAACTGCTGCTTTGATTTCAGCTTTGTTCGCGTCTTTTGCTACTTTGAATACAACTGTGTTGTTAGCTTCAGCAGCCATAGTTGACTTTTCTGAAACGTGAGGTGCTTTAAGCACCTTTAGTAGACGTTCTTCACTCATGCTAACGCCTCCTCAAGTTGTTTCACTGCGTCAGCAGTGATAAGCACTTTTTCAAAAGCGATCAGGCTTACTGGGTCGATACCTGAAACGTCACGCACGTCAACTTTGTACAAGTTACGAGCAGACAAGAACAAGTTCTCATCAACCTCTGGAGTCACGATTAATACATCGTTCAATTCCAGATCGTTCAGCTTAGCAACAAGAGCTTTAGTCTTAGGAGACTCAACGTCGAACTTCTCAACCACAACCAAACGGTCTTGGCGAACTAGTTCAGACAAGATGCTCTTGATCGCGCCACGATACATCTTTCTGTTAACTTTTTGGCTGTGATCTTGAGGCTTAGCAGCAAATGCACGGCCACCACCAACCCAGATTGGGCTGCGGATAGTACCAGCACGGGCACGACCAGTACCCTTCTGACGCCAAGGCTTCTTACCACCGCCACGTACTTCTGAACGCGTTAATTGCGCTTTAGTACCTTGACGAGCACCTGCACCGTAAGCAACAACTACTTGGTGAACCAAGGCTTCGTTGAATTCACGTCCAAAGGTCGCTTCGGATACTTCAAGAGCGCTTTGCGCATCTTTCAATGTTAATTCCATCACTAAACTCCCCAGACGTTACGCTTTAACAGCTGGCTTAACGATAACATCGCCGCCAGTTGCGCCAGGTACGGCACCTTTAACTAGGATAAGGCTGTTTTCTACGTCTACACGTACAACTTCCAATGACTGTGTAGTCACTTGCTTGTTACCAAGCTGACCAGCCATTTTCTTACCCTTAAATACTTTACCTGGTGATTGGTTTTGACCAATTGAACCAGGAGCACGGTGAGACAAAGAGTTACCGTGTGTCATACGCTGTGAACTGAAGTTCCAGCGTTTGATAGCACCTTGGAAACCTTTACCTTTTGACGTACCAGTGACGTCAATTTTCTTGGTGTCGTTGAAGATTTCAACAGTGATTTCACTGCCCACTTCAATGTCAGCACCTTCGTTTTCTTCCAGGCGGAATTCAACAAGAGCACGACCAGCTTCAACACCAGCTTTAGCAAAATGACCTGCTTCAGCTTTGTTGATGCGGTTCGCTTTCTTAGTTCCAGCAGTTACCTGGAGAGCGCGATAACCGTCAGTTTCTTCAGTGCGTAACTGAGTAACACGGTTTGGGGTCGCTTCGATAACAGTCACAGGGATAGACGTGCCATCTTCAGTGAAGATGCGAGTCATACCCACTTTACGACCGACTAGACCAATCGCCATTGTTAATACCCTCTCTTATTAGCCCAGGCTGATTTGAACATCAACACCGGCAGCCAAGTCCAAACGCATCAGAGCGTCAACTGTCTTGTCAGTTGGCTCGATGATGTCTACCAAACGCTTGTGAGTACGGATTTCATATTGATCTCGCGCGTCTTTATTAACGTGCGGAGAAATCAGAACTGTATAGCGTTCTTTGCGAGTAGGTAGAGGAATAGGACCGCTTACCTGAGCACCAGTACGTTTCGCCGTTTCAACGATTTCAGCCGTAGACTGATCGATCAACTTGTGATCAAACGCTTTTAAACGAATACGAATTCTTTGATTTGGCATCGATTAAGCTCCAATCGAAAGAACAAAAAAATTCACCTTTTCTCTTCCATTTTGTTTGGAAAGAAAAGATGTGCGTAAACCGATGGTTCCCAATTGGAACCCTGTTCTTTTTTCTAGCACGCCCGCAACATCAATTATCCGAGGACTCTATCCGTTACTTTGGCAACCACCCTAAAAGCAGTGAGGCTGCGGCTAAAAAGGTATGCTCTTAATGAGCAGTGGGCGCGAATTATACAGAAAGGGGGGATGTTTGCAACACTTAATAGCGGATAAAACGAATAAAGTTGTATGAAAACTGATCTACGAGTCGGTAGGCAATATAACTCGTGGGAGATACTCTTTTCAGGTGGCCACTACAACTTCATTTTATAACCTAATGATACGAGGCAACCAAATGCAAATACTAGATATACAAGACACCCAAGCTGTAAGCGGTGGAATTCCAGTTCCCCTATTTGTCGCTATTGCAGTATATGGTGAAGCGGCTACTTTCGCAGCAATATTTAGCGGTATTGCGACTTACAACGCAGTAAAAAGCGGCTTTTCTGAATAAAAGGGAACGACATGGAACATTCGGTTACTGAATTATCAAATCATGAAATTGAACAAGTAGGCGGTGCTATCGCGCCATTACTTGCCTGGGGTATAGTCACGCTATATTCATCTTCAACTATTACAGCTAGCGGTTTAGCGACAGCGTTGGGGATTGGCGCAGGGGTTGGAGCAATAGTGGGCGGTACCGCTGCCATTTTATCAGAGTAGTACCGTTATTGCACACAGGGCTAAGGCACTTTGCCCTTTATCTTCCGGAGGTTGAAATGTATCTCTCTGCACGTACGTCCATGTTTTGTGGATTTGTGTTTTTTATCGCTTTTGGGCTGTATTATGTGACTAAAGGGTTTTATGATTTTTATAGTCATCCTGATACGCCTTTGACCAACAATACGCTCTTTGGGCTTTCCTTGTTTGGAATCGCTTCTATCGGCCTCTTCTTTTTTAGAACTAACCCACTACGTTCTGCGTCTTTATTTTGTATCAGCCTGCTTTATATGGTGATCATATTTTACGTATACCGACTGAAATTATCCGCGAGTATCACGATATATGATTTTATTCCCTTAGTAGGTTTACTCAGCATATGCTTCTTTATATTTGTTGCCCATTTAAAAAAAAATTAATGAAGTAATAAACAAACACGAGACATCAAAGGGCCAATCACACAAAACTAGTCATCTCGGCATGAATACTATTGCGCATTTCCATCAGCTTGATAGCAGAGTTGCGGTGCTGAATATCTGTTTCTGTTGTCGGGACCCATTCGGGCACTGGTGTAGGTTTCCCTTGGTCATCCATGGCGACCATTACAGCAATACAATGCGTACATAAATGACGTTCTTCCGCTGTCGGCGCGCCGGCTTTTACATCAATACTCAAATGCATTGACGTTTTTCCGGTATAGATGACTTTCGCAGTGACTTCTACCATGTCACCGATGAGAATTGGTTTAACAAAGTGCATGCCGCCAACGTAGGCTGTAATACAATATTGTCCGCTCCAACCAGCCGCACACCCATAAGCGGCAAGGTCGATCCATTTCATCACCGCCCCACCGTGTACCTTGCCACCAAAGTTCACATCTGCGGGCTCCGCTAAAAAACGCAATGTTAGCGCTCGTTCAATGCCTGCCATTTATTCTCTCCTGCTTTTACTTTGGCATGTATTCAACCAAATTAGCACATAAGCCTTGGCAACGAATAACATATATCCCGTATTCAATGCGGATTAACTTTCAGATAAGAATAAAATGGCAATTCGTTTTGAGCGCCACAGGTTACTTCGCCCAAAATGCCATAAGGCGAGGTTTGACAATCACTGAAATAATCACAGAAAACACAATACCGGCCGGTAAAGCGGCTGCGAATGTGGCAGCCCAAAACTGAGCAAGCTCCCTTAAACCGAGCAAACCATGCAGATTAATGGTAGTAACCACCGCCATAATACACTCCATGATGGTCGCCATTATCAGTCCAAACACCACACTGTTGGCTAGCTTGGATAAATTAGGCCACATTGCATTAACGAGACGATGTACTAGAAAAGAAATGATACCGCCTATTGGCGCAATACACACAATACACAGCGCAAATGAACTCAGCCACGCACCAACGAACCCGTCGGAAAACCCCAAATTCCTCCACGTCATTAAAAATGTTAACGACCCGCCCATCACTATTACCAACGAAGCAATAATGGCGATTTTCTGTAATTTATTAGACATAGTTACCCTCGATGTAGAAACAAATAAGCCACTATCATTTAGTTGACTTGGTCAACTTTAATGCAAAATAGTTGATTAAGTCAACTAAATCTGTAAAAGTGAGTGCTGCTATCCATTAGAGTGAAATGAGCACAAATGACCAACATCGAATCAGAAATTCAAGGAATGTTTATTCATATCATCAATGGATTAAAACATGAGATGCGAGTCGCCATAGAACAGCATGGCTTTCAACTATCAACACTGCATTTCATGATAATGAAGAGTATCCATCAACTCGTTGAATGCACACCCCATGCTCTGTCTGAAACATGTCAACGAGACAAGGGGCAGGTTACACGCATACTCAACGATATGATAAAAGCCGACTTAGTCAGCAAAACACCGAATCCACACGATAAGCGTAGCCAGCTTATTACGCTCACTCGAAAAGGTGAAGAACAACTCGCAGCACTCGAACTCGCGGACCAAAAAACAATTAACAACATGTGCAACGGGTTGAGCCGGGATGAGGTCGTCAATTTCATTAAAGTAGGGCAGCAAATGATGACAAATTTAACCGCAATGAAAAAAGATGGGTAAACACGACTAAAGACCCAGTGTGATTGGGTGATGTAAAATATACACTGGGATGAGATTGACACTAGGTTTCTTTTATAGCGAAGAGTATGGTTTTACTAAGAAAAAGCACTACACTTCGAATAATAAGTACAAAGATCACATATGTTAAATATCACCGAACAACAGAAGACTTTCGAGCAACTTCATACCATTCTCAATGGTACGCAGAGTTTATTAGATGCTTACCAAGAACTCGAACCCGTTATTCTCGGTATGTTCGGTGCCCAGCGCATGAGTATTTTTCAGCGTCGGAGGCAGCATCAAGATCTGGTGGCACGCTTTCGCACCGGAAAGGAAACCCTCGAAATAAAAGTGCCCATTAGCCCCTTGTCTATTGCAGGCTATGTCGCACTAGCGCAATTACCTTTACTCATTGCCGACCCATACAATGCCCAAGAGCTTGCCTCAGTGCATCCCCGCCTGCGTTTTGCCGATAAGTTCGATAAGTCTAACGACTTCCGCACCAATAATATTTTGTGCGTCCCCATTCTTAACGCCGGTGTGTTAATGGGGGTATTGCAAGTGATCAACAAGCAATCTGGCACCTTTAACGACAGTGACCTGGAATTAGCTCAACAGCTCGCCACCCTTTTAGGAGAAAAGTTCCGATTCGAATTAGGCGGCACCAACAGGCCCTTTGACGTGCTCATACACGACAACGCACTGTCAGAAAAAGCCTTACTTGAACTGGAAACCACCAGCCAAGACTATCGCCACCTTATTCAGCGTTTAATGTCTGAATACCGCGTGAGCGATGAGCAAATTGGCAACTCCTTGTCGGTACATTACCAAGTACCTTTTATCACGTTTAATCCCGACAAATACCACCTTTTTCAAAGCGAAAGTAAACTCAATAGCTCTTATTTGAAGCGAAACCATGTTGCAGTAGTTGCTGATACACACGACAAGCCCATAGTACTCATGGCTGAGCCCAACAACGCCGCGCTATTAATGGAAATCGAAAGTGCATTGGGTATCGATAGCTACGACATTGCAGTGGGCTTACCCACTCACATTCTCCAATACCTCGGTGATACTGGAGGCGGTGCACCGGGAGAAATGAGCGAGATTCTTGATGAAATTGGCTCCTCTGGGGATGATCAAGAAGAACACTCTGACGAGATGTCTGACGACGCACCGGCGATAGTACGTTTAGTTAGCCGTATACTGCATGACGCAAAACGCTTAAATGCCTCAGACATACACATAGACCCAGAAAAGAATGCACCTACTCGTGTGCGAATGCGGGTTGACGGGGTATGTCGTGATATTAACCAAGTACCTAACTCTCACCACAACGCCGTTATCGCCCGCATTAAAATAATGGCGAACCTGAACATTGCCGAAAAACGCGTGCCCCAAGACGGTAAACTCGCCTTCAGAATGAGCGGGCAATTGGTAGAAGTACGTGTTGCCACCATTCCCACGGTTGCCGGCGAAGGGGTGGTCATGCGGATCTTGGCTTCGGGTGGTGCCATGCCCATCGACAAGATGAACCTGGCCGCCACTAATATGCAGCGCCTTGAAGGCATGATTAAAAAGCCCCACGGCATATTGCTAGTTGTAGGGCCTACGGGTTCAGGTAAAACCACCACTCTACATGCCATTTTGGGTTATTTAAACACGCCAGAAAAGAAGATTTGGACCGCAGAAGACCCTGTTGAAATTACCCAGCCGGGTTTGCAGCAAGTTCAAGTTAGCCCGAAAATAGGCTTTACCTTCGCGAATGCGCTACGCGCTTTTTTACGTGCCGACCCCGACATTATTCTCATTGGTGAAATGCGTGATAAAGAAACCGCTCATGCGGGTGTAGAAGCCTCGCTTACAGGTCACTTGGTATTGTCAACGTTACACACCAACTCTGCGCCTGAAACAATCACCCGTTTACTCGACCTTGGTTTAGATCCCGTTAACTTCTCAGATGCATGTGTGGGCATATTGGCCCAGCGCCTCATTCGCACCCTGTGCAGCGACTGCAAAGAAGCGTATGCCGCCACTGCCGATGAAGAGGCCTTTATTCGTCGCCAATATGGCGAGCAATATATTGATGAATTAGATTTGCCGTCTCCGCTGATACTTCACCGAGGAAAAGGCTGCGATACTTGTGGGGGGACAGGCTATAAAGGACGCACCGGTGTTCATGAATTATTAGGCATGACACCCGAGCTGCGCGCGTTAATATACAAAGAGTCAGCGGTGAGTGAAATGAAGCAGCAAGCAATGGAAGACGGTATGCGCACTCTGATACAAGATGCCATATACAAAGTAATAAAAGGCGATACCGATATTGCACAGGTACAAATTGTTGGCGGAGACTAATCGACAAACCCATGCCCAAGCAGTTATTGAATAGTGATCGTCACTGAAGCAAAATCAATATACACTGGTGGCAACGAAACGCAGTAGTAAGGATACAGTGGTAATGTTGCAGCAAGCTAAAACCAAGCGTGAACGCTCGCTGTTATCGCATATTGCTATACGCGCGATCCTTGTGGTTTTGATCAATTTGCTGGTGACGTTAAATGTATTGGCAAACTGCGGCCTTGTTTCTCCTAACCCTACTGGCAATGCCAACCCTATTCCCGTTAAAGCAGGGATAGAAACAATCGAATATGAATGCGATTTGGCAACCAATCAAGTACTTCATTTCCCGATGGACATTGTCAGAGCCGCTCATGCGAAGGCGTCAACAGAGTTAGTCATCGACACATTGAGCAGTGCAAATAAGGCATTTTTACTACCCATAGGCCACTACAACCTTACTCTCACACTTGAAGTACAACGAAGCCGCTTTGTAGATCCTCAATTTTCCTCTGTGTCTGATTTTTACCAACAGGAAAACATTCACACGTTAATGCTCAGTGCGTTTTTTGGTTTTTGCCTCGCGCTAATGATTTACGTAGGAGTATTAGGTCGAAGCATAAAAAATAAGGGCTTTTACGCGTACAGCGCCTATATAACAGCTGCAGGGTTTTTCTTTTTTCTGCAGGAAGGCATGTTAAACATCCTTTTCCCCCACTCTCAAATTAATAATGATATTCGCTTAAAAATGGTGTTTGCTGGCTTAACAGTTTGGACAGCAGTGCGCTTTATCTCGTTGCTACTCGACTTCAAGCACCTCGTTAAACCCGTGTTGTACCGAATACTTACGTACTCCTCCCAGTTGGTGCTATTACTCTCGGTAATTCAAACACTGATGAACGAGAACACTGGACGCCCGGTGAGTCAGGTGATGGGGCTTATCACTCTTTTGTGTATTATCACAATATTAGTGCTGAGTGCCTACGCAGTGCGTAAACGTGTGCATGGGGCACTCTATGTGCTGATTGCATTAACCGTTATGCTGGTTACCATGGTATTCAGATTATACCTGCACGAAACCAGCCCTTTCCTTCATCGATATGGTTTGATCATTGCGGTAACTATCGAGGCTATGTTGCTCGCCATTGCAGCGTCGGAAAAAGTAAAACGACTTAATTCCGACAGAACAAAAGCGTTCAGAGAAGCGTCGATGGATACGCTTTGCCCAACACTAAACCGCAGAGGATGGGAAACTGCGGCCAGCCACTTATTAAAATACCATAGCCAAGAGGGCGGCTATTTAGCCTTAACCTTTATCGACTTGAACAAGTTTAAGAGTATTAACGACGAGTATGGCCATGCCATTGGCGATGCAGCCTTGATATACACAGCCAAACTACTTAAGTCCCATTGTCGAGAACAGGATTTAGTGGGCCGTTTGGGTGGTGATGAATTTGTTGTTGTTGCACACACCTACAGTTATAGCCAAGCTGAGCGGCTACAACAGAGGCTAACGCGAGCTTGTGATCACTACACATTCCCAACCAGTTCGGGCACAATTTCAATGAGTGCCAGCGTCGGGAGCACCATCATCGATACTCCCCACGACGACCTAAACACGCTACTTCACCAAACCGACATGAAGATGTATGCGAACAAAAAGCAACTCGCTTAGTTGTACTAGTTAACCAGTTTTACTTTGCCAAATACTGAGGCATCAATAAAGCCGCGATTCATATCACCGTTTACAGGTTCAATAGCGTGAGACCCTACGAAATGCTCGCGTTCTTTGCTGCCGTCGTTGTCACAGTAAGCGATCATAAAGCCCATCAACTTGCCAGCCGACAACGACAAAGGCTTACCCGGGTCTACAACAGAGAATGTGTCAGGATACAATTGGATCGACACTTCCCACACCATAGTATTGCTACCGTCTGTCTTTCGGCGCCAGCGGCTATCGACATGCTCATTCAGAATGATAAATTCTGGCTCACCCGCTTCTGTATTGCCCATATCGAGTACATTGCCATCAAGGGCGATATGATACGCAAAAGCGTTGTGGTTAATAAGGTGATTACCGCCCGACGCATTTTCATCAATGAAGATTTCCAAGCAATCATCATCCCAATATCGCTCAGTCGGGTCGGGGTGAGTATCTATCAGTACGTCGTCGACAATTTCAGCTAAGATGTAAAGCTTGTTGTTGTCCCATGCAATTTTATAGCGCCCTTGAAAATCCTCTTTAGTAGGTTTTTCTCCAACCATAACATGTGTCATTTGGTGCCAAGTTTGGCGTTGCCATACCGACTCATTAGCCTGCCCGTCAATCGTCACAGGAGTATCTGAATAGGCAGCCTGATCCACAGTGTCTGCTGATACGTTTGCAGCAGCACCCAACAAGCTTGCTGCCAAGAGCCAGCTTTTAGACGCAAGTTTCATTTGAAATATCCGTTATAAAAATGTTAATGCACAACGCTAACGGAGAGTGAGAACAAAGTCCAACAGAAAAGCGCGGCTAGGCAACCGCTAGTTTTGGTTTTTCAGGAGTGATAGCTATGCACTTTTCTACCGATTCAATCTGATAATAAAAAGCCGCACGCTCTTCAAGAGGCACACAATAAAGCAATGAATTGAGCAGCACGTCAACATCGTGCTCTTTAACAACCACTTCAACGGTAAGCGTAGACGCAAAGTCAATCACATAAGCTAAGCCTCGGTAGACTTCCAAAGACTCACCTTCTATACCAAACTGTTTTGTTTCAGCCACAAGAAACTCAACCCAATCTAATGGCGCAATGGCTAATTGCACTGAATCGAGTTGTGAAGGCTTTATCGTTGCTGTGATTTTTTTCATGTATTACTCCTGTCACCGAATGGTAACAATGCTGTCATACAAATGAGATCTACGTTTTACCACTTCCTGATACAGTATACAAATCGTCCAAAAGTATAAATTATCAACAATGCGAATAATAATGACTCTTTTTTGTAAGCCTGTGTGTTTTTAAAATAACAGCCTATCAACAGATAGGCGATCATGCATTAGATCCCATAAAAACGCGCCCTACAGAGAGTATTCAACAGTTTTATCCACAGCATGTGTGCAACATAAATTTGCCCTTAAAGATCGCGATCTTACAGGCAAAAATATAATGAAAAAAAATTGAACTTTGTGATCAAATAAGAGGAAAGATCACCTTGATTAATTGTTGGCCCAAATGAACAAATAAGCGGTAGTTAGTATAAATAAAGGCCTTGGTGAGTGCGCAATTTAGTCAGGGTAGCTTTTTGATCCATGATCACATTGAATAATCAAGAGGATCTTGTTCTTGATCATAAAATAAATTTGCTGGTTAATTCATAAACGATTAAGCCCGCATATTTATTGCGCGATCTTGCCCCAAAATAGTTCATGAACAGACTTATCCACAACTCGGTGACAAACTATTGATCTTCAGAGGTTGAAAGATCTGACTGTTGCAGTGCGTATGCTTTGGGGGAACAACCGAACTGTTGTTTGAAACAATTACTAAAATACGAAGGTGTGGTAAAACCAACGTCGTAAGCAACCCTAGCCACTTGCCCGCCGCTCTCAAGCATTTCACGTGCTTTTTGAAGCCTGAACTGTCTCAAAAAACTCACAAAGTTACCGTCGATTAGTGTTTCTAATTTGCGATTTAATTGCCGTTCACTCATGGCTAAATAGTCTGCGGCATGTGAACGTGTAAAAGCATCATCACTAAAATGCTTTTCTAACACGTCGATAAATTTGAGATAAAACGTCTGGTCCTTTTCATCGCTTAATTGAGCCGACACTGCTACACATTGTTTATCGTACAATGTCGATTTCACCTTACGTGCCTTTTGAACTCGGTTAGACAACATGTTTTTCACTCTTATGATGAGTTCGTCTTGTTCAAAAGGCTTGCTAATAAAGTCGTCTACTTCGGCCTTTAAGCTATTTATTCGAGTATTTTTGTCGCCTTTTGCCGTCAACATAAGAATAGGTGTAGAAGACAACAATTCGTGCTCTCGAATTTGTTTCGACAGTTGTTCTCCATCGAGGTGAGGCATGAGGAGATCCGTGATGATAAGGTCAGGAACAATCGACAACGCCACCTTCATCGCTTCCACACCATCACTCGCCACATAACACGCGTAATCCGACTTAAAAAGTGAAAACAAATAATGACGCATGTCTGCGTTATCTTCAGCTATAAGCAGTATAGGCTTCTGCTGAGGCTCATCGGTTTCAAGAAGTGGCTCCTCAACACTCGACTCTATTAGTTGAGGGCGTTGATAATCAGAAATGGGAAGGGATGATAAATCGTCGTAATAATCCACTTCATTCGCCGGTAAGCTAACAACAAATGTTGTTCCTTCGCCCCATTTGCTAGCGACGGTGATCCAGCCTTCATTGGCCATGATCAGGTCTTTTACCATAGCCAAGCCAACACCTGATCCTTTGACGGTTTCACTTGAACTCAAGCGCGTGAACCGTTCGAACACGTAATCAATTTCATCTTCTGGTATACCCTGGCCAGTATCAGTTACCACAAGTTCAAGCTGACCTTGCTGCATGCTGACAACCAGTTCAACTTGTCCTTTTTCAGGAGTGTAGTTAATCGCGTTCATTAACAAGTTGTACAGCACCTTATCTAGCGTATCTTGCAGTAAAACAAAGTTGCCTTTCACATCTAATCGCATGGTAATACGCTGTTGTTTTAGGTGTGCTAGAGGCTTCACATTCTCAAAAATTAACTGGCATTGCTGTTCAATATCGTAAGCACGAGTAGGAATGTCTTTAATCTTATCAAGTTGCTCGACTTCCATAAGTTGATCAACGAGCCGTGTTAAGCGCTGGGTGTTGCGTTGGATACGCTCTAGGCGATTCGAATTTTCTTTATCATTAGGGTGCATTTTTATCTGAGTTACAAAACCTGCAATTAACGTAATGGGTGTGCGTAACTCATGGGAAAGGTTAGTAAACAGTGTTTGTTTTTTCTCAAGTAGTCGTTTGATAGACGAATTACTCTCATCCAGCGCGCCCTGCTGTTTATTCACCAATTCAGACAACTCAATATTGCGTTTCGCCACTTGGTTATTCACCCAGCGTTTAAATACAACCGCCCACCACATCAATAACAATGCATAGACAATAAAAGCTTGCCACGTAAGCCAAAACGGGGGCATCACCCGAATAGGTATTACCGAAACTGGTTGTATTGCCTCACTTCGCGGGTCTACCACTCTCACTTCAAAAGTTAGCTCACCGATGGGAAGAGAATGGTAAGTAGCCTCTCCATATGAAGTTGGAAGTCTTGTCCATTCCTCTTCATAACCGCGCATCCGATATTCTATTTGTTGCCCTGATGATTGAGAGAAGTCTATGGAGGAAAAAGTGAAATGGAGTTCTCGATTAAAATACGCCAGCTCTAATACGTTTGACTCATCAATTGAATAGTTATAGTCGATTTGGTTGTATCGCTCATTTGAATTAAATGAATGAGTGAAAACCAAACTCGTAATTTTTACCTCTGACTTTCTGTTTTTTCGCAAAGATAAATAACTCAATGCTTTTTTTGTGTCTAAAATATAATTTTGCTTATCTCCAATAATTGAGATAACACCTTCCGATAATACCTCAATTCCATCGAAACCAAAATCAGTGTCATTTACCCCTATTTCTGGGCCAATATTTAAAGATGAGCCGTCAGATAAGTAAACTTTTAAACCTTTATTGCTTCCAACCCAATGAGCTCCATCTTGATACACACTCCCTCGAATAAAACGGAGGCGTGCTTCATTATTCAAACTAAACGACCTTCCATCACTAGGGTCGAATCCAATTAGTCCATGTCCAGATGTGCATAGCCAAATGATATCTGCACTATCCGTATACATACAACTAATGAGACTTTGACCTAACTGCTCTAACTCATGTTTCACCCAAACACCGTTATTTTGTCGATGATAAATATGGTTTTTATCATCACTGAATAATAACTCTCCGGCGTTATTCACTACCATTTTGTAAGGCTTACTCGGCACGGGAAAGGTTCTGATCAAATCGCCATGTAAACCAAATTCAATAACTCGCTCCTCGTCTCCTTTTAAGTAGGATATGAAGTTTTTACCATTGCTGGTATAAGATTGAACTCCAGAAAGTTCATCACAATAAGATCTCAAAGGATGCGCAGCGCTTTCTAAAACCTGTCCATCATCGGTTAACGTTAACGTAGAACAGGAATCGAGATTGAGAAATGAATTGGCCCCTATAAACACCAGAGCCTTACTTTTTGAATGCCTTGCAGATACTTTCTTCAATTCACCCGAATTTTTGTTCAAGTGAAAGATATTTAATTCAGAAGTAGCCAGCGTATATTCACCAGTAGATAAAAAGGTATAATCAATGTCAGGGCGATTATTGGCTTCTCCCTCAAATAGGTAATTCAAAAATTGATGCTTAGTTGGAATATAACTTAGACCTAGCTGTGTAGTAGCAAAAAGAATATCTCCAGAAACTATTTTCTGTAATGCTGTGACCGTTCTTATCCTTTGTTCATCTAACAAAGGATAGAAAAAATCAAACGTCTTAAATCGATTACTAATGAGGTCAAGTTCTAGCAATCCTCCTGATGCAACAATTAAGGACTTTTCATTAATAAACTCTATATCGTCAATAGGATATGCGTGTGTTAGAGGTTTTTTAATGAAATTCAGGTTTTTCAACGACAAATCAGATATATAAATTCCACTAACACCTCCTACAAAAATTTTAGAATTGTGAAGTGAGATATGAGAAACATCGTCTAACAATGGGAATGTTGTTGCTATATCATGAGCTTTAGTCACTAAACTCGAAGGGAGAATTTCAAATAATGTTCTAGAATCAGAAAACCAAAATGAGCCATCCTTACTTTTCGCTACTTCAAACACTGACTCTAACTCGTATTGCTTAAGTACTGAGGAAGCAGAATGTAACGTGTTCGCTTCCAAATCAATCAACAAAAAATCATTAATCGTAGTTAGCGCAATATAATTCTCAGATATCTTTCCTTTCCAGGCTCTTAAAAGTAACGAAGAAGACACATCAACTTTGTGAAAAGACTGTTTTGATATGTCAAATAGATAAGCACCACTTCCATATTCAGTAATAAGTAGTGTGTTATCGCCATCAAAATCTAAACTTGTAATGTATCCTTTGCCTAAAGGGCTATTGGTATCATCAAAAATTACTACCTGATCGCCAGTTATCTTAAAAAGTCCATTTTCCGCACCGATAAAGACAGAATCATTAACATCAATAATTGCTCTAATTATGCCTGACGGTGAATTCGAGAACTTACTACTAGACTCCAACGGCCGCTCTGTAGCGACACTAATGTGACTAAATAGGAAAAAAAATAAAACAAATGGGACAATATGAAAAAATGTCCCAAATCTGACAGTCCTTGTCTCAAATCTCATCACCAAAACCAATATTTACGTTTAATTTGTTCGTCGACATAAGAGTCAACAAAACAACTTAATTTTCTGTTAGGACATTAATATGAATAACAAACAAAAGCGTGTAGCAACTATTATTGAATTGAAAAAAAGCGAACTTCAATACGTCTTTGGTGGAAATATGTCTAAATATTTAAATACTAATCTAAGCGCTACTATAGACAGTATAGGTAAAAATAAACCAGATTGGACACCAATCCCAATAAAAATCTAATCAATTAAAAGCCACTGCATTCCTGCGTTCTCGGCGGCTTGACGGTCGTAAATATAGTCGCCGACATAGAGCAAGGTGTCGGGAGGGGAATGCCAGATTTTAGACACCATCAGCAAGGCGGTAGGATCAGGCTTTGCCGGCGCCTCTTCTCGGGTAATAACCAGTGAAATAGGAATAGCGTTCTGGGTAATTTTTTGCCTAGCAGCACGTTGGCAATTACGTGTCACTATGGCCATTGGCAAACCTGCCGCTCTCACTTGCTCAACCATGACTTTCCCATGAATTAGCCACGTTGATTCTGCTGCATCTCGCATTTCATGAGCCTGAATGAGCGCCTCGGCTTGTCGCATTTCATCTGTAGGTAAGTCGGCAACAAAGGCGAGAATATCTTGTTCTTGGGGACAACCTATTTCTTGCTTCATCGCAGAAAAGTTAAGATTTGATGTAACCAAGGTGCCATCTAAATCAAATATTACGCCTTGTACACCAGCTAAATTAAGCATTGGGCATATTCCTATTAGCTTTTCGAATAAGTACGCACGAAAACACAAACAGATTAGTATAATTAAAATACTGTTTATTTATACAGTAAAGTGCGATATGGTAATGGTGTCTTTCAACGCAAATGGAGTATAACCATGGCTATTACTACACAATATGTTGTAACACACAAAGGGGTTGAAAAGCTGGTGACAACAGATAAAAAAGAAGCTGACCAGTACGATAAAATGCTCGACGTGGCCGACAATTTGGCCGTTTATATTCAAGCCAAAGGGATAAAAATTGGTGACGATGCTGCTGAAGAATTATCGATCCTTCTCGCCAAAAATAAAGATGTGGTTGCCAAGCTTTTAAAGGGCGCAGCAGCAACTGACGTACTAGAAGACGACAGTGCTGAAGTTGTAAAGCTAACCGCAAACGGTTGATAGATGAGTAAATAAAGCGCTTTATATTAGCAAAAGCTGTTGTGTGTAGGTGGGTGCTTACCCCACCACCCCTTTTGTATTAAAACGTTTGATTACTGAGTGTACAGACTTAATTGTTTCGCGAAGTTCAAGACTCGCAGCCAAAGATGATTCCGACGATTGCTGGGTTTCAGCCGCACCTTCTGCGATATCGACAATTTGTTGATTGATATGTTCTGCGACTGAGCTTTGTTCTTCAACCGCAGCTGACATCTCGGTGGTCATTTCTGAAATACCACTTACTGCCGAATTGATCTGGCCAAGGGCCCCTCGGGTTTCTTCTACAATTTCAGCCCCTCGTTGTGCTGAAGCAAGCCCGGTTTCAGATACCGCAACTGCGCGTTTTGAACGTTGGGCCAACTCTTCAATAATCGAGTGTATTTTGTCTGTCGACTCGCGGGTTTTTGAAGCCAGTGAACGCACTTCATCTGCAACCACCGCAAAACCTCTCCCCTGCTCTCCGGCACGCGCCGCCTCTATAGCTGCGTTCAATGCTAATAAATTAGTTTGCTCTGCGATTGTAGATATTAAACTAGCGGCTTCGCCAATATCGTTTGTTGACTGCGCTAATTCCGACACGGTATCGGAAATAGATTCGACGACTTGTTTCAATTCTACAATTGCTGTTAACGCTTCTTGTGCTTTATTGTTTCCCATTTCCACGTTATGAGACGCTGAGCGAGCTTGATCAGCATTGGCCTCAACTCGTGCCGCCACTTCTTGAATAGCTTGCGACATTTGGGTAACAGCAGACGCAATTAGCTGGGTTGCTTGATTCTGTTGCACTACCGCAGAGCTGGTAATTTCAGCTTGTTGATGGGTTGTATTTGCTATGCGATCTAACAAACCGGCTGAGTCCATAATGCGCGTTAACGCCGTGCGACTGCGTGCAATTTCACACCCAACCATTAATTTAACTCTGGCTCGGCTACCAAAATCGGTGAAATACGTTTGCGACACAACAGCATTGCTGTAGGTTTCTGGGCTTAAGTTGATAATCGACTTCCAATCTTTCTGTTCTTTTGTCCAATACCATACGCCCATTGCGGCGGTCATCACGCCGCTGATCGCAAACGACTGCCACCCAGATACCCAACCCGACAGCAATGTTAACGGCACGCCAACGCACAATACAGGAATGCTGTCTTTAGCTACATATTGAATCAACTCAGGGACGGAAGCCGCAGATTTACCCGCTTGAAGTCTGGCATACCGCCTTCCAGCACGTTCCATTTCATCAGGTAATGCAGGCACTCGCACTGATTCATAGCCAACAATTTGATTATTCTCGAATACAGGAGTAACAAAGGCCGATACCCAATAGTGGTCACCGTTTTTGCGACGGTTTTTCACCAAGCCCATCCAAATATTGCCAGATTTTAGTGTACTCCACATTTCTTTGAAGACACCTGATGGCATATCAGGATGGCGAACCAGATTGTGGTTGTGACCAATTAATTCCTCTCTTTCATAGCCACTTACTTCAACAAATTCGTCGTTGCAGTGAGTAATGACCCCTCTTAGGTCAGTAGAGGAAATTAATCGATACTTGTCTGGAAATCGATAGAGTTTCTGGGTTACGGATTGATTTCTTCGCATGTTGTCGTTGTTCTCCACACATCTCGCTAAAGATCTGCCAAAAAACCGTTATTGTTGTAGGGTTATCGCTTAGAGACAGTCTCAAATTATTGAGTTATAAGATATTTATTCCACTTTTGGGCGCGGAATATTAACATCAATTATTTACAAATGTAGACTTTAGATTAAAGTTTCGCGAGTGCGATAAAGAAATTTTTTATTGATAGATATGAATATGTTCGTTGAATACTTAAACAACCGTAAACAACGCACCGGCGGCGTTGTCATTTTCAACCTACAGTATTAGCGCTAATCTATCATCAAATACAACGTTATGATTCATAGCTGTCATATGGTCTTGTATTGATTAATATCGCTTATAACCTAAGGAGAACTCGTCGAACCACGCAAAATCAATCTTGGCTCCAGAATGTGCTGTAACGACATTTTATGGTCGCCATAGGCCCTATTTAAGATCCAATGCGCTGCCATTGTGCCAATTTCTTTTACCGGGTAATCAATGGTAGTCAAACCCGGCGTAAGGTAGCTGGCAAAATCAATATTATCAAACCCGATTACAGATACATCGTGGGGTACGCGTTTCCCCAATTCTCTGAGTGCATTAATAGCGCCAGACGCCATCTCATCGTTAGCACAAGCAACAGCAGTAAAGGGGATTCCACGTTGGTGCAAATCAAAAATACCCTGCTCACCCGATTTCGCCTGAAAATCGCCTTCGTACATCCACGCAGAGTCATACGATATGCCCGCTTCTTCTAACGCTTGTCTATGACCATTTAAACGCTTGATACCATCGGCTTTAAACAAGGCACCAGAAATATAAGCAATATTTTTGTGACCAATATCAGTAAGGTGTTTGGTCGCGAGATAGCCACCTTGTAAGTTATTTAAACTAATGCAGTTGTCTCGAATAGACTCAATATAGCGGTTCACTATCACTAGCGGCACGTCTTGTTCCACCAGCGAAATCAAGTACTCATCGCTCACTGCTTCAACATGAAGAATAAGCGCATCACAACGCCGACTGAGTAGTGCTTCTATTTCTTGCTTTTCTTTTTTCTCGTCAGAATGCCCAGTGGCAACAAACATATGCTTGTTGGCTTGACGCAGAACATGCTCCGACCCACCCATCATGGCACCGAAAAAAGAACCGTGTAGTTCTGGTACAACATACCCTATGGTATTGGTTTTGTTCGACGCCAATGAAGCAGCAAGTACATTATGGCGATACCCTAATTCTTGCATGGCTTTGAGCACTAACTCACGTGTTTTCTCCTTCACAGTATCTGTATTGTTAATCACACGAGATACTGTTGCTGAGGACACTCCTGCTCGCTCGCTAACTTGCTTAATCGTTACCATATTTTTTCTACTTGCTGTTACTACTGTGTCGCTAAGCGCTTGTCGCCCAGCTCTTGCTGAATACGCGCTATATTTTGATTGTCTAATTTATACCAGCGCATGATTAAAGCAACCATTAATGAGGCCATCGCTGGTAATAGACAAAATGACAGCACAATCCCATCTACCACTACTTGTTTGTGTATGTCTGCTTCATACCCATAGAAAGCCAGTAACCATCCAGCCATTGCTCCACCTAATGCAAGCCCAACTTTGATGAAAAAGACAATCGTAGAGTAAGTCACGCCTGTCAATCTCACTCCCGACTTCCACTCGCCGTAATCAACCGTATCTGCCATTTTGGACCACAATAAAGGCGTTGCCATTTGCAGCGTGAGCCCCCAACTAAAATGCAATACCAGCGAGACAAACCAAGCGTCGGTAGGTATGAAATAATTAATAAAGCAAATCACCGCACTGGTAATTTGCAATCCAATATAAGCTTTAATTTTACACACGCGTTTAACGAGAGGTTGAGCAAGGGCGCAGCCAATAATACTTCCCACCAAGCCTACTGTGACAAATAACGTGACATCATCAGGACGCTGCATCACATATTTAACGTAATAAATCGCCAAAGTGTTACGCAACACCATACCCGTTAGTAAAACCAAGCCCACCAGACACAACACACGCCATTGGTCGTTACGCCACAGCGCTGCCATTTGCTCGCTGGCTTTTACCTTGAGCGCTGATACAGGCCTAATACGCTCTCGCGTGCCGGCAAAGCACAACCCAAACAACACCATGCCCAAAATACTCATGACAATCATGGTGTATTGATAGCCAAGTGCCTTGTCGCCACGCCCCAGATAATCAACAAGGGGCAACGTGAGAGAGGTCACCAATAGGCCGCCTAACATGGCAAACACGAAACGGTAAGATTGGATTGAAACACGGTCTTCTGGATCAGATGACATCACCCCGCCCAGAGCAGAATAGGGAATATTAATGGCCGTATACATCAACATCAAAAAAGTGTAGGTCACAAAGGCATAGATAAACTTACCGTCGCCCTCAAATGGTGGAGACGTAAATGCCATTACACTTGATATTGCAAACGGAATAGCCAACCAGAGTAAATAAGGCCTATAAGACCCCCACCGTGAACGTGTTCTGTCAGCCATCGCCCCCATTAGTGGGTCGGTAACTGCATCAATAATACGCACTACCAAAAACATAGTACCCACAGATGCAGGACTCAACCCCACAATATCGGTGTAGTAAAAGGTAAGAAATAACATGACCGTTTGGAACACCAAATTACTGGCCGTGTCGCCGAATCCATATGCTATTTTTTCTTTTATCCCAATCATGCGCTTAGCCTACTTCTCGCCGCGATTAAGCAATAGTCGGCTCAGTGCTTTCGCACTTGCTTTTGGGGTTCGTTTTTGGGTTTCATAATCAACGTAAACAATCCCGAATCGCTTCTCATAACCCAATGCCCATTCGAAATTGTCGAGTAAACTCCAAACAAAATACCCTGTGATATTCACACCTTGCTCCATTGCGTTTGCCACCGCATTCATATGATTTTCAAGGTAACGCACACGCTGCTCGTCGTAAACCTCGCCGTCGATCATCACATCATCGCTCGCCAGACCATTTTCGGTAATGAGTAAAGGCGGAAGTGTATAATCCCGATGCAATTGCATTAATAAATCGGTCAGACCTTGAGGGTAAACTTCCCATCCCATCGCCGTGGTTTCTAACCCTAATTCAGGCGACAAATGCGTAGGGTCAACAGTACCGTTGGCTTGAATCCGCTCTCTGGTGTAATAGTTCACTCCCAAGAAATCGATAGATTGTGCAATCAGTGCCATATCTCCCGCCTCAACTATCGGTCTATGCTCTTGGGGTATTGCGTCGATCACGTCTGGGTATTTACCGGTCAGAATAGGCCGAATATACCAATCGTTAAAATGCGCATGTACCCACTCCGTGGCCGCCCTATCATCTTGGCTTTCCGACGCTGGATAAAAGGGAGTAAAATTGAGCACAATCCCCGCCTCGATATGAGGTGCGTTTTTTCGCAGTACTTGCATCCCCAAACCGTGTGCAAGTAAAAGGTGATGCACCGCCTTTTTACCGAACGCTTTACCTATTAGCCCTGGCGCATGAATACCCGCTTCATAACCGAGATAACCACTACAAAATGGCTCATTCAACGTGGCATAAGAATAAACCCTATCACCGAAAGCCCGGCTGACTACGTCGACGTAATCAGCGAAGGCCTGAGCCGTTTTGCGATTAAGCCAACCACCTTCATCTTCCAAATACTGGGGCAAATCCCAGTGATAAAGCGTAACGTACGCCTTAATATTCTTAGCGTTAAGCGCATCGAGTAAGGCAATGTAAAAACCGAGGCCTTGCTGATTAACCGTGCCGTTTTTGTTGATAACTCGTGGCCAACTCACTGAAAAACGATACGCATCAACATGTAAAGCTTCGACTATTGCCAAGTCTTCCTGCCACCGATTCACATGGTCACATGCTACAAGGCCATGACTTGCATCTTTGATTTTCCCAGGTTGCTCACAAAAAGTGTCCCAAATCGATACTTCGCGACAATCTGCCGCTCCCTCTATTTGAAATGACGAGGTGGCAACGCCTAAGGTAAATGCAGGCGATAAAAAGGGAGACTGCGGAGGTAATTTTATGTCCATCGGTTTTATCAGGTCCTCGTTAAACACTTAACAGCACTTCAATACGAATTGGAAGCGTTTACATTACAATATTTAAAAACAGGCAAAAAAGAGAGCGTTGGGAAATAAGTGTAAGCGCTTTCATTTATTTTTACAAATGCTTTACATAATTGGCGACAATTTCAAGGTAGAAAATACTGCTTGTATTTGAAGTTATGTAAGGTAGGTTTTCGCTGACCGGCTTTGCCACACAACTTTGCCGATTATATTGTTTGCCTGTACCCAACCAATTTGTGCAGGCGTGACAGATTCATTGAAATTATCCCCGCCCAAAAAGAAACCAAACTCAGGTTCTGCCGCCACCACGCGTTTGATAACCACACCATATTGTGGTGTACGAGCCACCACAATATCGTGAAGTTTATACGTTATTTTCGGCCATTTCAGTGCCAACACAAACGTGTCCGGAGACAGTGTTGGCAACATACTTCGGCCGTTAACACGCAGTATTCGAAACATTACAAATCTGGGTAAAGTACTGTTTCTGAAGGTGGATAAGGGCAGGTCGCAGTCTTAGTTTTAACGCCTTTGGTCTCCCAAAAATAGCCTGCGAACTGATTAACGAGTTCAAGTAGTGCAACCGCTTTATCACGGTCAACATGTTGTTTACACGCTGAGCCAGCAAGCATAATGCGGTGTACTAAATCATGCACATCAGGAAACGCCTCAATTTGAGGAGCTTTAAAGTAATCTCCCCAAATCACACGTACTTCACTTTTTACTTTTTCGGCATGAATCTCTTTTTCTCGTACTAAACGGCTCAACTGGGCTTGCTGAGAAATAGAGAGTTTTTCCACTCCCTCCAGCTCTAACAATAAATCGTTAAACCGAATCACACTTAATGCCGCAATTTGCGCCGTTGATGGGTCATAAATTTTGCACGGAATATCGCAGTGGGCGCTTGCAGATTCAAATTTAACGACACTATTTAGACTTGTAAGCAATTGATGCAACATGATTAGTTTCCTTTTACTTGACGACGAGTAACTACTTTATAAATCGCGAACGCACATGCAGCACCAGCGGCAAATAAAGACGCATAAAATAACGCGTGTAAGAATGCGCTGCTCCAATGCTCGTGATCATGCCCTGGATGAGCAAAAGCAAGAGGAGTAAAAAGTGAAACTAATAATGAAAATATAACGGTTTGTAAGCGTGTTAAACGCATAGTGAGCTCCTTTTATTGTTAATGGATTGGGCGAGTGTGATAAGTTTTTTGTTGGCAGCTGGGTGTTAATGAGCCGGAGTACATTGCCGTACCGTAATGCTGTTGCTCAAACAGATAGCGCTTTTTATCAGCCGTATGTAGGCCCCATAATATGTGCTCGTGAGAAGGGCTTGAGTTAGCTAAATCTGCCATGCAAGCGCACGCATCTTCCAACGCCTCCTGCGCCAAATTATGCGCCTTCTCACGAATGTAAAAGTCGGCGAGGTTGTGATAACTCACCAGTAGCGCAGCAATGGCTCGACGAGATACGCGATTTAACGCAAGTAACTCTTCAGATAAGCGGATGGACTGTTGATAGAAACACAACGTCTGTACGTGTTGATGGCGCTCAAAACTCAGGTTGCCAGTTTGAATAGCCTGTTCCCACTGTTGATAAAGTCGTCGGAATTGTTCTAACTCGAGCATAAACCTTTCCTCCTCGCACTTTTGCCATCATGCATAAACGAACATGAAAGGCGTATCATTTGCCGCCTGTACAATACGTTGTGCCTGTTGTAACACAGCCGATTGCAGTTCAAATTCCGCTAGCGCTCTGTAGGCTTCACTCAACGTCGAAGCCAGTGAATTAATTTTTTCGATCAGCGAGGCGTTTTGCCCTTCTTCCACTTCTAACAAAATGGTCGCGATATCAAAGGCACAGCCTAAATACGCAATGCATTCACGGAACTGGCCTTCTGCATACAACATAGTGCCCTGTAGCTCGTCTCTCGCGAGAAAATAAATGGCTTGATCTGGGTTGCTGTAAACCCAATCGGTATGTTTGGTACAAAGATATGAAAGATGCATAACTCCCTCCTAATGATTAAAAGGTAGCTTGCCTGAGAAATGATTGCAAATGATAATTGTTTTTATTTGTGATTGTTATTGTTGGCGATCAAAAAAAGGAGCCATAAGGCTCCTTTAGTGAACGTGCAGACAACATTATTTAACGCTTAACGTGCCTTTCATAATGCCGATATGGCCAGGGAACGAACAAAAGAAAGTGTAAGACTCGCTCGCAGACAGTTTGCTCACATCAACAGTAACAGATGTTGATTCTCCACCACCAATCACGTTAGTAGCAGCAATAACACGATCATCACCTGGCTTGATGTAATTATTGTCCAAACCGACCATCATAGCGTCATTCGCAATCGGCTGTGCATCAGCACTTTTAGACAGTACCCAGTTGTGACCCATAATGGCCTTATCAAGGGTGCCAGTGTGTTCCAGGTTCACCGTGTAGGTTTTGCAAGAAGCGGGAATCACCATCTCTTTAGTATCGAATTGCATTGCGTCATTGCTCTTTACCGTCGTCACACACTCGTCAGCTTGTGAGGCAGCAGAAAAAGCCAAAACCAATAGCGCGAAAAAGTTTCTTAATTTCATTGGTATTCCTTAACTAGTTAACTGATTTCTCGGGTGAAGTTAGCACTTAATTTACAAAACAGAAAGCGAGATTTACTGAAATAAGTGCGATTTCGGTCTTGAGTACACAAAACTTGCGACTAAAGATCTATCTCAAATACTTAATGATAATGATTCTCATTACAATAAAATTGAGATATAGTCGCACAAGATTTATTCGATACGCCCCATTTTTGTCGACGGGTTTGTACGTATTTAGCTTGGTATAGGGCATAAAAATATGACGATGACACGCCAAAATATTACCGCTCTGACGCATATAGTGCGTTATGGAAAAGCGCCTAATTCTCCACAAATACTCAATAGTTTTCTGAAAGAATCTGAGTTGCTCGCGGAAATAGGTGAAACCACAGAAAAGCTCAACCAACATCTGCGTACTGCTCAAGTCCTGCTCGACACCATCTGTGATTCGCTCGTACCTAAACACTGGCGCCTACAGTGTTTAGACAATATTTATCGCCCTTTGCATCACGCGCAACGAGTAGCAAAGAACGAGCAAGAGCAAACCAAAATAAATCGATTCCAGTACGAAATGAACGCAACCGTTCCTTACTTTTTCTGACCTAATCAGGAGACATAATCCAATGAGTAACACACGAATTGAACGCGATAGTATGGGTGAACTGGCCGTCCCCGCCGATGCTCTTTATGGCGCCCAAACTCAACGCGCGGTGAATAATTTTCCTGTGAGCGGGCAGCGCATGCCCGAAGACTTTGTGCGTACTCTGATCTTAGTCAAAAAAGCGGCCGCAATCACAAATGTATCGCTTAAAGGCTTACCCGAGCACATTGGCGAAGCCATTACTAAAGCGTGTGACACCTTATTAGGTCACGAGGATATCTTGTCTCATTTCCCGGTTGATATTTATCAAACTGGCTCAGGCACAAGTTCAAACATGAACGCCAATGAAGTGATTGCTAATGTCGCCAGCGAATTGGCTGAGGTGCCAGTGCATCCCAATGATCATGTTAATTACGGGCAAAGCAGTAACGATGTGATCCCAACCAGTATTCATGTGAGTGCGGCTATTGCGCTTCACACCAAGGTAATACCCGCTTTGCAACACTTGCAATTAGTGATTGAAGAAAAAGCAGCCACACTGGTTGATTACTGTAAAACGGGCCGCACGCACTTGATGGATGCCATGCCAGTACGTATGGATCAAAGCCTCACAGGTTGGGCAGCGCAAATTCAGCAACAAATTATTGCCTTATCGGCCCAACAAAAAGCCATTCAAACACTGGCATTAGGCGGTACAGCGGTGGGAACAGGGGTTAACGCAGACCCGGCCTTCGCAAAAGCCTTTAACACAACCCTGAGCCAACTCACCGATATTGAATTTACTGCATCAGACAACTTCTTTGCCCTGATAGGCTCACAAGACACCGCGGTAAGTGTTTCGGGCGCACTAAAATCAACGGCCGTCACACTGATGAAAATTGCCAATGATCTACGTTGGATGAATTCAGGCCCATTGGCGGGTTTAGGCGAAATCGCGCTACCTGCATTACAACCTGGCTCATCTATCATGCCCGGAAAGGTGAACCCTGTGATCCCGGAAGCGGTCGCGATGGCCTCAGCACAAATTATGGGCAACGACACCGCTATTACTGTTGGCGGGCAAGCGGGTAATTTTGAACTGAACGTAATGCTACCCATGATTGCACACAATCTATTAAACAGCTTAACACTCACCGCCAATAGCGCTCGCTTGTTAGCCGACAAGGCCATTAAAGGCTTCACGGTGAATCAGGAAAACCTTGAGAAGGCCCTGCATCGCAACCCTATTCTTGTTACTGCACTGAACCCGATTATTGGTTACAGCAAAGCGGCCGACATTGCCAAACAAGCATACAAAGACAACAAACCCATTATCGATGTTGCAGAAGCCATGACCGACATTCCAAGAGCGGAGCTCACCGAGCTTCTCGACCCGAAAAAATTAACGGGTGAATAACGAGTAACAAGGTTGAGTCTGAAGCAGCAGGCTCAACCCCAAAATAAAAGACCTAACGACAGAAACCTAGCATACAAAACAATGTACGTAAGGAGGCAACATGAAAACCATTTTTAGAACATCTCACCCTTCAAGTGAAGTGAGTTTTCTTTTGTGGGTTAGCTTAAGAATTGTACTTATATGTCTACTTATTCTTGGTTACAGCTTCTTGTGTAAAGCGCTCCTTCTGGTTTGACCAGATTACCAATTATTTTCTCCTTATTTATATCACCGACGTCGGTGTGATATTTGATACGTAACCCTGTAGTCAATCACTTATTTATATTGATACTTAATCGATTAACCTGACGTGGATCAATTATAAAAATGTAAACCACATTGATTCTCATTTACTAACCAATTATCATGCCGGCGCGATTCCTTTCATCACTCAGTAGCGGGAACACCTATGCAAATAAATAAAAATCTTATCATGATTGCGATGGCTTCGAGCCTAGCGGCATGTGGAAGCGGCAGCGACAATGAAGCACCTGAATTCACACAAAGCAGCTTCAGCTTTAGTGTAGATGAAGATCAGGCAGTCACGGGTTCGGTCTCTGCAACCGATCCAAATAGTGGCGATTCATTGAGTTATACCTTAGCGTCTGCAGCAGCCAATGGTGTACTAGAAATCAACGCAGATGGCTCTTTTGTTTACACGCCCAACACCGACTTTGCCGGTGAAGATTCTGCAACGGTTTCCGTGAGTGATGGCAATTTAAGCGCCACAGCAACAGTAACCTTTACTGTTAACAATATTAATGATGCGCCGGTAATCGAAACCAGTACTGTGACTGTAGGCAGCCAAGGTACTACTACAGGAGCAATCGTTGCCACAGATGCAGACGGCGACGACCTCACTTTCGCCATTGTTACCGCCCCCGAACACGGCGACATTACCCTGAATTCTGCCACAGGCGAGTTTGAGTACACGCCTTACACCCTTGAGCAGGTTGACGGAAGCTTTGTGATCAGTGTCACTGACGGCATTATTTCTGAGCCTGTAGAAGCAGAAATAAGCTTAGCGGCATCATTTGTGACTAATGCTGACAAACTAAACTATTACTACACATCAGAACAGTCTCACCTTAAACAAGCTGAAGCCCTAATGGATGCTATCGGCGACGATGAATACCTTAACGAAGTGAAGGCTTCATTAGCAGTAGGTTACACCACCGCAGGGTTTGATTCGGTCGCGAGTGACTATATCGACTCAGTGACCACCCTTGATGGTCAAGCAGACGCATACTTAAGTGTGGGCGAAAGATTAGACAGCTTTGGGCTGTATGAAAGCGGCGACGAACAACGTGCAGCATCAATTGCCGTGTTTAACCAATACCTTGCTGAAAAAGGCTTAAGCAACTTATCAAGTAACGATGCCCAGTATTTTATTAGTGTAATTAATGACTATGGTGATTCAGGAAACAGTGAAGCGGCCAACGCCCTCATCACCACATTGCGTATTTATGCTGACGCCATTAATAGCGACGAATACACCACCACTTATGGCCGTATTCTATCCGCCAGCCGAATCAATATTACCGACTTACAAGACGCATACTTTGAATCCGGCAGTGAGGAAGACCTACAACGCGCGATTGAAGCAACCGATCTGTTAACAGAGTTCGCCGCCAACATCGGTTACCGCGTGATTACACGTGGTGATTATGAAGGCCAACATAGTTACCAAATGCGAGTGTTATACTATTCATGGGCAGCTGAGCACTACTTTAATCTGAACCAACCAGAAAAAGCCAAGCAATACCTAGCCGAAGCATTGGCGCTTTATGGAGTAACGGGTTACGACACCAATTATATTGTAGAAGCATCAGACTCAGCTGAAGCAACGTACTCAGCTTACACTTCAACGATTGAAATACTCGCGGGGCTATTTGCCTATTACTACCCTGATGCAGAAACGAATCTTGCGCTGGACATGTTAGTAGAGGGCACAGCAAACTATGAAGACGCACTCATCTTTATTTATATGACAGACGCATTGGTCGCGATAGAAAACGGTGCAGATTTCAGCGCTGTCATCGACAGTGCACGTACTTACTTTACCGAAAACGTCGATTTAAGAGAATATTACGAGTTCTTGGTACAACAAGGCGCTGGTACTAGTTCAGGTAGCTCAATCGGCCTTGCCAAGTTACTGGTTAACCGAGGCTATTACGACGAAGCATTAACAGTTCTCAATGAAGCACTGACCGTCCTTCAGGATGAAACCTACATTTACGACTCTAGTGCATTATGGACTTTCGGATCATACGGCTGCTCGGGCCTCAACAGACTTTATGTGAAAGCCGGTGGTGAGAGTAAAACAATTGTTGATGCGTGTTATGCCATCGCCGAGAAATATTATCAACCGTCACAAAACATCAATACCGATGAAGCTATCCAAGAAGCTTACTCTGATCTACTTGCCCTCTATGCAACGATAGGCGCGACCGATGAGATGGGTTCGGTTGCTGATGACATTGTTGCCATAGCCGCAGAGTTTGAAGAAAGCACCACATCATTGGAATTCCAAGCTCATGCATCTGCAACATTAGCCTCTTATGGCTTATCCACTCAGGCAGTTGAAATGGCAGATCTTGTATTTGACGGGCTTACTGCGCTTCGCGAAACAGAAACCGGGCAAACTGCCGATTCTGTTGATGCCCAACTAGAAATTATACAACTACTATCAAGCGGAACTACCGCTATTACTAGTTACTATGACCTCTACAATACCAAAACCGCATTGCGTATGCACTCAACGACTACGGAAGATTTTGCCACGCTATTTCCTGCGTTTTTAGCGAAGGTACAAACTGCGGTTACCGCGACTACCGCAGTTGCGAGCAAGCTCACTGACAACGAACAACAAGACTTAATGGAAGAGCTGATTCAGGCCAACGCCTATGCCCAGCTATTTGATGAGGCGGAAGCGTTAGTAAGCAGTGATATTAACGAGTTGGCAGAAGAGTATGAATATTACGCGCTGCTTGCGAGTATTCTGGCCGAGAAAGACGACTTCCCAACCCAGCTAGTAACAAACGTAGATACAGACAATGACGGACTTGTTAACTTCTTCCTCACCTCTGTATCAGATGATGAAATTGCTGCCTCTGGTTTGGTAATGGATGAAGACTCTGACAACGACGGTATCGCTGACAGTGAAGACTCATCTCCTCTTATCGCCAACGACGAGTAAACTATGCCAAGCATTCGCGACCTGTTAGTTTGTCTGGTTGCGTCAGCAGCGCTGTTACCCAATGTGGTAACAGCGCAAGTTGCTGATGATGAAAAAGACAACTCAACCCAAACCGAAAAAACGACAACGTCAAAACAAAACGCCGAAGAAAAAAAGCAAGATGTTGAACACGTAGAAGTCATCGGTAAATATATTGGAATAGAAGTGCCCGAAGCGTTTGGGCGCTTTCTGCTTTCTGAAGAGTTCATTAAGAATGCGCCTAAAACAACAGGAGATATTAACGATCTCATCTCGTTGCTACCTGGCGTACAAATTTCAGAAGATTCTCTATCAGTAGAAAACGCAGGCGAAATCCGCGCTAAGCAACTGTCGATTTCCGGCGCTCAGCCGTGGCAAACAGGCTTTTTTATTAACGGCATGAACTACAACAGTCGCCTCGATCCCGATGCCTATAATCGAAGTGAAAGCAGTATTAACGATGTGCAAGGTGGCCCTCAAACCTTTAACGTTAATAGCCAAATTGTTGAAAGTATCGCGGTTTATGATAGTAATATACCCGTTGAATTTGGCGGTTTTTCAGGTGGTGTGGTTGACGTTAGCACCACTTCGGCATTGGGCATTGCCAAACCTAAAGTTTCACTCGGTTACCGCACTTCGCGGAGCAGCTGGAATCAGTACCATATTATCGATGGCGACAGCGAAGATGATGACAACGCCGCCTACGATACCAGCTTACTCACACCCATCTTTGAACAACACAGCTATAACCTCCTTGTATCAGCGCCAATTGGTAAAGACCAAGGGTTAACGCTGTCGATGAACTATTTGCGTTCACAAAAAAGTAAAGTATCACTCTCAGAAATTGTGAATACCGACCGAGAAAATACCAATTTAATGGTTAAATATGCGGCCAGAAATGTCTGGTTCGACCGTATTGATTGGTCAGTTATTTATGCGCCTTATGAAAATAGCAACAATCTGACCGATACGCTCAACAGCGACCTCACGATAAAGGGCGGTGGATACGGCACCACTATTAATACTGATAAAGATTTTTCTCTCGGTTCATGGCGCAGTGAACTGAACATTAATTACAGTGAAAATAGCCGTCAAGCGCCACCTCATTACTACTTGTGGCTGCTCTCGAGAGGAAAAGAATGGGGCCAATATTCCAGTTCTAACTCATCAGGAGAAGGTGCTACGGTGTCAAAAGAAGGTGGCTATGGCAACCTTGATAAAACGCAAACCCGTTATCAATGGCAAAACTCGTTTACCTTTAATGATATGCAATGGGGTAGTACCGATCATCGTATCAAAGTAGGTGTTAGCTTATCCCGTCAAGAGCTGAGCCGCCAAAGAAAGGCTGACAGCTATTATTATAACTCTGCCGTGCAATACAGTGCATCGAGCGGTAATGCTTCATTGAATTGCAGTGGCTATACCCTTGACTGTGTTGAACTGGAATTAGCCCAAACGATTGAAGAGTTAGAAGCCTCATTAGGGGAAGCACTGGATTTTACCAATCCTGAACACGTGCAACTTTATAGCGACAACGTACTCACTTCACCCCAGTACTTCAATTTCAGAATTGTTTACCCAACGGAAGACATTGAAGTAGGCGTGAATCAGATTTCTGCCTATGCCAGCGACCAACTTATTTGGGACAGATGGAAATTCAATTTAGGTTTGCGTTACGACTACGACGACTTTTTCAAAAACCACACCATCGCACCGCGATTCAGCGGCAGTTGGGATTGGTTTGATGACAACAGTACATTACTCGTATTTGGAGCAAGCCGCTATTATGATGCTGGCTTAGCGACATACAAGTTGAAAGAAGAGCAAGTGCCTTATTACACGCAATACCGACCAATCAGAAATGGCGTATTGCAAGCTTGGGTCGCCTCGAGTTTAGACGCCGACTTGCGTTACCGCTATGAAAACTTGGATTCGCCTTACAACGACGAAATCACGTTTGCCCTTAAGCAAAGTTTAGGCGATTTTGGTTATCTATCGTTGCGCGCCGTACAGCGATGGCAACGTGATCAACTCGCACGAGCCAGCGAGTCTGTACTGGGTGACGACGGGTATCGTTATGCGTATCAAGATAATAGCGGTTTTGGTGAAAGCTCTCGTTTATCACTTGCTTGGAGTGCAAATTGGGAAGCTCACTCATTTTGGGCCAACACTGAAGTCAGTAAAACCAAAAGCAATGGCAACTCCTACGATGAAGCCGTTGATGACGTTAGTCTAGACGATCTCGTGTGGTACACAGTCAATGGTGCTGGCAGGCTTACAACCGAACAAGCAGTAGCCACGTTAAACACCAATTTTAGTCGACCGTTCCGGGTGAACTTTGGCTGGCATGCCGATTGGACAGAAACCTTTTCGACTACTGTCAACGGTAGCTATACCGATGCCTATGAAACAGCAGTGGCAACGGGGCAGTACATTTCAAGTGGAAACATTGCTTGGCTATGTTCAGACTGTGAAGTAGACAGCGTACTTGTACCTGTTTATAAAAAGGTGTCATTTGAAGGGCGTTGGCAAGTGAATTTAGCAACGAGGTATACCCTCACCACGAATAATTGGGGCAATATGACGTTTTCGGTTGATATAACCAACCTATTCAACGCGCGTACCAACCTTGTTACACCCGGTAACGACGGAGTAGAAACAGGCAGAACCTTGTGGGCTGGCGTACAATGGAATTGGGAATAAAATAGTCGACCACCACACGTAAAGGTAATGAGGGGCTTAAGATTCCACGCCCCTCATTATTTGATATTAATAACAAAGTTAAATAAACGACGGAAACGAACCATGAAATACCTACTGATTGCTGCAGCGTTTTTCTCTTTCAGTCTAAGTGCCGACCCTTTGCTTTTTGGCGAGCCAGTAGACGAAAGCCAACAAATTGCCATCTCTACCATCATGGCCTCGCCAGACGACTATGTAGGGAAAACCGTGACCATCGAAGGTGCCATTGTGGGCGTGTGCTCACGTCGTGGATGCTGGGTAGAATTAGCCTCTGATGCACGTTTTGAAAAGATTCGCTTAAAAGTGCGCGATGGCGATATGGTGTTCCCGATGCACGCCAAAGGCCGAAAAGCGATAGCAACGGGTAAAGTATTTGCCATCGAACTATCGCTTAACCAAACACGTAGCTATTTAGCATCGTTGGCTAAGCGCGACGGTGAAGAGTTTGACCCAGAAAGCGTGTCAGAGCCAATGTCGATATATCAAGTAGAACCCATTGGGGTAAAAATACTTGATTAAACGCCTGTCTATTAACTGGTTCAAGCTGAACCGCCAGTTACATAGGGATATCGGCTATTTGAGTATTGGCCTTACCGTGGTGTTCGCCGTTTCCGGTTTGGCCCTTAATCATATTCGCGACTTTAACCCTAATTACGCCGTTACCCGCATTGAACAACCATTCAACGTTGACTTAACGCAGTCAGACGAGCAAATCAATCAAGCACTGCTTGCAAGCTTTGATATTGATGACAAGGTTAAAGCCAGCTATTGGGAATCGAAGAAAGTTTATAAATTGTTTTTTGATGGCGGGCATACCCTTACCCTTTATGCCGTGGCCGACAAAGCCATATACGAAGCCATTGAAGCTCGCCCTATATTACCGCAATTTAACCGTCTTCACTTGAATGAGGCCCGCCAAGGATGGGTCATTTTTTCTGATATATACGCGGTTTTCTTACTCTACCTTGCGCTTTCAGCTCTGTTTATGGTGAAGGGCAAGAAAGGTGCTTTTAGTTTGCAAAAAGGGTGGCTAGTAGTGCTAGGCGCAGCCATCCCTGTTATTTTTATCTTTTGGATTTAGTTTTGTTATTTTCGCGTCATTTATTTTTATCTTGTGTCTTACTACTCGTCAGTTCAACGAGTTATTCTGCTACCCTTCCTTCAGATAACGCCGAGCTGCGTGCACAATACGCTGTTGCCCCCAACCAATGGCCTCATATAGAAACCGCTGACAACCGAATAGTCAACGAGTTGGCACCGTTGACATTATTAGGTGATAAACCTGCAGAAAACGCTGTAGCGCTTGGTGCGCAATTGTTTAATGACCCTATATTGTCCCGGGATAAAACGGTAAGTTGCGCCAGTTGTCACGAAGCGCGCTTGCACTTTACCGATGGTAGACGCTTTGCCATTGGTATTGATGCGCAGGAAGGTCGACGTAACACCCCTGCCATATTTGGTATTGACCATTGGCAGAGCTTTTTTTGGGATGGGCGAGCGAAAACGGCACAGCAGCAAGCATTGATGCCAATTCAAGATCCCAAAGAAATGGACATGAATTTAGCCAAAGCCATTGAACGTTTGAACGCGCATCCAAGCTACCCAGCTCAATTCAAAGCCGTATTCGATAAAAACACCATTACAGCTGACACGCTCGCTGCGGCACTTGTGGCATTTGAACGCACGCTTCGGCCTCCTGAAAGCTTGTTTGGACAATTTATTAGCGCAGCCTATGAAAACCCCACAACAGCCGTTGGTATGCTTAACGACGCACAACTCAGAGGGTTGCACCTATTCAGAACAAAAGCCAAGTGCATGACGTGTCACAACGGCCCACTACTCAGTGACAACCAATTCCACGTTACCGGTTTTCATTATTACCAGCGCAAGTTTCACGATGTTGGCCGTTACGAAGTCACCCAAAATCCAGCTGATTCCGGCGCATTCAGAACACCGTCGTTACTAGGGGTAAACAAAACTGCACCTTGGCTTCACAATGGGTTATTGAAAGACATGATGGGCGTGGTACAGCAATACAACGCTGGGGGTGCAAGGCCAAAACCACGGGGAGAGCAGGTAAATGACCCGCTATACCCTAAAACTACTGACCTATTGTTAAAGTTAGGCCTGACAAAACAAGAGCGAGAAGATTTGGTGGCATTTCTCGAAACACTCTGACAGAGTTGAAGCAGTAAACTCAGCCACTTTTTACAGCAAGAGCAAGGACGCACTATGTTAAAAAAGTTACTCTACATCAATATTATTCTCTGTGTTTTGTTACTAACGGCATGGTATGGCATGGGGGCAAGTGTTAACGCCCAGCTTGACCCCAGTGATAAACTGGGCAACTCGCCCGCATCGCATCAGTCGAGTATTCAGCCAGTATCTCAAATTGCCAACTCAACCTCAGAAGCAGACACCCCATGCGAGCACTTAACGACCGAGTTTTTGCTCGCTAATGCTGACCACCCGCAATTAAAGGAATATGTAAAATCACAATACAAAGTGGAATTAGACAAGCGGATCACGTTATTCAGAAGCTTTCGCTCTACGTACAGTACATACTCTGAAGGGATATTGACTGCTATTGATAATGGGGACCTATTGGTAAATGAGCAGTTTAAGCCCGGCGCTCCCCATTTCACACCATTCATGTTCTCACTGCTTTCTGACAGAAAAAATATCACCCTCGATACCGTGAACCAGTTTTTTGACCGCGGTGCAAAGGTATTTAATTCAGCACAATGGGTAGATGCGACGAGTAACCTGTCACCAGACGTCGCCCAAGCGATTATTGATCAGGGGTTAGATCCCGATAACACACCTACGGTCTGGTTTCGATATCAAGTCAATTTGACAACACAAGCGCTGTTAAAAGGCAACCTTGAGCTTACCCACTACCTACAAGAGCAAGGTTATCGCCTTGAATCTGAAGTGACCATTCGAGACTATGTTGACCCTATTGGTAGCGCAGACTATACCGAGATCAAAGTCCCGCTCGTTGAGTTTATTAATACTAGAAAAGGTTCAAAGCACAAAGACGCCATTCTGGCTTATCTAGAAGAGAATAACTAAGGAGCGACAGAATGTTGAAAATATTACTAATAATCCTCGCCTCCGTGAATGCTGTCTTAGCCGGTCTACTTGTCGAAACACGTTTTTTTGTGAGCGGTGAACACGAAACTGATACCAAACAAGCTACCGTGCTACACACCGAATTTTCAGCAGAAGCCGATATTACAAAAAGCATGGTTCAACACCAGACAACAGAGGTATTGGAAACGACACACGACGAATGTAATGCGATTATCGACGACGCCTTTTTTGCTTTGCACGCCGACGACCCCGTTCTTCGTGGATTTGTGCGCTCACAAAATATCAAACAACAAGAATTGCGCGACAGCCTAACTAAAACGCCTCCTGCACAACTGATCTCCGTATTACTCAAAGCGATAGACAGCAATCTCATCGACATCAATGAAAGTCTTTCTCGCGGAGACGATCAAACTGCGGTGCATTTGGTTTTATCAAGCATTGAGAACATCAGCGTGAAAAATATCGATTTGTTCTTTGAACGCGGAGCAATCGTTTACAATACATCTTCTTGGAAGCGTGTTCTCAGTAGTAAAGCGCCTGATATTATTGCCTATATGCTCAATATGGGATTTGCGCCAGAATTGGAATACGAAATACACGTGTCGGGAGGTAAAATGAAACTCAACTTTGCCACTCACGTGCTATTAAACGGCAACCTAGAAACCCTAGATTACCTCACATCATCGGGTTACTCGCTGAGTAACCAAATTGAAATTACGGAGCGCTTGAAAGATAGGTCAACGAAAACCGTATTCTTCACGCTCCGTGAATATATTCAGCAAAGTGAGAACATTAAAAGTAAAGCTGAATTGATAGAGTACCTCGATACTCATTAATCTGTTTCACACAAGGCTTAGCTATTAGGCCACACAATACTGAGTCTCTTTTCATTGACTACTGTACGTGGGTCTCATATATCATTAGCCCATAAGTACTATATTTACTTACCCAAAGTTTAAAGGACATCACTGCGCCACCCTGCTCTAATTTAAAATAGAATAGAGTGAGGCATGCGATGAAAGCGACACAACGAATTTCATTATCTGTGTGTGGGGTTTATTTACTCATATTTCTAATGTTGGTTTGCGCACTTGTCTACCAAGCACAAAAGGATATTTTGGCAGAGAGTCGATCAGCACTGGTTTTAGCAAACACGCTTTTAAAGTCCAAGCTATCTGTCACGGAACTCTATGAGATTCTGAGCCAAAATCGTCATTTAAAGGTAACCCTAGTCGAAAACCCTGGCGTAATCAGCGCTAACCACACCAAAGCGGTTCCCATACAAAACCCTCAATTTCGGCTCAATATCATAGAGTCTCAAGAGATGTACGTTGCAGATCCTGTGCACTCAAGTGCCATTCTCATACGTTCGAGTTCTACCGCAGAAATTGATGAGATCACGGATACTGTCATTCTGGTTGCGAGCGTCTTTTTCTTGGCACTACTAGTCACGCTTGTCACTATGCGACTGTCTATAGTAGCCATATTGAAGCCGGTTAGAAATATTTGTGCAGGTATGCGATCAATAGAGGAAGGAAACTATAAAAATCAATTTGATCAGTCTGATATTCTCGAAGTTAATCAACTTATCCAAGATTTTTCTTCAATGTCTCAGTGTTTAGCCAGCAAGCACCAAGAAATTCTTCGTTTGCGCCGTCGATTATCAGAATTACAAGAACAAGAACGCAAACACCTTGCCAGAGAGTTGCACGACAATCTAGGACAGATGATTACTAGTATCTCTGTACACTGTTTCATGCTGAAACAACAACATCAGCAACCTCAGTACGTATACAAAACTGCTGAACAAATCCAGCAACACTGTGCAAACGTGCAAGGTAGTCTTCAACACTTGACCAAGCAATTATACCCCATGGCACTAAGTCGGACAGGCTTAAACGAAGCTTTACGGACACTTGTTGATTCTTGGGGAACCACTCACAATATTAAAGCATATTTTCAAGAACGAGGGGCCCCAGTAACACACCAACAAACGAGAGATACACATTTGTTTCGTATTGTTCAAGAAGCCCTGAATAATGTTGCCAAGCATGCAATGGCCACTCAGGTCAATGTCGAGCTACATTCCACAAATAAAGTCATAACACTCAAAATCACAGACAATGGTACTGGCTTCAAAGTTAATCCAGATAACAGCCATGGGTTAGGGCTGATCTCTATCCGTGACAGAGCAGCATTATTAAATGCAAACCTATCCTTTGACTCTAATTCACACGGCTTAACAATAAGCCTTACGGCACCGATACCACCAATCCAATCATTAACACAGAGGAATGTACGCGATGAAAATTCTACTTGTTGACGATCACGCTGTTGTAAGACAAGGATATGCATCTCTACTTACTATGATGTTAATTGACGTTACTGTTTATGAAGCAGAGACCCCCCAGCAAGCTATGCACATACTTGCCAAAACTCCTGTTGACATAGCAATACTAGATATTAATTTAGATCAGGTCAGCGGGCTCCAATTAGCTCCTCGGTTACTATTACGATGGCCAAAATTGAAAATCATTTTTTTCAGCATGTTTGACGACCCCTCTGTAGTCAACCGAGCCATGCAATCAGGTGCTAATGGTTACATCACAAAGCGTAGTCCTCCTGAAACGATGGTTGAAGCGATTAAGGCCGTTTCAAATGGGAAAACCTATATTGAACATAACTTAGCGAACGATCTTGCTCGCTACACTTACCAAGATTGTAAAGACCCTTGTGACAGACTCACGCAGAGAGAATTTGAAATCTTTATTTCGGTAGCGAAAGGACTTAGAAGAGCAAAAATAGCTGCCGATCTCAGCATATCTGACAAAACGGTTTCAAATGCAATCACTCAATTGAAGAGTAAGTTGCATGTTGAAACAAGCACTGAGTTGGTATTATTGGCGATTGAGAAAGGCTATGTAAAAGTCGCGATATGATTAAGGAGTTTTTCTACAAAAAATCGGGAATAATTCCCTATTATTGACGGATAATAATGCTCCATAATAACCATACGTTGGCGCTTTTTGGTACTGAGCGATAACAACGTACGTGGGATTCATTGGCTCGCGTTTTCAAAAAGCTAACTCAATTTGAGTTAGCTTTTTTTATGCCTAAAAATCAGCGAATTTCTTTTGGCAATAGCCATGAAAGAATTAGGGAAATATTCCCATATCAATCAAGGAAAAAATCTGTATCCAGCGTTCTCCCTGCCCTCAATAATGTTAACAACTTTTAAACAACTCAACAGTAAAAGGTTTGTGATGTTCAATAGATTAGATAAAAAACAAAAAGCATTATTCGGGGTCGCATTGTTATTTGCAGGCTCAAGTCTCTCGCTTCAAAGTATCGCCAAGGGGGTAAGTTGGGATGATATAAAGAATGATGCTCGTACACCCGAGGATGTCCTAATGTATGGTATGGGGCCTGAAGCTCAGCGATTCAGCCCGCTAAATCAAGTCAATAAAGAAAATGTTCATATGCTGTCGCCTGCTTGGGTGATGAGTTTCGGCGACGAAAAACAGCGAGGTCAAGAAGCACAAGCAATTGTATATGATGGCACAATTTACGTGACTGCTAGCTACTCTAGAATCTTTGCTTTTGACGCCAAAACTGGTGAAAAGAAGTGGTCCTACTCTCATCGACTCCCTGAAGGAATTCGCCCTTGTTGTGACGTTATTAATCGCGGCGCTGCCATTTACGATGACTTGGTCTATTTCGGTACTTTAGATGCTGCTGTCGTTGCCCTCGATCGCCACTCTGGAAAAGTAGTCTGGAAAAAGCGTTTTGATGACTATAAAGCTGGCTACACAATGACGGGCGCTCCTACGATAGTCAAAGACAAAACCTCTGGTAAAGTCATGTTGATCCACGGCTCTTCGGGCGACGAATTTGGTGTGGTTGGCAAACTTTTCGCACGCGATCCTAAAACAGGTGAAGAAATTTGGATGCGCCCGTTTGTCGAAGGCCACATGGGCCGATTGAATGGCAAAGAAAGTACACCCACTGGAGGCTCAACTGATGTCAAAACTTGGCCCAGAGATGAAAACGGAGAACTCGTTGAAGCTTGGCATCACGGCGGCGGAGCTCCATGGCAAAGCGCGAGTTTTGACGTAGAGACCAATACTATCATTATCGGTGCAGGTAATCCTGCGCCTTGGAATACATGGAAACGTACCGCAGTGGGAGATGATCCTAGAAACTGGGATAACTTATATACATCTGGACAGGTAGGCGTTGATCCTTCTACGGGTGAAGTGAAATGGTTTTACCAGCACACTCCAAATGACGCGTGGGATTTCTCCGGCAACAATGAATTAGTACTTTTTGAATATGAAGAGAATGGCAAAATCATTAAAGCTACAGGGCATGCCGACCGAAATGGGTTCTTTTATGTCGTGAACAGAGAAAATGGCGAGTTCATTCGTGGTTTTCCCTTCGTAGACAATATCACATGGGCGACACACATTGATCCAGATACCGGACGTCCTGTAGAAGTAGAAGGCCAACGTCCTCCGCTACCTGAACCGGGCCAAGACAAAGGAAAATCGATAGAAGTGTCTCCTCCTTTCTTAGGAGGAAAAAACTGGAATCCTATGGCGTACAGCCAGAATACTGGATGGTTCTACTTAGGCGCGAATCATTGGAAAGAAGATTACTGGACCGAAGAAGTGACCTACACAAAAGGTAATGCCTATTTAGGCCAAGGATTCAGAATAAAGAAACTGTACGATGATCACGTTGGGGTACTGCGTGCGATAGACCCAATTTCTGGTGATATCAAATGGTCTCATAAAGAAAAACTCCCTCTTTGGGCTGGGGTGCTAGCAACAAAGGGAGGACTAATTTTTACAGGAACGGGAGATGGCTTTATTAAAGCCTTTGATGAAACCACAGGCGAAGAGTTGTGGAAGTTCCAAACTGGCTCAGGCATTGTTTCGTGCCCAATCACATGGGAAATGGACGGTGAGCAATATATTGGGTTTGCATCAGGATACGGTGGTGCAGTGCCATTGTGGGGTGGCGATATGGCGGCTCTTACTAAGCCAGTTGCACAAGGTGGCTCCTTCTGGGTATTCAAATTACCTAACTATGAATCCAAAGTAGCCAAACGATAATACCTCTATCACTCGGGGGAGTCACACTCCCCCAATTTTATGGAGCAATAGCAATGTATTTAAGGTACATCCTCCTTTTATTGGTGAGCTTCCCTCTTCTCGCCGATTTACCCTTCGAAGACACTACGCGTGTTATTGATGGCTGTGAAATTAAGCCTAAAACTCAGTGCCGAAACGCTAACCTCTCTAATGCAGATTTAATTAACGTTGATCTCGAAGGCGCAATTTTTATCAATGTAAATTTTAGTGGCGCCGACCTTCGTCATGCCAACTTAAATTACACGACGTTTAAAGCTTGCAACCTCAATAAAGCAAACTTGGCCGTTAGTAACTTAAATCACGCGGATCTGCGTGGGTCGCAAGCTGAAGAAGCTATTTTTGAAGGGGTGATAGCGTGGGCATTATTCGCGCAAGGTGTGAACTTCAATTTGGCTAACTTTACTGGCGCGGACATAGATCAAGCGAGACTATCTGGCGCTTCTTTTAATGGTGCCATATTAAGGGCTGCGAGATTAGAACGGGCATGGATGAACAAAACACAGTTAATAGGGGCTAACCTCACCAACGCAAATATTCAAGAAGCCAAGTTGAACAATGCCAACTTACAAAATGCAACTATGTCTGGTACAAGGATTCATTTTGCAACCTTCCAAGGAACGTTCATGGAAGGTTGCTCGGGCTGTCCATTTAACTGGTAGCGAACGAGTCATGCTCTCTTACTGACAATAACTTTTAAGATATTGCTCGTGGGTCGGTAAACGCTCTACTGTGCGGGTAATATTCTGTTTAATTTGCCCCAAAAAGGCTTGAAGCTCTTGTTCGCTCATCGTATCGACAATTGGGTGATAGCCCTCTGGCATTAGCCCTTGCCCTATCATCACTTGTTGCCACGAGTCGTCAAACAGCTCGCTGCCTTCGCGATACACATGGCCGGTTTCTTTGAACACGCGTAGTCGATGCGCTAGGGATTCGGGCACATCCATCTGTTTGCAGTGACGCCAGAAAGGCGAGTCTGTGCGCTCGGTAACGTGGTAGTGCAGAATAATAAAATCGCGAATATGCTCAATATCAAACTCGGTTTGTTTGTTGTATTCATCCACCATTGACTGCACTACGCCGTTGTGGGGAAACATCCGCAGCAACCGCACAATCCCCTGTTGGATAAGATGAATACTGGTGGACTCCAACGGCTCTAAGAAACCACTAGATAAGCCAATCGCAATACAGTTTTTATTCCACTGCTTTAAGCGACGCCCAGTTCTAAAATGTATCACTCTCGGCTCGTTGAGCGCATCGCCTTCCACATTGGCTTTTAAACGGGCTATGGCTTCGTCATCACTTAAATATTTACTGCAATACACCAATCCATTGCCAACCCGATGTTGCAAAGGAATTCGCCATTGCCAACCCGCTTCATGGGCAATACAACGGGTGTAGGGAATGGGCGCGCTTGTGCCTTCAGTTTGCATGGCTACTGCACTGTCGCACGGTAACCAATGAGACCAATCCTCATAACCGGTATGCAATGCTTGCTCAATCAAAAGCCCTTTAAAGCCCGTACAGTCGATAAAAATATCACCTTCGATCACTTGACCGTTATCGAGCGTCAGGCTGTCTATGTGCCCATCTTCCATGCGCGTGCTAACTGACGCTATCTTGGCATCAATGCGGGTCATGCCCTCTTTTTCTGCCAAAGTTCGCAAAAATTGTGCGTAACGCGTGGCATCAATATGAAACGCATAATTCAGCCCGTTATTGGGTAAATGAGCAAACTTACCCGCCTCTGCCGCCACCCGCTCTAAGCAGTAATCACCAAAATCACTGCTGTAGCCAAGGTCAAGGCCGCGCATCCAAAAATGCTGAAAGCCCGATGCCCAGCAGTCTTTTCCGGTAACACCAAAGGCATGCAAATAGGCGTGATCTAAGTCTCGCCAGTTTTCAAAATTAATCCCGAGTTTGAATGTGCCGTTTGTTGCGGCGAGGAATTCTTGCTCGTTAATTTTCAGCAGCTTGTGAAAAAATACCAGCGTTGGGATAGTTGCTTCACCCACACCGACCGTGCCAATTTCACTGCTCTCGATAAGGGTTACATCAACCTTCTTATTCAATAACCGCGTAAAGGCGGCTGCGGCCATCCAACCTGCGGTGCCGCCACCTGCAATCACTACGCGTTGTTTTTTGTCTTGATGTTGCATATTAAGTTCTCATATCTCAGCGTGGCAAAGTGACCACTACTGCTCTAAATGGTTAACTAACCAGGCTTTAAACTGGCGTAGTTGATTGTCGTCCAGTGCATCCAATGGCCCGCGCTGATGGGGCGGAATATGATCAAAACGATTGGCATCGTCACTGAACACCAAATGACTAAAAATTGCCTGCCACGCGTAACGCTGTTTGTCTGGTAATTGCCCTAAACTGATCAACGCGTGATACAGCGCATTTTCTGGGCGGCCAAGATAGGCAGGGGTTTCTCGCCACCAATAATTCACCAACATATTGATAGACGCCTCGCCTTCAATGTGGTGCCACCACATCGACGGAATATAAAGGGCGTCACCTGGATAGAGTTCAACCGAGAGTGCGGCGTCTAACGCGTGCTTAAATTTAGGGAAGCGCTGAAAATCTGGCTGCTTAAAATCCACTAAGCTTATCGCTTGACCCGCAGGCGTTAAGTGCAACGGACCTACATACAAATTCTCGATTTGATCTGGCGGGAATAGCGTTACTGTGCGCTTACCGGCGGTAACGCAAATTAAGTTTTCCGGTGCATCATAGTGCGCAGCAATACGACTTTTATTCCCGATCCAAAGGGTAGGCAATGGATCAAAAGCCTCCAGGCCAATAGGATTGTGGCTCAGCATATCCGGCAAGCAGGTATCCACAGTGGTAGAGCCTACATAAAGGGAATCTGGCTCTGCCTGCTCAGCTAAGGCCAGCAACTGCGACAACGCTTGTTTAAAAGGCATTCGCGAACGGGTGAAGTTAAAACCGGTGAGGTTGTGGTTGTAGAACATACGGCCGTGTTGGTTATGGGGCAAGTGCAAAGCATCGACTGTGCTATTCACATCGAATTGCAGTAAATACTCCACCAGCGCAGTATCGGAGATTTTTGCCGCTTGCACTAACGGCCAATCCGCCACTAATCCAGGTATCGCTTTGGGGCGCTCCCACTCTCCTAACGACTCACTCAAAGGCTTTCGCGCTAGGGATGACAGCGATACCACTTCAACAGCCTGCATAGTTAGCTCGCTTCTTTTGCTCGGCGACGTTCAACTAAGTCACGAATATGAGAGTGAGAGGCCAACATCATGTAAATATCACTGAGATAACCTTGTTGATGTAAATCGTGTAGGGTGGATGCATCTAATATCGCCAGCTTTTCTTCATTGATTGTGCTAAAGCCAGAAAGTCGATGGGTTTGCTCGTTATCGAGCGCCACATCCAATACGAAAGATTCGATCAGGTCTAGCGCCAATAGCGTATCAACAAAGGCTTTTACCGCGGCTTGGCTCTCGTGAATGGTACTGAGCACATTGGCAATGTTTTCGATGTAATCACTATTGCCACCATGAGATAGGAAAATCGCTTCACCGTCTTGGGTATTAATACGCGGGTCTGCCACATCAACATGAATAGATAACGACTCGCCTTGTTCACTTCGGCCAATTAAAAAGGGGCCTTTTTCTACCAACAATGGTCGATATTGCACGTCCCACTGTTGTTGCTTAACAAACAAGTTTTCTCCGCGCTCGAAGCCCAACAAAGCCACGGGCTGTAAGCTGTCATCCGCGCCCTTGGCAAACACGAGGGGATAATGCGCTTGTGCATGTCGAAACTCGACGGGGTAAACAGGCACGCAAAAATCGGGCGTTGCCCATTCTAAGCCAAACTTCTGTTGCACTCGCAAGGCCTGATGAGACACGTTGTTTAATAATTCATGTTGTGCCATTGAAAACTCCTACGCAACTGACGCACTTATTGCGCGAGCTGCTTTAAAAACTGTCTGTTAGTGGGCAAGCCGCTTAATTGCTGGCGCACACGTTGTAAATGTTGGGCATAAGCTTGCTGATGAGCTTGGGTATTTAGCGATTCTTGATAGGCTTTGCTGTATCGAGACGAGAACCCCATGCCGTATAACACAAACAAATAACTGGCTGCTGGGAATAACTCTTCACGCAAATCAAAATCTGAGGCAATAGGGCTACGGCTCTTCCACAACGTTAACCAGTCTTGTAGTTGTGTGGAACAGGAGCTCATGTCACGCATCTCTCGCCAATAAGGCGTTGCCTCGCGGTCACTCAATACGTAGTGAAGTTTGAGAAAGTCGATTATACGTTGCCAACGCTTGGAAAACGTTTGGTTGAACTGACGTCCAGCCGCTCCACATTCAAGTGATGTGCGGGGAAGCTGCTCCGCCACATGCAAAGCAGAGAGTTCAATCATCACAAGCGCGGAAGCTTCTAGGGGCTCAAGAAAACCCGCTGAAGTACCAATAGCTACGCAGTTTTCTACCCAAAGGGTATCTCGATACCCAGGTGTAAAGTTAATTCGGCGAGCATTGGCTACGTCAACATCTGCGGTTTTATCGTCATTAGCCAAATAACGCCCCAGCGTCATCCTTGCTTCGTCTTCACTGCAATGGGCTGAACTGAATACGTAACCCACGCCTTTGCGTGTGGGCAGCCCGATGTCCCAAATCCATCCGTGATCCTGAGCAGTAGAATGTGTAGACGATGCAATGTCGGTATCATCAGTCACATACGGCGCTTGAATGGCCACAGCAGTATCATTGGCCAATACATGATCACAAGGAGTGAGAGACACGCCATAGTGTTGACCAATTAAGTGGGCAGCGAACCCCGTACAATCAATAAAAAAGTCGCCTTCGATGACACCGTTTTCACGCCCCATCAACCCTGTGATGGGCGCTGATTGATCACCTATCACCTCATCTACGTGATCCACAATATGAATAACGCTTAGTTTTTCGGTAGCGTGGGATTTCAACAAGGTCGCAAACTTATTCGCATCAAGGTGATAACCATAATTAGCCACACCCGCATATGGCGGGGTTTGACGCTGCTTGGGCGCTAAATGGTAGTCACACAAAGAAGCTTGAGAACACACCGCATGGGCAAAATCCTGCTCACCGAGATACTCTTGCCACCATGCGGCAATATCACTTTCAAAGTAGCGAAACGGCAAACTAAAAGGGTGATAGTACTGATGTTCGGCAGTATCAAAACGCCAATTGTGAAAGCTGGTACCTTGCTTAAATGATGCATCGCACTGTCGCAAGAACTCGTGCTCGTCGATACCAATTTTTTGTAGGGTGCCACGCATTGTCGGCCAGGTACCTTCGCCCACGCCTAAAATGCTGACATCCGGAGATTCAACTAACGTGACGCTTATTTCATCATCGTGTTGATGTGCGGCTGCAATAATTGACGCGCTTAACCAACCAGCTGCGCCGCCTCCCACCACAACGATACGACGAATGGGTTTGTTCGCTTGTTGCATTATTTTGTCCCAATAACCTGATTGTGCGAGTCAGGTAGTTGTGTGCTTATGGGCTCAACTGTATCTGAACCGTAAATACTTTGTAAATAAAAGGGTGGAAAGTAAGCCGCTGCTCCCAACAGCGGCCACTTTTATTCAACAGTTTCGGGACTAGAAACTGTATCGCACACCCAGGTTATATCTCGGCTCACCATCATATATACCAATCAGGTTGTTTTTATGACGGCCGTGAGAGCGTTGATATTCATTGGTCACATTGATGCCCTCTGCGAACACAACAAGATTTTCAGTCACATCGTAGCTCACGTTAATATCAATCTGGCTATAGGCCTCTACGTAAGTAGGATTACGCTCGCCATTGCCATCCACGGTGCCGGATAAGAATTGATCACGCCAGTTCCATGCAATACGTACTTCCCACTCGTCTTTGTCGTAAAAGAATACAGCGTTAGCGGTATCACTCAGACCGAGCAACACGAATTGGTTAGACGCTTCACCTTTGTTGGTGTTGTAGTTGTCATACTTCACATCACCATCAACTAAGGTGTAGTTCACAATTGCACCGAAACCGGTGTCGCCGAACAGGTGCTGTACCGCAAATTCAAAACCGTCAACCTTGCGTTCATCAGCGTTAACGGGGAAGGAAATACTGTATTCCATCGCCGGATCTTCGCCTTCGATACCCACTATTTGCCCGTCGCTATTCACCCAACCTTGATCGACAAAGTAGGCGCGAATCTCCGTTGCGTTAGTGGTACCAAGGGCTTCAACCGCTTGGTTGTAACGCTCACCTTGACCAGGGTTAGGCAAGCCATAAACCGTATCGATGTAAGTATCACTACCAATAAAGTTATCTACGGTTTTATTGAAATAGCCCGCGGAAACATAGCTACCATCGGCATAGTAATATTCCGCCGAGAAGTCGATGTTGGTCGACTCAAATGGCAATAGGTTAGGGTTACCCACGTTACCCGTTCCACCCACTTGACGGGCAGGGTTAGCAATGGTTAAACCGCCTTGAATTTGATCATAACCCGGGCGCGTAATTGTTTGGCTGTACGATGCACGCAACACCACATCGTCGATGGGTTCAATGTTAAAGTCGATTGACGGCAGCAGATAGTCATAACCGCCGTCTAGGGTTTCGTAGGTACTGCCACTGCGCAACGCAGTAAACTCGTTGTCGCCCGACCACACTATAGTTGAATAAGTAGGAACGAGTGCCGTAGAGGTTACGTCAGTGTCTTCATAGCGCAAACCTGCAATTAAGTTCGCTGGCAAGTCGGCAATATCAAACTCCATATTGGCCTGCAAGTACACCGCCAATTGCTTTTCAGTGGTGCGGCGGTCAACCTCAAATTCGGGGTCCATGCATAACTCTGTACCACAAGGCCCCAAAATGTCGCCATTGGCAACGGCAATCGCTGAAACCGCACTTAAAAAGTCTTGCATGCTTGAAGCAAAATAGAACGGCTCTAGCATGTCGCCATTAGACCCCAACACATCGTCGAACGCCGAAGGCAGATCTTTTTGTACAAAAATATCGTCTGGGTAATCTTCTGGGCTGCCATAGCCACCCCAGGTATCACGCTGTGCGTTTGAATAGGCTGAACGGTTCTTTGCCTCCAAAGAAGACACACCAAAGTCGATGCTAGTCACAATACCTTGATCAAAAATATAGTTACCACTGAACTGATATTGTTTGATTTCTGACTTCATGATGCTGTTGCGGAAAGCCGTACCCGATGTCAGCATGCGAGAGGCATCAAGACCACTCACACCATCTGGGTAGGTGAACGACATCACGGGGAAATCCTGACTGTAATCAACGATGGTTGAAATACGGTCGAACTGTACGCCACTAATAACGTTGTCGCTGCCCAATTTGTTGCCTGGGCCAGCTTTTGCTTCAGAATGATGCGCATCAAATGCTAACGATAAGTTGTCGTTCACCATCCATTCTACATTTAAACCCAGAGAATTATTGGTGTTCTCTTGGGTCATATCACTGGTACCCATGCCAATATCGCAGCAGCTGGCATCACCGTAAATCACGGGGCCGATAATCGAGCCTTCGGTGTTTGTGCCTTGTGTGTATTCACCAGTCGTCGGTACGCCGTTAAACCACGCGGATAGCTGTTGACGTTTTGTGTGTACTTCCAGCTCTGAGTAGGTGTAATCAAGTGTTGCCGTTACGTCTTCAACCGGCCGATATTGCAATGTCAGTTGGCCATTCAAGCGCGTACGCTGAATTTCATTGAAGTTATACGCCAAGTTTCGAGGCACTTGATACACGTCGTTCTCTTGTGGAGGGTAAACAAAACTGCCGTCTTGTGGGAGTGATCCCCAATCGCCGCCATCGCCTTTAATGGTGTACCAACCACTCCCTGTTTCCGCACTCGCTGAACCACTATTACGCTTTTGATAACTACCGGTTAGCTGTACACCAAACTTGTCATCATCAAAGGTCTGGCTGTAAATACCCGATATTTCGGGCGTCATTTTGCTGCGTTCTTCGGTAGAGCCGTCGTAAACTGCTTTTACACCAACACTCGCTTTTAAACCGGGGTTACTCAAAGGCTTGGCAGTGACCAAATTTATCGTTGAACCTATCCCTCCAGTGGGCTGTGCAGCATGGCTGGTTTTATACACCTCAACGGCGGCAATTCCCTCAGATGCGAGGTTACCGAAATCGAAAGAGCGGGAAGAAGACGCCGACGTTGCATTGATCGATGCCGCCGGCATTTGACGACCATTCAAAGTCACCAAGTTATAATCTGGTCCAAAGCCTCGTACAGTAACACGGCTGCCTTCGCCGTTACTGCGATCTATCGACACCCCAGTAATACGCTGTAATGACTCAGCCAAGTTCGTATCGGGGAACTTACCCATGTCTTCGGCCGATATAGCGTCAACAACACCGCTCGACGAGCGCTTGATCAACATGGCTTTGGTTAAACTGTCTCGTATACCACTGACTTCGATAACTTCAAAGTCTGGGTTTTGTGTGTCCTGTTCTGTGTCTGCTTCTTGTGCCATCAAAGGTGAAGCCACAACCGCCCCAAAAATCAACGACAAACTCGTCGCGACGCGGGTTCTTGCAAATGTTCTCGTTATCATGTTTTTCCCCAGCATTGAGTCAGTAAACTCACACCCTGTTCATGACAACAATTCAGATACCTGAATAGACATTACACTCAGGTACTCTGCTCTCCTTGAGTGTGGGCACATCTAATTTCGACTGCGTATTGGTTGTTGAGATGATGATGCAAGCATCTGATTGCTTGTTTTTACCAACGCCCAAAAGGTTATCGTGGTGACAACCAAGTGAAAGCGCTTACAAAATAAGTTAATAAAAAGCACCTGTAAGCGCTTTCATATTACGTTACGCAGATCATTTTTGTAATGCAAGTGTTTTTATATTGTTAAAATAAAAAACAAACCCCGCAACAATGTAAGCGCTTGCATTTGAATATTTACTGCATATACTGCTCACAACAAATTAACAAAAGGTGTTTACCTATGGCGACGTCCAGTGCAGTAACACACGACAGCGTGACACATCAGCCACATTCAAACTTTATCTTTGCAACATTAACTTCCCTGTTTTTCATGTGGGGGTTGATCACGGCCATGAATGACGTGCTAATTCCGCATTTAAAGGCCCTATTCGACCTTACGTACACCCAAGCTATGTTAGTGCAATCATGTTTCTTTGGGGCCTATTTTTTAGTCTCAATTCCGGCCAGCGCGATTGTCAATCGCTTGGGGTATCAAAAAGGTATTGGTATTGGCCTGATCACTGCGGCACTGGGGTGTTTACTGTTTATACCTTCTGCGTTGTTCGCCACTTATGCGATGTTTCTCACAGCACTTTTTGTACTGGCCGCCGGCATCACACTGTTGCAAGTTGCGGCTAATCCACTGGTTACCATTATGGGTAAACCTGAAACCGCTTCAATGCGCCTCACGCTCACCCAGGCTTTTAACTCTTTAGGCACTACTATAGGCCCAATTATCGGTGGTATTTTGCTGTTCTCAGCGCACCATGTCACCTCTGCTCAAGCAGAAGCAAATTCAGTTATTGTGCCTTATCTAGGGCTTGCGCTAATCCTTATTGCGATGGCACTCACGATGATCAAAGTGAAATTGCCCTCACCTGAACAGCCAACCACATCTCACTCAAGCAACCCGTTAACTGTATTACAACACCGCCACCTGGCATTGGGCGTAATAGGTATTTTTTTATACGTCGGCGCAGAGGTCTCAATCGGGAGTTTTTTGGTCAATTATCTCGCTGCCCCTGACATTATGAACATGAGCCACACCCAAGCGTCGATATACCTCGGTTACTACTGGGGCGGTGCTATGGTTGGCCGTTTTGTTGGCGCTGCCGTTATGCAAAAAGTGAAGCCGGGCATTCTGCTGACATTCAATTGCACGATAAGCGTTGCTCTCATTGTGCTATCAGTGAACTCGTCGGGCGCATTGGCAGTGTGGAGTATTCTCGCCGTCGGTTTATTCAACTCGATTATGTTCCCTACTATTTTCAGTTTGGCGCTTCACGGCTTAGGTGGTGATACCGCAAAAGGCTCAGGTTTACTGTGTTTAGGCATCGTAGGAGGGGCGATTGTTCCCTTATTACAAGGCGTTGTAGCAGACAACATTGGCTTACAAGTGTCTTTCCTACTTCCTATTGTTTGTTATGTATTTATTGGTTACTACGGCGTATTTGGCTCTAAGCCCAGCGCACATCAAGGAGAAGCGTAAATGAGATCGCGTACTTTGAAAAAAACAGCGCTCGCTGCGTTCATTGGTTGCACACTGACGGCTTGTCAATCAAACACGCCTACAGAGAGTCGTACTCTTCCCCCCGCAGAAGATGCATCGGTACCGGATTTTTGGCCTAAGTTGCATACTGAAAAATTTTACAACGCCGAGGTTGAGGCCCGTGTAAGTGAAATCTTAAACGGAATGACTCTTGAGCAAAAAGTCGCACAAATTATGCAACCTGAGATTCGCGATATTTCTGTTGAAGATATGCGTCAATACGGTTTCGGTTCATATCTAAATGGCGGCGGTGCTTTTCCGAATAACAATAAACACGCAACACCTGAAGATTGGGTGGCCTTAGCAGAGGCCATGTATCAAGCATCCGTTGATGATAGCCTCGACGGCACTCGTATTCCTACTATGTGGGGAACCGACGCCGTTCACGGCCACAATAACGTGATTGGTGCCACCCTATTCCCACATAATATTGGATTAGGGGCGATGAACGACCCCACGCTGATTGAAAAAATCGCAGAGGCTACCGCCAAAGAAGTGCGTGCAACAGGCATCGATTGGATCTTCGCTCCAACCGTTGCTGTAGCCCGTGACGATCGCTGGGGCAGAACCTATGAAAGTTACTCAGAAGATCCTGACATTGTCGGCCGTTATGCCAACGCTATTGTCACTGGCCTGCAAGGCGATGTAACCGACGGCAATATTGATGACCAACACGTCATCTCTACGGTTAAACACTTTTTAGGAGACGGCGGCACAGAGGGAGGCGATGACCAAGGCAACAACTTAGCCTCTGAGGAAGCATTGTTCTCCATTCACGCTCAAGGCTATGTCGAAGGCCTAAACGCAGGGTCGCAATCAGTAATGGCTTCATTCAATAGCTGGCATGGCATTAAAAACCATGGCAGTAAGTACCTACTCACAAATGTACTCAAAGACAAAATGGGGTTCGACGGCTTCGTCGTAGGCGACTGGAACGGTCACGGGCAAATTGAAGGTTGCAGCAATGAAAGTTGCCCACAAGCGCTTAATGCGGGGCTAGATGTATACATGGTACCGACTGGCGCGTGGAAACCCCTTTATGAAAATACCATCGCCCAAGTAAAAAATGGTGATATTCCGTTGTCTCGCCTTGATGATGCCGTTCGTCGAGTACTGCGCGTTAAAGTAAGAGTGGGCTTGTTTGACTTACCGTCGCCTGCCAAACGTAAACTGTCGGGCAATGCCGAAATTATAGGTGCCAAAGCCCATCGAGACATTGCCCAAGAGGCTGTTCGCAAGTCGCTTGTGATGCTAAAAAACCACAACAATCTACTTCCTTTGCCACCACAAAGTCGAGTGTTGGTGGCTGGTGATGGTGCCGATAATATCGGCAAACAGTCGGGCGGTTGGACCATCACATGGCAGGGTACAGGTAATCAGAACAGTGATTTTCCTGGCGCCACGTCAATTTATTCAGGCATTGAACAAGCCGTCTCTGCGGCCGGAGGCACAACTGAACTTGCGGTTGATGGCAACTACGAGCAAAAGCCTGACGTGGCAATTGTCGTGTTTGGCGAAGAGCCTTATGCAGAGGGCAACGGCGACATTTCAAATGTAGAATATCAACGTGGTAACAAAACCGATCTTGCCTTATTGAACAAGCTCAAAGCGAAAGGTATTCCCGTAGTTTCTGTATTTATTACAGGGCGGCCGCTGTGGGTAAACCCTGAACTCAATGCATCAGATGCGTTTGTTGTTGCTTGGTTACCTGGGTCGGAAGGGCAAGGGGTTGCCGACGTACTGTTTACCCAAGCTGATGGCAGCTTGCATTACCCAATGCACGGCAAGCTGTCTTTCTCATGGCCAGCGGCACCGACACAAGCCCCTATTAATAAAGGCGATGGTCAAACACCGCTATTCGAATATGGCTTCGGTCTGGAATATGGCGAGCAAGATGCCTTAGGTGATAACCTTCAGGAATCTTTTAAAGTATTAAAAGACGGTGAGCAAGTGCACGCCTTGTATGCCCAAAGTGTACAGGCCCCTTGGACCATGTATTTACAAGCTGGCGATAAACAAGTACCCATGAACAGCAACTTAGTGGCTATTGATGGTTTGAACGTGCGCACAACAGATAAAGTGGTACAGGAAGATGCGATTCAAGTCGAATGGACGGGCAACAAAGGCAGTATCCTATTGAGCTCTGCGTTTCCCGAAGACATGCGTGATTATGCAGAAGAGAACAGCATGTTAACCTTTGATCTTAAACTGTCGTCCACCGCCAAGGGATTACGTATTGCAGCTGCTTGCAGTGCGGCATGTTACCCCGGACTAGAACTTACAGCGTATACCCAAGCAACAACTGCATGGCAAACCGTCACGATACCAGCAAAAGATTTTATCCAAGCTGGTGCTAACTTTTCGGAGGTATTCACTGCGCTCAAGGTGCAAAGTCATACCCCTACAACCATTACTCTATCGAATATTCGCTTTATTTCAGAATAGTCAGGGCTTGCAGTACCCACAAAAAAGGGCGTTCAATATGAACGCCCTTTGGGTATTTGCTGCGGTTTTTTATGCACGACGCATACGTCGTTGAGCCATAAATACGACCGCCATCAACATCAGTAACCAAGTTGCAGGGCTGTTCACTTCAACGGTTCTCAAACCCAAATTATCAACCAAGGTCTGCATATTTGTGTCACTGAATGCACGGTCGAGTAGGCGTTCACCATTTGGCATCGAAGTAGGAGACGCACCAGTCGCCATCAAGCCATAAGCCGATTCGCCGGGGTTTGTCGCTGTGCCGGTGGGGTGGTCTAAGCCAAGTGTATGGGCAATTTCGTGCGATAAAGTGCCTGCAATCGCATTCACAATCTCTTCAAAATCCCAGCCATCTACGGTAACGGAATACAAACCACTTAAAATATTGTTACTAAACACTGAGCCAACTACGCTTCCTGCTAATACGGTCTGACTCACAACACACGAATCACAAGCTAAGCCCAACGTACCATTGTAGCTGCTACTGCCGTAGCTGGTCACACTACCAATTTGAATCGCGTAATTGTCACTGTCTATGCTCGACACATCGGTTCCTATGGTAGCAACCATAAAGTCAATATCGAGTTGTTGATTAGAGGCGATAAAACTGTATGCCGTACTGTAGAAATCGTTTTCAACCGCGGCCACAATCGCATCGATTAAATCTTGAGTTTGCGATGTGTCAAAATAACTCGCCACGTTAAAATCGTCTGTTTCATTACCCCACAAATCAGACGAATTAAGGGATGTGAAATCGAGCGTAATGAGTAACGCATTCGCATTTGTCGACAGTACTGAAAACAGAATAGCGAATGACAATATAAACTTTTTAAACATGTAGAATTCTTCTCTGATACCAATGCACAAGCACGTACTTCTAATTGACGAATGTAAAGCAAAAGTTAAGCCATATTAGATACCACTTATGAATCAACTAATTAATGATAATCATTTTCAACAGACTTGCAACATGTAAAAAAAACTGACACTCAACAAAAGGATAACACTATTATTTACAGGGACTTACTGCTTTACTCTCCATCTAGGTCGATCATATTTTGGGGAACCAGAGCCGTCGGGAATACGTGAGAAGCCACGATCACAATACGGCCATGGCTGTATTTATTGAGTAGTTGCGCCATATTTTCAGCCGCGTTTTCGTCCAGCCCTTCAAAAGGTTCATCCACTAGCCAAACAGCAGCTTGATGCAACAGCGCTCTCGCGATCGCGAGTCGTTTGCGCTCACCACCCGATAAACTGCGCCCCCCTACACCAAGCCATTCGCCTAACTCCTCCAATGAATCCAGCCCAACTTGGCGCAAAGCATCCAGTAGTGTCTCGTCACTGGCATCAGGTGCCGACACTTTTAAATTATCGCGTAGGGTTGCTTGCAAAACTTCAGGCTGTTGCGAAATATACAGCCACCCGTCAACCAAACCAGGTGCCAACACTTCGTCATCGACCATGCGCATGCCTGTGGCCGAGGTCAAGCCCGCCACCGCTTTAAGCAACTGGCTTTTACCCGACCCACTACTGCCTTTAATCAGAGTAAGGGTGTGCTTTTGAAAACAACAAGATATCTCACCTGATGGGCTAAATTGCGGATGAAAGTTAACTAAACTCAAGGTGTGTTTTACTGGGTGTTTTTCCAACGGGGAGATAGGGGTAGTATCTAATTGAGCCAACGCCCGCTTGCCTTGGTACGCACGATTCAAGGCGGTTTGTACGGTTAGTGAACGGCCTAACCAATCACTTGCACTTAGCAGCATCATAGGAACAACCAACAGCAAAGGTTCACCCTTTACAAGCCCGTTGTTCATACACAGTATTACGATAAGCAAGCCCCACGCTACGCCCTGCAACAACCAAGAGGCAAGTAAACCTCGATAATGCTGCCGTTGGGTTAAAGCCCACATTGAATTTGCCGACGGCGTGGCCTTGTTTTGTGATGAACGTTGATCTAAATGCCAAATACTGCTACTGGCAAAATAGTGTTCTGACGAGTGACGAAATTGGCGCTCTTCCGTCACTTGCGCGATTGCGATGTTCAAACCCGTTATGGTTACCCACAAAAACGCTGCTAACCACGCCAAGGCCAACACTAAAGTAAGCAGTGAAAAGGGAATGGCTAACACAATAAAAGCAACAATACTCACCAGCAGCATCACAATGGCGCTGGCTTGCATTGCTACCCATCCAACCCATACAGCGGCAATAGATTCAGTGTGGGTTGCCAGGGCTTCTACCCCTTCGGCTCTCAGCGGAATGGCGGTAAATTTAAGACGAGAAAACAGCGCGTTTCTCAACCTTGCGGTTAACCCAAGCAAATGATGATGACCCACCCACATGTGGGCGTAACCAGAGGCGATCCGTAACAATGCCAATCCGCGGATCACGACAGCCGGCAACATGTAGTTGAAATTCACCGAAGCCACGGCACATGCTGCAATAAACCACGACGATACAATTAAAATAGCTAATCCACACACACCATGTATCACAGCTAACAACAAACCTAACCATGGAGACTTCATTGTGAGGTAACGACTCCCTTTTCAACCAGCCAAATTTGACTAAACCAAGCTTCAGGTAAAGGCTTATGCGATGCCCAAAGCAAGGTTTTTTGCGCGCCTAATTGCTTTATTAACGCCGACAATGCGTGATGTTGTTCCTCTGTAAGGTGTGCCGTTGGTTCGTCGAGTAGCCAGATGTCGGCCCCCGATAACAACAACCTAGCCAACGCCAGCCGCTGTGCTTGCCCGCCAGATAGAGGAGGATGCTCCCCCATCTCGGTATCAAGACCTTGAGGTAAGGCATCGAGCCAAGCTGCCAGCTCCACCGAACAAAGAGCAGACACTAACATTGCATCATCTAATAACTGCCCCATTGCGAGGTTGTCTCTTACGCTGCCCGGCAATACCACGGGGCTCTGCGTATAAAACCCAATGCGTTCTCGTTGTGGGTGAAACCGATGGGAACTCGGTCTCTGGCCAGCAAGCGCTTCAAGAACAAGTGTTTTTCCGCTGCCAGAATGCCCATTAAGGCGAATACAATCACCACTGTTGATATGTAACGATTCAGCAGTGACCAAACTATCACCAACCGAAAAACCAGTAATGGGGCTATTGAGTAATACTGTATTTTCTACCTGCTTCAGACACGCGCTTTCTAAGTTGAATAAAGTGTCTAAATCTTCTCTTGCCACCTCAGCTTGTGCCTTTTGATGGTAATACTGACCAAGCGCCTTTAGCTCTGAAAACAGCAGCGGTGCGGTGAGTAGTAACCACAACCCGGTATTCAACGCCAATTCAGGCCCAAGCGAAAATTCACCCAGCAAACTAAAACCGATAAATACCGCGATCAGTGCCACCGCGATGGTAGAAAAAAAGTCCAGAACAGAGCTGGATAGAAACGCCACACTCACCACTTTCATTGTGCGTTCGTTTAGATTCAAACTGGCATTGTGCAGTCTTGTTTGTTCTCTGTCGTGCGCCCGAAAGCTCGCTAGCATAGGCAGCGCCGCCAAACGGTCGACAAACATACCACCCAATCGTGTTAGTGCATTAAAGTGTTTGCGCTGCAAACTAGCCGCGCCTTTACCCACAATAATCATAAACAAAGGTACGACTGGCATAGTGAACAATAAACTGGCGCCAATCACGCTGTTAACAGGGAAGATAACCAATAAAGTGAGAAACGGTGCGACGCCCGCAACTATTTGTTGAGCTTGATAGTCATAACGCCAATCGGCTAATGCTGGAATGTGTTTTAGCCAAACACTTTGCCAATAAAAACTACTTTGTTGTCGAATCAGTGCGTGCTGTTGATGCTCAAAAGTCGCGATTAAGCGCTGCTGCAGAGCCTGCTGCAATCGCATTTTCGCTCTCGATACCCCGTTGTCTATGATGCCTTGTACACACCAAGCACTGAACAAAAGGATTGTGAGTACCACAATGGTGTTAAAAGGCGCGGCTTCACCTTCTACCACCCATGCTTGAAATACCTGAGCAAACCACCAATAAGCGCCAACAAGTAAACTCAAACGAATTAATTTAAGACTAATAAAAAACATCAGGGTGCTACGTGAAGCAGCACCCTGATTGGCGACCTGACGGTCGAACCACTTAGCTAAAGATAGAGGTTGTTCCACTACTCTTCCGGACGATCCAAGTTTTCTGTGCTTTCCAACCACATTGCATTAATAATCCCAAATGCACAAGCCAGTAACACTCCAAGAATCCAAGTAAAATACCACATATTGCCTCCTAGTAGATGGCGTGAGATTGATTCAGGTCGCTATTTTTAATGCGGCCGCGCATAACGTAGAAACCGTAAATGGTATAGCCTAAAACAATAGGTACGAATACACAGGCTACGCCGAACATAATTTTCAATGTTAAGACGCTTGAGGTCGCATCCCACACGGTCAAACTAGATACCGGAGAAGTCACACTAGGCATTAAGAACGGGAACATGCTGAAACCCGCAGTTAAAATAACGCCAGCGATAGTCAATGAACTGCACACAAAGGCCCAGCCTGGCTTGCCCACTTTAGAGAAGAAGGCACAGCCCAGTGCAGCCACAATACCCAAAACTGGTGCGATCACCATCCAAGGATATTTGCCATAGTTGTTCATCCATGCACCGGCTTCAATGGCGACGGTTTTGTGTAGAGGATTAGAGGTTGCCATTGTATCTACCGCTGAGGTGATAACGAAACCGTCTAAACCGAATGCTACCCACAAACCCGCTAAGATAAATAGCACAGCAGTAACCAGTGAAAGAATCACAGATGTCGCACGAGCGCGTACTTCTAGGAAACCGTCGGTCTTCATTTGTAACCACGTTGCGCCGTGATTCAAAATCATCGCCACAGACACTAGCCCAGTTAGCAAAGCAAAGGGGGTTAACAAGCCAAAGAAAGAACCTGTGTAAGTTGATTTAAGCGTGCTGTCTAATTCAAACGGAACGCCCAATAACAAGTTACCGAATGCCACACCAAAAATTAGCGAAGGCACAAAACCACCGGCAAACAATGCCCAGTCCCAACCCGTACGCCATTTTTTATCTGGCAATTTGCTACGATAGTCGAAGCCGATAGGACGCATCCATAAGGCAATCAAGGTTAATGCCAGTGCAAGGTAAAAACCCGAAAATGCAGCGGCGTAAATCATTGGCCATGCGGCGAAAATTGCACCACCAGCAGTGATAAACCAAACTTGGTTACCATCCCAGTGAGGGCCGATTGTGTTGATCATGACTCGGCGTTCATCGTCGTTTTTACCAATAATGGTTAACAACGCACCCACACCCAAATCAAAGCCATCAGTGACAGCGAAGCCAATGAGAAGGACACCAACCAGTACCCACCAAATCACGCGTAATACTTCATAATCGATCATGCGTTTGCTCCTTTAATATCCAGACCCAATGCATCATCTTCCTGTACTTCGTCTTTAGGTGGTACAGGGCCTTTTTTAGCGAATTTTTTCATCAAGTAGAAACTAATCACAAACATCACACCGTAGAACAGGGTATAAGCGATGAGTGTGATCACAATATCACTGACTGCTAGGTTAGAGGCTGACGCATGCACCGGAAGCACTTCAGCGATTGACCAAGGCTGACGACCATATTCCGCCACGAACCAACCTGCTTCACAGGCAATCCAAGGCAGTGGCAGTGCCCACAATGCAGATTTTAGCAACCAACGAGGTTGGGTGATTTTGTGTTGTGTGCTGTAGTAGAACGCACAGATAAACAAGACCAACATCAAGAATCCAGATACCACCATCAAGCGGAAGCTCCAGAATAGAGGGGCAACAGGCGGAATACTGTAATCAACCGCTTTCTCCAGTGCTTCGGGTGTAGGTTGAGTAATGTCTTTTGTAAATGGTTGTAATAACATCGCGTAGCCGAGGTCACCTTTGTTTTGTTCAAACGTTGCTAACTCAGCGTCTGTTGCTATGCCATTTTGTACTTTATCAAGTTGCTCATACGCCTGCAGACCAGAAAGAATACGTTCGCGATGAATGTCTTTCAGGTCTTTAATACCGATGACTTCTTCATCCAAAGAACGCGTCGCGATAATCCCCATCAACCATGGAATTTGCAGTGCGTATTCGGTTTTCTCTTCTTCGTCATTAGGCAAGCCGAAGACAGTGAAAGGCGCTGGCGCTGGATGAGTTTCATACTCTGCTTCAACAGCGGCGAGTTTCACTCTTTGCACATCACCCATTTCGTAACCACTTTCGTCACCCAAGATGATCACTGAAAGTGTTGCCGCTAAACCAAAGCTAGCTGCAATCGCGAATGAGCGACGAGCAAAGGCAATGTGTTTGTGTTTGAGCAGGTAGTAGCTAGAAATCGCTAACACGAAAATTGCACCGGTAACGTAACCGGCTGATACTGTGTGAACGAATTTAACCTGGGCTACCGGGTTGAAAATAACATCAGCAAAGCTGGTCATTTCCATACGCATTGATTCAACATTGAACTCAGCACCCACGGGGTTTTGCATCCAACCGTTGGCGATCAAAATCCACAACGCAGAGAAGTTTGAGCCCAATGCGACTAACCAAGTCGCCATCAAGTGCTTCACTTTTGACATTTTGTCCCAACCGAAGAAGAACAAACCCACAAAAGTAGACTCGAGGAAGAAAGCCATTAAGCCTTCAATTGCCAGAGGGGCACCAAAAATATCACCCACATAGTGTGAGTAATATGACCAGTTCATTCCGAATTGGAACTCCATGGTCAAGCCGGTTGCCACACCGATTGCGAAGTTGATCCCAAACAATTTACCCCAGAATTGAGTCATTTGTTTGTAGATCTCTTTGCCGGTCATGACATAAACCGACTCCATGATCGCAAGAAGGAAAGTCATTCCCAGTGTAAGTGGGACGAATATGAAGTGAAACATTGCGGTTAACGCAAATTGCCACCGCGATAGTTCTATTAACGTATCGCTCATGGATTGCTCCTTAGTTTAAGTAGAATAAATCTGTTTGCTTTTAGTTTTGCAGCAGGCGTTTGGCGTATCGAAAATTCGGTGCGTTGTGGTCGCTGCGAAATGCATTAGCAATTTCTTATATAGAGGATATAGGAAGTCAGCTTTTGAAGACTTGTGCCAGATCAAGATTTAGAACAACTAGGGAGCAACTCATCTCATGTTAACGTTGAATTATCGTATTTATTGATCTATCGCAAGCTTCTAAGCTTGCGACAAAACAGGAAATACTTCATACAATTCAACATGTTAAAAACATGTTATCGAGCGCCAAATCAAGAGATAAAAGTACAATTTAAATTAAATATCACCGATGACAAGTAAGGGGAAGGAAGCAGGAGATTGAGGCTCCCAAGGCGTATCGTTCATCATTTTTATATCTACACCAAGTTTAGCCAAAGCCTTGACTGAGTAAGTCCATCCCCGGGCCTTTTGCTGTTTAGCAACCGCGATCAAGGCTTTTGACAAACCAATAGTCATAATATCAGGAGAGACACCCAAAGCGGCATAAAAGTCCTTTTCTCGGGCCTCAGCTCGCTCAATCAAGTTGTCGTAGTAAGTTCTTAGCTTGAGCCACTCGGCCTCACGTTCATCGCCAGTTAAATGTCTCACCATGGCGTCAATATCACTATCGCGCCAATACGCAGACGCCGCGTTACCGTGCCAGCCGATAGTAGCTTTTTCACCAACGAAAATCTGCTGCCCTGAAATGAGTACATAATTCGCACAGGACGAAAAGCAAAACCTGTCCACAATTACATCTAGGTGCTGCTTTTGCACAAACTCGCCCAGCGACATGCCATCCATCACTTGGCCACCACCGCTTGAAATATAAAGTGCTGTGGGTTTTGTCGTTGCACTGTTATACAAATCAAACGCACGCTGATTTTGCGCCTCGGTAATTTGCCCTGTATAGCGTAATTCACTGCCGTTAATAACCACTTTGGCCCATGCAGGAGAAAGATAAACACACAATAAAACAACCGCTAACCTAACCAATGCCAAACACCTTCTATTAATAGCCTTGCGGCCAACAAACTTAGTATGATTTTAAAACCTGATTTGAACCGTTCAGACGGGATGCGCTTGAGCACTTTAAGCCCAATGTAGGTGCCTAGTGCGCCACTTGCGATCATGGCGATGATCAATGGTAACCATGCCCAAAACGCAAAACCAATGCCCCAGAACACCACGGCTTTCAGGCCATGCTGAAAGGTCATGCACGCCGCAAATGTGGCCGTCAACGTCATTTTTGAATAGTTGTTACGATGCACAAATGTGGCAACCAACGGGCCTGTCGCGCCGACAAACATAGACACGAATGTGGTAAAAGCTCCCGCCATAAATGTGCCCTTAGGTGACATTTCTTTCGCTTTGGGCTTTGGTCCCCACAACATGTACAGCAAGAACGCACCAATAGAAATTTGAATGAATGTCAGAGGCAATTGCACCACAACCAGCGACGCGATAATGGCCCCTAATAACGTACCTAAGGCGAATAGCTTAAACATTTGGCCATCGATATGTTTAGATGTCATCAATGCCCGATTGCCATTAGAACCCAATTGCACCAAACCATGTACCGGTATTAACGCTGCAATTGGCAACACAGAGGCCATGACAACCAACAAAAGCATTCCACCGCCAATGCCCAGTGCAGCGGTCATCATCGACGTCAGCCCTGCCGTCACAATTAACAGCACAATGAGACTAGTAGACAACTCTCCAGCGGAAAGAAATTCCATACAAGGTCCGAAATTCGCAAGCGCGGTGGGCAATGCACCCGAGCGGTTCAACAAGGTGCATTAAAAAATACGGGAGGGGTTGAAACAGCGCAAGGTACGCGCTGTAAAAATATAATAAACAGCACGTAACCGTTGAATCATTATACAAAAATTACTGCATTAGCTGTTGCTTACGCTCATCACGAGCTTTAATACGTTGAGCGCGGCTTCGGCCCATAATACCCAGCCAAAATACGGTTTCGCTGAGCGCGCCGACAACCAAAGCGGCCATGATGCCCTTTTCAAAACCTATCAGATAACACGCAAGTGCTATGACAAGTGCTAGTACAATCATCCAAACTCGCACGACCATTACCCCGCTATTTAATCGTAGATATCCTCACAGCGGCCTTTTATGACTCATCAATTGAGCAACAATGTGATAAAAGGTCGCCATTACTGTTAATGTATTATGGACCTCAAACTCTATTTTTACAGTTTGGCTTTGTAACAATTTTTTTCGGGCAACAAACAGCCCTCTTTTAGGTAGCATTTAATGACTGAAGTCGTGATCAAATCGGTAGAAGCCCAACAAGCTATGCGCCACGCAGGACAACTACTCGCACAAGTATTTGCCGCATTAGACGCCATCATTGAACCGGGTATTACTACTATGCGCATCAATGATTTTGTAGAAGCCTATATCACGCAAGATCTGGCTTCTCGTCCTGCCAGCAAAGGGCAGTATGGTTACCCGTATGCCCTGAATACATCGATTAACGAAGTCGTTTGCCACGGTATGCCGTCGGAAGCGCGTAAGCTTAAAAACGGCGACATTATCAACGTAGATATCACGCTAGAGAAAAACGGCTACATCTCAGATTCAAGCAAAATGTACATGATTGGCTCGGTTAGCCCAATAGCCAAAAAGTTGGTTGATGTCACCTATGAAGCCATGTGGGCGGGTATCAAACAAGTGAAACCCGGCGCTACACTGGGTGATGTGGGCTATGCGATTCAGGCTCATGCTGAAAAAAATGGGTTTTCTGTTGTGCGAGATTTTTGTGGGCACGGCATAGGCCAGGAAATGCATGAAGCACCTGAAGTATTACACACAGGACGCAAAGGCCAAGGCGATGTACTTCGGGAAGGCATGACCTTCACCATTGAACCAATGATCAATCAAGGTTCAGCGCGAACCAAAATCAAACGCGATGGCTGGACCGCGATTACCCGCGATAAAAAATTATCGGCGCAATGGGAGCATACGGTTTTGGTCACCGCAGAGGGTGTGGAAGTACTGACACTACGAGAAGAAGAAAAACAGGCCTAATTGCCTAATTTAAGCTGTGCTCGAATTCGGCTTAACGCTACCGGCGTGATACCAATGTAAGCAGCAATTTGTTGCTTGGGTAAGGTGTCACGCAACTCAGGGTAGGCTTCGCAAAAATCAACATAACGCCGAGTTGCAGTATGCGTCGCCATACTGCTCTCTTTTAATTCTTTATTGATAAAAATCGATTCGAGGAAGCGTGCGTATGCATGCATAAACGCAAGATCCTGACACATGGTGCGATAAAACGGCGCCCATGCACATGTAACCACTTCACATGGCTCAAGGGCTTCAATGGTAAACGGCGCGGGTTCATTTTGCGTCATCGCGCGGGTAGAACCAATCATTCGCGGGCCTTTAATCAGAGTTTGTGTGTATTCTTTGCCTTTCTCCGACACACTGAAATAACGCACTAAGCCGCGGTTCAAAAAGCACAAACGATTAGCTGGCTGGCCTTGTCGAAATACACAGTCGCCTTTTGCCAATACCCGCTTATCGAACGGCACATCCAATCGCGACCAATCAATTCCGGCCTGATAACGGTCGAAAAAAGCGGTGAGTTCTGCTTTAAGCAGTTGCTGTTCCATGCTGAGACACTCTTTTTGGCGTAGCACTCGCATCGATCATCACAAGCGCCGTTAATACCAATAGTGTGCCAACGACAAAGCCAACAGACAAGACTTGCCAAGCCATCTGTTCAATCGCCACATAACCTGCCACCCAAATCGGAATGGTATAGCTGAAAGCAAGCAAACGAGAAGCGCCAGACTCGCTAACGATCCTCTGTTGGATCACAAATGACAACAAGGTAGTAAACAAACTCAAATAACCAAGCAGCCCCCAAAACGCGGGCGCATGCCATTGCACCAAAGACAGCTCGCCCCACAAGACTGTTGCGGGTATTAGCCACAGGGTTCCGAAGAACAGAATGCGGTAAGCGCCAATAAAAGCTGGGACTTTAGCCGCCCAAAGCTGTATTGCCACCACATGAAAAGCCAGCAAAACACAGGCCCCAAGATAGATTGCATCACCCGTGTGCCACGTGAGGGTGCCGCTGCGTGTAAAGAGTAGCACAGTTATAGCTCCGCCAGACCCCAACAGATAACCCAGCCACTGTCGCTTACGCGTTTTAACACCTGCAATCAAAGCCAGCACTGCACCGATTAACGGCACTAGGGTGTAGATCACTGATGTATTCAACGACGTTGTCGTTTGCAATGCAGTGAATAAACCAATGAAAAAAGCCACCAAAGCGCCACTGATAATCGCATATTGAACGGCCACTTTTCGGCTTGGGAACAACCCATGAGTCACCGCTGGCCCCTGTTTTTTGGCCAAGAGATAAAAAGGCGTCATCAATAGCAAAGACAAGCCAAAACGCAGCCCTGTCGTCGCGATAGGCGAAGCGTAGGGCGTAATCATTGCCGACACCACAAACGACGATGCCATTAACCACGCCCACAACACCGCTAATACAACAGAAGACCACTTCGTCATCATGATTTTTCATCTCTAAAAACACTATGTGGGCCATAGTAGTCGCCTCTGGAGATAAAAGAATTAACCTAGGTTAAGTGACGGGAAAAATAGTAAAGACTAAATCGCCGCCAGCATTGCACTGGCGGCGCAAAGTATCAGGTTTATCTTACCGGGTTCGCGTGTGCCGCTGCTCTAAAGATAGTGTTCATGAACATCACGTTCAAACCATCCAGATAGGCGCGACTGGTTGGGTCTTGTGTATAGCCAATGACCATACCTCGCCCTGTTGGCTGATAAAGTAAGAATGGTTTATACGGCATTTGAGTTTGGTTTTCCTTCCACAAATAACCACTGGCTAAGGTTTTATCTTTACCTGCAAACCATGCCACGTTCTTGCCAGAAGCCAGTTTCATTGGCGTGTAAATATCACTACCCACCACCAAAGACACCACTTCTGGATTTACCCCTGCCGTTAACCAATGCTCTTGGTCAACCTCAACGTTAGCTAAAACACCGGCAACGTAATCAGGGCTGTCTAAATGGTTTTCAATTGCCGCAATAAAGCCTGCTTTATCTTCAATAAGCTTGCCAGCCACCATGCCATTTTCAACCTTGTCTTCTTGCCCTTGGTCGTCTTTCAGCGCTTGCTCGCGCTGTACATCTAACAAACCTGTTTCCGACGCAAACTTGGTAGCATTCGCCAGCGTAATTAACACCCCGCCTTGCTCAACCCATTGTTTGATGTTGTCGGCTCCGCGCTGACCAAGGTCACCGCCGTAATAACCTGCAGGAAGAATCAATACCTGATATTGACGTAAATCACCTCGGGCAATTTGTGCTGAGCGCATTGCCGTTACAGGATAATTAAACTCTCGCTCAATCACGTATCGCGTGCTACCAGCGCTTAATGATGACGTGGGTGAATCCCAAGCCATGGCGATTTTAGGTGCCACCATAGGTACCGTGCTATAGCTACCAAAACTTGGCCCTTCAATCACCCAACTGCTGTCCACACCAATAACTTTTGCGCCTGTTTCATTAGCAATCTGCGCAACGGTTTCAGCAATATTTTTGTCATTCGCTTTTACTTCAATCACCAACGAGCCAGCAGCAAAACGCTGTTTATCACCCATTACAAAGGCTTCGTCAGCACTTTTCAGCGACACACCCGCTTGTAACGCGGCAGTGAGAAACTGGCCTGCTGCCATATCGCCCCATGGCACGATATAAGCCACTTTCGCGTCTGGGTTAATCACTTCACCGGTTAATGTGCTGTCGGCCTGAACGGCCACACTTGCCACGTCGACGGCACGGTCACAAGCGTCGGTGTCTACGTTGAATAACAAAGGCAAAGACCAAGCTGTCACGTCGTAAATCTGGTCATTGAGTTTGCGCGCACGGCGACGCTCTTGTTCTTTAATAAAATCGTCGGCCATATCCACTTGTTGGGTGAATGTGGTTTTAACAAAACGTCCTCGCGGCTGGGCCGTGTCGATAATATAAGCTCCCGCTTGATAACGGTTGCCACAGGCTTTAAACGCGGCGGTGGCTTGAGTTACTTCAACACCGTGTTGCGCCATGAGCGCTGCAAGCTTATGACTCCCCGCTTTGTCACGAGTAGCAGGGATTATAAAGGTACGTTCATCGTCGTCTTTCCCCGCTTTAATTGCATCCACTTGATACTGATAGAAGTCACTCAGAATTTTCTCGCGATTATCTGATACCGCCTCAGCCGTGGCCATAGATGCAACAAAGTGCTTATGAACCGGCGAAATGTAAGGGATTTCTTCGCCTGTTCGCGTAATGTATTTTTCTCCGCGAGTAGACGCAACTTCATACGTAGCCGCTGACGCGCCATAGAAGGTAGGCCAGCTGTCACCGTAGCCAGGGTAAAACGCATCGTAAACTTCACGCGTAAAATAAGAAAAACCAAACTCGTCGAAGTACTTGGCATTATTTTTCCCAATTAGCACATTGTTGGCTAATTGCCCTTCATTCATAAAGGGGTTGATAGGTTGTGCTGCTGGCACAAAGAAGTAACTGGAATCGCCGCCCATCTCGTGTAAATCGATGACAACAGTAGGTTTATAATGGTTCAAGGCTTTAATACGTCCAGCGGTTTCCGGCTGGGTGATCGCCAACCAATCGCGGTTCATATCAAACAAATAGTGGTTGCTTCGACCACGAGGCCAAGGCTCGTTTTGCTCCACGCTCAAACGGTCACCACTGTGTACATAGCCCACCGCCGAGTAATAGTTATTGGTAAATCGCGTGCGCCCATCTGGGTTTTGCAGTGGGTCGATAAACACCAAAGTATTGGAAAGAATTTTACTCGCCACTGGGTCGTTTTTCGCTGCCAACAAGTGATACGCTGTCATCATTGCAGCATCGGTGCTACTGATTTCGTTACCGTGTACACCATGCTCCAACCACACCGAGCCGGGTAAAGTTTTAATGATATTCTTGGCGGTATCACGATCTGTCACCCGTGGGTCAGCGAGCTTTTGCATCTTGCTGGCAAACCCTTCTAGGTCGGCAACATTGTCTGGCTTACCAATCGCCGCATAAATCAGTTTTCGACCTTCCCATGTGCGCCCATATTCGAATACCTTAATTCGATCAGGAGCGGCTTGTTGAAGTGCGTCGAAGTAACGCAGCATATCGGCATGGGTCGTAATGCGCTCACCCACGTTGTACCCGAGTACAGAATAAAAAGTTGGAATAGCGCTGTTGTACTTTGTACCTGGCCATAACTGCGGCTGAACGGCTTGTGTGCTGGTTGTTGCTTGTTGTGCGGCGATTGAGGTGAGTGGGCTTACGCACACGCCTAGCATCACCAAACTGCTGAGTATTTTTGTTATTTTCATGAGTGGATTGCATTCCAAATTGCGAGAAATTTTATACTAGCAACTTACCTTCCAACTGACCAAACACCACAACGTAAGACTTCGACCGCTTATCGTACCCTGTGAATAGAAAGGTCAAGCCCCACTATCGCATTAAACGATTGCTGCGATTGGTTTTACTCGATTGGCCGCATCGCCTTCCAAGGCTTTAATACCCCCATCAGTTGAATCTAACGAAACATAACGGAGAAGGTGAATGAAAATAATGACTTGGTTTGTAGGTGTCTTAGTTACCCTAGCGGCATTGAATGTGAGCGCGGCAGAAGACTGTAACATGCAACTAGAAGCAAATGACCGCATGCAATATTCCACCAAAACATTGAACATTGCCACAACGTGCAGCACTGTTACCTTAACGCTGACACATACCGGAAAACTGCCTATATCCACCATGGGGCACAATGTTGTTATTGCCGAAAAACAACACCTCGATGGGCTAGTGGCCGACAGCTTTAAAGCGGGTATTGCCAATCGCTACGTGCAACCTGATGACCCTCGTGTTATTGCCGCGTCTAAAGTAATCGGCGGTGGGGAAAGTACATCAATTACTTTCAACACTGACGTTTTTACTGCCGGCAAAGAGTACGTGTTTTTCTGCGCAGCACCGGGACACTGGGTAATGATGCAAGGTACACTTCACATTCAATAATGCCTATTGGGTAACGCGACAGCAGCAGAGGTTTTTAGAAGTACTCTAGTGGCTTGCAGCGCGTATCACTTGCTCGCGGCCACTTTACGCGTTAGTTTGAATGACCGGAAGCTTGTTCAATACTACTATGACGTCGGCCCTTTCAATTCGCTCTTACACACGACAATACGATCAACACAGCCATGATCACCATCAGTTGGTGATACCGTTGAACGGCTTTATCGATATTACTGTTGGCGACTTTGCGGGGAAAGTGGGCGTAAGCGAAGGAATTGTGATTAAAACGGGTGTAAAACACACATTTCGCGCCGACGAAAAAGCGCGTTTTGTCGTAGCCGACCTCACCACTTTACCGAGTAACTTACTGTCGTTACCTAGCCCAAAATTCAGTGTGGATACGCCATTTATGGCGTTTCTTCACTACATAGAAGCCCAGCTTACACACCACTCTGACGAAGCAGTGATTCGGGCGATGGTGCCACTTTTTCTCTTGCAACTCACCTATCACACTCAAATTGGCGGGTCGGAAGATAAAATTGCTACGGCGCTCCAGCACATTCACCAAGATGTCAGTGCGCCCTTGTCGATTAACCACCTTGCATCCCTTGCCTGTTTGGGTGAAACCCAATTCAAAAAACGTTTTAAAGCCAGTACCGGCAAACGTGTAGGCCAATACGTGATCGAACTGAGAATGCAGAAGGCCAAAGCTTTGCTGTCCTATACCGACAGGCCTGTAACCCATGTAGCTTTTGACGTGGGGTATAACGATGTTTCGGCCTTTACACGACGATTTAGAGAGCACTTTGGGTGTACGCCTAAGCAGTTTTCTAAACGCGCCAAGTATGCCGAAGCAGGCCAAAACAGTGTCGGATCTGCATAAAAACTACAGCAGATTTCTAGTACTCTTTTCGTTAGTGAATCGACGCCACGAGCGTCCTATCGGCCTGCGGGATACCTGTATATAAAGACTTCCGCAGTATCCATACTGCAAAGGGTGCTAATTTCATATACAACACCCGCTTCATGTTAAATCAACAATAGCAAGGAAGTAACATGCAAGAGATTACGTGGAAAGAGTTTGAAAAAGTTGCGCTACGTGCAGGAACCATCGTGCAAGTCGATGATTTTCCTGAAGCCAGAAACCCCGCCTACAAACTCGTCATCGACTTTGGTGAGGAAATAGGTATGCGAAAATCAAGCGCCCAAATTACCGATTTGTATTCCAAAGATGACCTACTCGGTAAGCAAATCCTAGCCGTGGTCAATTTCCCTAAAAAGCAAATTGGTCCTTTCATGTCTGAATGTCTGGTAACAGGATTTTACGACGACGCACGCCGTGTTGTGTTAGTCAGCCCCGACCAACCCGTAAAAAACGGTGCCGCTTTAGGTTAAAGCGGTATTCCACCTAAATCACAATAGGATCACGCTGTTACCTCCCTCTTTGCACCACAACGATTCAAAAGTACAAAAATACGCACCCAAAAATGAACCGTGCGGTCCAATTTCAAAATAAAATCACGACAAACAACTGAAATACATAGACATTTTAATAATGGTCTATTTTATGCTCAATATTTGGCGCAGGTACTAGCACTCTACTGGTATCCAGCACTACAAAAATCATTGCTCTTTTAAAGATTACAACATGACAAGTTCAATAATTATTTAAATCAGTAAGCTTTAGCAGTGTTCTACTGCTCAGCCTTTGGCTTGCACTTCGGTGGCCTTCGATAAGCAGTTCACGTCGATAGCGTTACTCTTAAAAATCAGGACGAGATGGCCGTACGGCTAATTAAAAAATTAATAATGAGAGTAAAACATGCAAACTTTGGAAACACGCAAGTGCCTGCTGGCTCTGTCAGTCACTTTGGCGCTATCGGCTCCCGTTGCCAATGCAGCGGAAAATGTATGGGAAAGTATTGAAGTTACAGCGCAAAAGCGTAACGAGAACATCAGTGATGTGGGAATTGCTGTCACCGCTTTTTCTGGCGATCAGCTAGAAGCATTGGGCATTGAAAGCAGCACAGAACTGATTGCATTCACACCGGGTGTATCTTTGGCCGGTGATATTGGTGGTCAACGAGCTATTTTCAATATTCGAGGTGTAGTACAAAACGATTATGCTGATCTGGCAGAAGCACCGGTCGCGGTGTACGTCGACGGCCGCTATTTAGCAAGCACCCAAGCGCAAACATTTGGCCTATTCGACGTTGCTCGCATCGAAATATTAAAAGGCCCTCAAGGCACCTTGTTCGGACGCAACGCAACTGGTGGATTGGTCAATACCGTAACAGCAAAACCGACTGAAGAAACCGAAGGTTTTGCAGAGTTAACCGTGGCGCGATTTGAACAGTATCGATTTGAAGGTGCGATTTCAGGCGAAATCTCAGACGGCGTTTACGGGCGCTTTTCCGGCTTTACCAATCAGCAAGGTGAAATTCTCAAAAACATCTATGAAGATGGCGCAGCGCCTGACACTCGCTTAGGTTCAGTAGGCGGTGGTGAAGATGGCTATAACGATGACACCAAAGCGTTTCGCGCTCAGTTGATGTTTGATATTGGCAACCAAGGTTCTTTGTTATTAAGCGGAAACTGGTCAGACACGACCAAAAGTGAAGGCCCTTATCAGGTAGTGAATACCACCGAGATCAAAGACGCCGCAGGGAACGTCATCGACGTTATTTATGCCGCCGACGACCCTATGGGGTGCGACACCATTCAAGCGGGCGTTTGCGTAGATGGCAACTTTAACGGCGACCCTTTACGCCCCGTTCAAGGCGGCGATTTTAATGGTAACTTCGACCCCGACGGCTCAGGCCGACTGGTCAATAAAGATTTTGCTTTCGATGATCAAAATAAAATTAAGTCGCAAGGGCTAGCAGCCACGCTGGAATACGCTTTTGATAGCTTTGATTTTTTCGCCATGTCAGATTACAAACAGTTTAAACGCACCATTGGGCTAGATTCAGACCAAACGGCGTCACCTGAACTGATCTTCCAATCAAACAGCACCATTGACCAATTTAGCCAAGAGTTGCGCTTTGCCGGTGAAACCGACACGTTAAAGTGGGTGACAGGCGTGTATTACCTTGTTATCGACACAGATTACAGCCAAGGGTTAGCTGGCTCGCCCACCACCTTTTACCTAGGCGGAGAAGAAAACAACACACTGGTTTCACTGAAAACTGACTCTTATTCTGTCTTTGGTCAGGTCGACTATAACTTAACCTATGACTTAGTCTTGGTTGGCGGCCTGCGCTACACCCGTGAAAATAAAGACTTTGTGGGTAATGTGTATTTGAATAAAAACACCAATGACCGAGTGATAGAAATTGATACCAGCACCACGCCTTCAGAAACTCTGATCGAAGACAACGACCAAAACTTGTGGTCAGCCAAGTTGCAGCTCGAATACAGTGTGGGTGACAGTTTGTACTACGCAGGTGTGAGTCGCGGTGTAAAAGCAGGTAGCTTTAATGCCCCTCTCGGCGGCGGGCTTAGTCAATATAAACCAGAAGAATTAACCGCCTATGAAGCCGGTATCAAACACAGCTTGATGGAAGGAAGCGGGGTGTTTAACGCCAGTATTTTCTATTACGATTACAATGATTATCAATCGTTTTCTTGGGTCAATAACTCGGGTGTGGTTTCGAATGAAAAGGCAACATTCACTGGGCTAGAACTCGAGTTATTTCTTACGCCAAGTGACAACCTGGATGTGATGGTGAATGTGTCTTATACCGATGCTGTGGTTGAAGATTTGGAAGTGGCGTCAGGTTATTTTGCAGATACCACGCCGCCCTTTACACCCGAGTATCAGGCATCGGCCATGCTCAGATATAACTGGGATGCCTTCGAGGGCAATATGGCAGGGCAAGTATCAGCAAACTATCAATCAGAAACCTTTCACAATGCGCGTAATTTTACTGCCCATGAAATTGATAGTTACGCCACTGCCGATGCCCGTTTAACCTGGGATGACGGTGAGGACAAGTGGAGTATTGCAGCCTATGTCGACAACGTTTTTGATTCTGACCATGAGCTCATCGGATTCGACGTAACGGGATTTTACGGCACCACCCAAATCTCTTACGCAAAGCCTAGAACCTATGGTCTCACTGTCAGACGTAACTTCTAATAAGTACCACTGTGTGAAAGTGTTCAAACAGTGGGCATCACGACAGCAGGGTCTTACCCTGTTGTCTGTTATTGGATAGACAAGCATGGTTTTCTGCTGTTAATGAAAACCATCTCAACCCGTAAGGATGTAGTTCGTGGACAATACAAAAAAAAGCACCATGGCGAAGCCGTCGCATTATCACACTGAGCTCTGGAATGAAGACTTAGCGCCGACAGAACCGGCAATGAGAACCTGGGGCTGGAAAGATTATGCAGCACTCTGGGTCGCTATGGTCGTATGTGTACCCACTTATCTGTTGTCTGCCGGTTTAGTGTCGGAAGGAATGAACTGGTATCAGGCTGTTATTACCGTTTTATTGGGTAATGTGATTGTACTGGTGCCAATGATGCTTATTGGCCATGCTGGGGCAAAATACGGCTTGCCCTTCCCCGTTTTGTTGCGCAGTGCTTTTGGCACCAAAGGCGCTAAAATACCGGCTTTAGCACGAGGCTTAGTTGCCTGCGGTTGGTTTGGTATTAATACATGGGTTGGCGGCAGCGCCATTTATGTCATATTGAACAGTGTAAGCAGCAATGCTTTTGTCGGCCAGCCACTCCCTGTCTTGGGGATTGATATTGCACAAACGCTCAGTTTCTTCGCTTTTTGGGCGCTGCATTTGGTCTTCATAAAATACGGAACCGAGTCTATTCGTTGGCTCGAAACCTTTGCCGCACCGTTTTTAATTTTGATGGGCTTAGCGCTTCTCACTTGGGCATATATTAAAGCTGGCGGGTTTGGTGAAATGCTCGCCACCCCCTCACAATTTGTTGCTGGAGGGGCCAAAGAAGGGCAATTCTGGCCCACCTTTTTCGCAGGTTTAACCTCAATGGTTGGCTTTTGGGCCACCATGGCACTCAACATTCCTGACTTCACTCGCTTTGCTAAATCACAAAAAGATCAGATGCTTGGGCAAGCGGTGGGGCTGCCATTACCCATGGCGTTATTTGCGTTTATTGGCGTAGCCGTTACCTCTGCCACCGTTACCATTTACGGTGAAGCCATCTGGGACCCAGTGGCTTTAGCGGGGCGCATGGGCGGTTTGGGCGTGGTCTTCGCTTTAGCCGCATTAGCGCTCGCAACACTTACCACCAACTTAGCGGCAAATGTGGTCGCCCCAGCCTATGGATTTTCCAATATGGCCCCTGCCACAATCAGCTTTAAACTAGGTGGCTATATTACCGCAGGTATCGGTGTCGCAATCTTCCCGTGGAAGTTACTCGAAACCGCGGGCGGATACTTATTCACTTGGTTAACAGGATATTCTGCGTTGCTCGGCCCTATTGCGGGCATATTACTTGCCGACTATTTCATTCTGCGCAAAGCGACACTGAATATCGATGCGTTATTTCAGCACGACGGAGAATACAGTGCCAACAATGGATGGAACCGAGCAGGTCTGTTTGCGTTACTGATTGGGGTGTTGCCGAATATTCCCGGTTTTTTGCAGGCAGCAGGGTTTATTGAACAGGTGCCGACACTGTTTTCCGCACTTTACGCCTATGCGTGGTTTGTCGGGCTCATTGTGGCAAGTGCCGTGTATTTAGTCATTGCGAGAGTAAAATAGTTGCCTAGGCGTTACCGCGTTGAGTGATGATGGCCCCTCCTGTGATCAGCGTTCCACTGATTCAGTGCAGGGGCCTTCTTACTGCTTTTGGCGTCAATAAACCCTGCGTATGGGTTATTGCGCTTCTGTTGCCAACTCTTTTTCTGTTTTAAAGCCAAACACTTTGCGCAGCACAATAGTCGCTGGGCAAAATCCAGTAAAACTTTGTTGAAAAAGGTTGGCGCCAACAAACACGGTAAACCACAAAAAATTAGTGTGAACAAACCAAGTTAGCACTACTGAAAGCAATACCATTAAACCAGCAAAGGCTGTTAAAGCACGTTCTGCAGACATAGTTACACTCCTTAAAAGTAAACGCTAAACGCCATAAACACATTACTGGCGTCTTCAAATTGGTGGTAAAAAGTGTGGGCTTGTTGCCCGTAAAAGAGGTTTGCGCCACCGCGTAATTGCCAACTGTCTGTGGGTGAATAGCTCACATTCAGTTTGAAGTACCCGTCTTCATCGGTTGGCGAATAGAAATTAAAACCCTGTACCGTCAATGTTTGGCGCAAAGCGCGGTACATCAACTGTGTGGTAATCACATGACGCCACGTTTCTTGCTCATACTCAGGCCAATAGCTCGCACTCATAAGCGCATCGTGATCATGGGTATATTCTGAGTAGAGCTGTACTGACCCCGTAAGATTAGCGACCAATTCCTGCTCGTAGCCAAACAAAAATCGACTCTGGCTGTTAGCGACAAAGGGGTTATCACCATGACTGTCATCCACCGAGTCGTGGTATGCGTACTCAACTTTGGCCAAACCATCACCCAGAGGTTGTACTGCACTAACCCCCAATACATTTAGTCGGTTATACATGGGGCGGCTTAGCGCATCGGCTCCCGTTGGTGTTTTGGTGTAGCCGCGATAGCCATAGGCTGCCCATTCGGTCTGGCCGATGGTTTTATAAAGGCGTATCGCCACTTCGGCTTCATCCGGTTCATTCTCTTTTAACACAGAAAAAGCGGGAGCCACGTTTAACCCTAGTTGTGGGTTAAAAAAGGAAAAATATTCACCAGTAATGCCATTATCAGGGGTAAATTGGGGCGTAATTACCACATCAATATTCACGCTATCGAAATATCCTGACAACCGCGCAGATAACGACGGCGACTTTAAGTATTCATCTTGGCGCCCAGAGAAAAATGATTGGTAATCTTTAGGAAATAAATCATTGAGGAATAGGTAGTCACCGGTTCCCCAAGTCAGCACTTGCTGACCCACTTTGAGGTCAAAATGCTCACCCCATGCACCTAATTCTCGCAGCGAGCCTTGCCAAACTAATTCACGAAGTTGTGTTTCGGTGCTCGACAACACGCCGTCGTAATACAAATCCCCTCGGAAAGTGAACTTGCCGTTGTCGAGGGCGTAATCGGCTTGCAGTTGAACACGGGCATCTCTTAACGTGCTATGGCGACCGAGCGCGGGGTCGTCACTGACTCTATCGCCCATGGCAAATTCGACAAACCCTGCATAGGAGAAAGGCGATACGGCTTCTTCTTCCCACTCATCCATTTCTCCCCAAGTGTCACCCCAATCATCCGATGTTTCTTGATTCGATTCAGGCGCACTTTGAGCAAATACATTAGAACTAAATAGGATAACTGCGGCGAACATTGCCGCACATCCTTTAAATAGGTTCATAGAAAGCAACTTGTTCATTGTAACCACTTAGCAGGCGGTGTACGCAAACTACGCTCGGTGAAGATATCGTCAGGCAAACCTAAATCGTATTGCGCATCGCGAAACTCCATTAAGGTATAGCCGCCTGCGGCTAAATCGCTCACCTTAGATCGGGTTACAGTTGGATAGCCCTGAATTGTCTCTACTTCTACCGTCTCCACTTTGCGATAGGCCGTATCATCCGCTTTGTAAAAAGTGATCATCATGGGCAACATGGTGGCCTTATCTATTTCAACCACATAATAAGCAAATTCTACTGAATCAGGATTATTCGGTACGGCCTTAAGCACATAGCGCTCATCGCTCTCTAAACTCAATGTGTAAGTATCTTCTTCAGTCGCCCGCCCAGACACATCTTCGTAAAAAAAGTGAGAGCCAACAAAAGAAGTACGCTTGTCTCCAGCGGAAATACGCTTCACCAAATCCAGTGCAGGCAGATACAACCAACGGTCGTCATCGGTAGACAATGCCGTGTGTTTTTCAACGCGAAATACGGTGTTTTTCACATCGGTTGGACGCGAGAAAAACACCATCATGCGTTGATCGCCATTGTCTGCCACATCTTTGCGCAATATGGTGAACTGGCGCATTTGTTTGCGCCCTTGCGCATCCACAATCAACATCCGCGCTTGAGAGCGGCCATCTTCACCGGCGTAGTACGCCGCCTTTTCAGATTGTTGAATAATGTCGGCGACATTAGGTGCTGCATGACCTAACGCACTCATGAATAAGCTGCTCAATCCGACTAACACAAGATTTAACTTTTTCATCGGTCACTCCTTATGGGTGAAAACAATGCGTTGTAACTTGCTCATTGCCGCAGGTAACACCAACAAGGTCACCAAGGCGGAAATAGCCATAATGCTCGCTAAAAACACACCGACTGTGATGTAAGGCACTAAAGGCGCAAACAACAAAGGGGTAAAGCCCAATGCAATCACTAAGGCATTACGCGTAATGGCACTGGCAGGCTCGCCAAACATGGCATCAAAGGTGGCTTTTACGTCTTTGGTTTGTTGATAAATCGCCCGTGCTCGCTCAAGGAAGTGAATCGCAAAATCCACTGAAAGGCCTAGTGTCAGGGCTGACAATACTGCGATTGGCATGTCGTAATCTTTGCCTACAATGCCAATCAAACCATAGATAAACGTGATGGTTAACGTGAGTGGCAACATGGCTAAAACACCAAACACCAGTGAACGGAACAACACCACCATCATGATGAATACGATAACAAAAGCGCTCATGAGGCTTTCTAGCATTCCGGCGACCATATTGTCTTGCCATACCAAATTAAGGTAAGCCTTACCCGCCCAATCCGCTTTTACATTCTCGGGTAACGGGTACTGTTTAATATAGCTATCAACAGCATTGACCACGGCGGTCATATCTTGGTTGTCACCACTGGTGAGTTGCAACCAAAGTAATGTTGAACGGTAATCCGGTGTCACAAAGTGCCACAAATCTTGCGGGCGATGAGACGACTGATACTGTAATAAGGTTTGGGCAACACCTGCCGCACTCTCAGGCAAAACATAGTCTTTATCATCACCTGAACGCAGTTCCCGGTTAACCACTTTGACCACATCGCTCAGGGTATTAGATTTACCCACCAACCCAGTATCAGCTAAGAAAGCTTGTAGTTCAGCTATGTAAGCCAATGCTTCAGGATCTTGAAAGCGTTTGGCCTGACTCAGAGTTTGTTCTGTGGTTGCCATTAACCCATCGAGTGTGTCCAATTCCTCGTCAGTCAGTTCGCTAAACAACTTATCATCAATCGCCATCACTAAATTTTGTAGCGCTTCTGCGGGGGAACTCGCAGACGTAGAATCAACGATTTGTTGTGCCTTCCACTCATCCAATGATGACGGCCATGGGTTAGTTTGTGTTACACCTCGCTCAAAAAGTTGCTCAATAGTAGGCAAAGCATCTGTGGCGGTTAACACTAAATAGGCATTATAGGTGCCGGCAAAATTCTCGTTGAGTACGCGGTCAGCCACACGAATTTCATGATCAGGTTTAAACCAGCGCACTGGATTATCGTTAATTTGGATTTGAGCAATACCCCATACTGAAACTGCAAATACAGAGGTAAATACCAACAACAAGGATGTTTGTCGGCGAATAGCGATTTTGCCAATGCTGCGTGCTACGCGGGCGACCCAATGGCCATCTTCGTGGGCGTGATGCATCACAACTTGCAGTTTATCGAGCGCAGCTGGGCTCATGCGAGACACATAAGCAGGAATGAAAATTATGGTCACCAAAAACGCGAACAAAATACCTAACCCAACAAACCCACCAAAAATTTGTACCGGTGGGATTGGCGTCAACATAAGTGAGAAAAAGCCAATAGACGAGGTCACCGAGGTATAAAGCATTGGTGTGAACAAGTGGCCGACGACTTCGCCAATTACTTTTTTCACGTCTTCACCCGGTTTATAGCGGTCTGAAAACTCCGACAAAATATGTACCGAATCAACAACCGCAATTGGCATCAAGAATATGGCGATCATCGACGACATGATATGCACGGTAAAGCCAGCGCCAATCAGCGCCCCCATGGTCACAATAACGGTGCTCATTGCCACAATCATAGGGGCAACAATCAAAGGAATATTGCGGAAAAACACGAACAATAAAATAAATATCATCAAACCGGCTAGCGGTGCTGAGATACCCATTTGTACAAACATTTCAACGCCGAATTGGTCTTCAGCCACAGGCAAACCCGTGATGTACCAGCTATCTACTCCACTTAATGCATCAATATGCCCACGAATTTCTTCTGCAATGCGGTAGCTTTGGTTTTTATCTGCAATAGGAACATAGATGGCCGCCGCCTTACCACTTTGTGCCACCAGCGTGTCATACAGTAATGGCAGGCGCTCAATATTAGTTTGGATCTGGGCAGCTTTTTGTTCAGTTGCTGGCGGCTTGTCCATCATCCATTCAAAACGAATGGTCCCTTGGCCCACCTGAGCAATATTGTCCACAGTCGACAACGACATCACATCGGCATCAATCACGCCATCAATAGCTAGAATCGACTGGGTTAGGTTGTAGACGTCAGCCAATGAAGACGTGTTGTATATCCCCTCACTCAAGGCATCGTTCACTACCCCAACCACAATGGCATCATGCATCGCAAATGCTTGCTTGGTTTGGTTGTGAAACGTACGTGCAGGGTGATCATCTGGCAGCATGTTCTCTGGGTCGGTATCAATTTGAATACGCGCAATTTGGCTGCCTACGGCCAAGGTTAACAATAAGAGCAAACCATAAACCCACTTGGGTTTATGCAAACTCAAGTTGATCAGATACCGTGCAATTTTCTGCCTCATAACCTTACACCTCACCTAAACATGCGATCATTCTAATATAATAAACGCTTAATATAAAGTTTTTCTTATATTTCGCGCTGCGGGACGGTAAATCTGAGTTGATTGCACAAACTAATCATATGTTGAATGTTTTAGATACTATCCAGTACAATAATGATAATTGTTATTATTTGCATAAGGAAAAGTAATGAAACACTCTCTTGTTTCCGCTGCTATCATGGCCGCAATCGGCATCAACACCATGGCGGTTGCCCAAGAACAGGCCAACGAACAATCAAACGATATTGAAACAGTCACGATCAAAGGTGCTCGATATCAGGGGTATTTATACTCAGAGGCAGAAGACCTTTCTCGCCTGAATCTGGCGATCAAGGATATTCCTCAATCAGTCAGTGTGATTGGTGAAGAGCAAATGGACGACTTTGCGCTTACCAATATCAATGAAGTACTTAACACTGTTACTGGCATCAATGTTGAGGAAGTCGAAACCGACCGTACCTATTTCACTGCGCGCGGCTTTGATATCACTAACTTTCAAGTAGATGGCCTTGGTCTGCCGGTGATCAGCGGTAACGTTCATGGCGATGTCGATATTGCTATGTACGAAAAAATAGAAGTACTGCGCGGCGCAAACGGCATGATGACAGGTTCTGGTAGTCCCGCGGCAACCGTTAACTATGTGCGTAAAAAACCCACCGAAGAATTTCAAGCGAATATCAGCGCTCAAGCTGGAAAATGGGATGCCTACCGCGTTGACGCTGACGTATCGGCCCCCATTAGCGATAACGTGGGCGCACGCGTGGTAATTGCAAAAGAGAAAAGTCAGTCTTACCTCGACCGATACGAAATCGATAAAACCGTGATATACGGTGTTGTTAATACCAAACTTGGAGAGAATACCAATTTGCTCGTTGGCGCGAGCCAGCAAACCAGTGACGCCAAAGGCAACATGTGGGGCGCTCTCACCTTGTACTACGCAGACGGCACACCAACCAACTTCGACAGTAGCACCAATACCTCAGCAGATTGGTCTAACTGGGATGTTACCGATACCCGCGTATTTGCGTTTCTCGACCATCAATTCAACAACAATTGGTCGATTAAAGCGGATTACACCCATATTGAAACCGATGAAGACTCAGAGCTTTTCTACACCTATGTGGCACGAGATAGCGAAACTGGCACCACTTTGCTTGACCCAGATACCGGCCTAGGGCTAGTTGGCTATGGCAGTGAGTACGATTTAGACGACAAACACGACTACGCCGATATTTATATTAATGGGCAGTTTGACGCCTTCGGCCAAACGCACGACATCACTATGGGTGCAAGCTATGCGCGTGTTGCCTATACCGATATTTCCCTGTACGACTATCACACAGGTAATGGCTTCCCAGCGTTGCCAGCCATGGAAGAGTGGGACGGCGACACACCACTACCAGAATTTACCGATTATCCTACTGGCAGTGATGTAACAGAAAAACAGATAGCCTATTATCTTGCTGGTAATTTCTCTCTAACAGACAACCTCAACCTACTTAGCGGTGTTCGCTTTAACAAAGTTGAAGTAGACGGGGAATCATACGGCGAAGATGAAACTCTCGATGACAGCCAAGCCGTTCCTTATGTTGGCTTAGTTTATGCCATTACACCAAGTGTTAACGCCTATGCCAGCTACACCGAGGTTTTCTTGCCACAAACTCAACGAGACAGTGACTTTAACCGCCTCGACCCTGTAACCGGCGAAAGCAAAGAAGTGGGAGTTAAAGCGTCGCTTTTCGGTGATAGTGCACTGGTAACCTTTGCCTATTTCGACATTACGCAAACGAATTTGGCGGTAGCCGACGGCTTTGCTGAAAACCCGGTATCTGGCGTACAAGAGCAAGTGTACCGTCCTGCTGACGGCATTAACTCTGAAGGTATCGAGCTGGACATCGCCGGTGAGCTATTACCTGGGCTACAAACCAATCTTGGTATGACCTTTTTTGATTTAAGTGGCGACGACCTCGTAGAAGGCTATACGCCAGAAAAAATGGTCACCTTGAATGCCACCTATCAAATTCCAGCCTTGCCCGCTCTTCGCGTAGGAGCAACACTACGTTGGCAGGAAGACACCTCGCGTTATGTGGGTAACGTACCAGCAGCCTATGACAATGCAGGCGAAGCAATCACAATTGAGCAAGACGCTTATACCTTAATTGGTTTAATGGCTTCTTATGCAATCACGCCTCAATTTAGCGTTACTGCCAATATTAATAACCTCACCAACGAGCGTTATTTAAAATCTCTGTATTGGGAGCAAGGTTATTACGGCGCACCACGTAGTTACAATGTAACCGCGACTTATCGCTTCTAAGGCAATGCCACTGATGTCGCATACGACGTACGTTGTGTGCGACATTGCAACGACAAGCCCTACGTTAGGCTGTTAAAATAGCTGTATCTTTGGTTCTCTGGCTTCTTCTGCCTGACGCCTGGCCTCATCCTGAGTGGCATTCTCAGTAATATCGAAATGAATGCGCCGCTGGTCTTCCATCACGTATTTTTCAAACATTTGCGCGGTCGACAAATTAAACGACTCATCGTAATTCTGCCTGCCGTCGATATAACAGGAAAACTGGCCAAATAAATCCACCAACACATCATGCTCTAGTTTCACATTTTCAGCGCGCTGGCGAATAATGTCTTGAAATTGAATTTTCGCAATTGCTCCACCCACCCTTTTCGCCACTTCTGTTGCACTCTTAGTAAAGCAATTGATCATGCGTGGCTGAAACGACTCCAACTGCCGGTAGTGCTCAGTAACATTGGTTAGTGAATCGGAAAAAGCGGTCAGTAGTTCGCACGTTTCGCTGCTGTCTTTGGTCGCCAACAGCTTTTCACCGTGCACTTTCGCGGCTGACAATGCTGAGTGAATGCCTTGCTCTATGCGCTCAGCCGCTTCTGAAGACTGACTCGACAAAGTGCGAACCTGCTCCGCCACAACTGCAAAGCCTCGCCCGTATTCGCCCGCCCTTGCCGCTTCAATAGCCGCATTTAAGGCAAGCAGATTAGTTTGAAACGCCACGTTTTTCACCAGATCGGTGAGCTCTTTCAGTTTATCTATCTCTAGCAAGACTTCTTGTATCGCTTGATGATGGGCTTTGTCTTGCTCGCGCTGGTTTTCAATCAGCTTGCGAATTTCTTCCAGCCTGTCATTCACACTGCCAATTTCATTTTCGCTATCGACGCGAAGGCTTTCAGCGCTTTTTTCTGATTGCCTAATACTATCTAACCCATCTTGGATAGAGGTTTCTATTTCATACAAGGCTTGCATCAGATCCATCGACGCTTCTTCGGTAATATCGGAAATACCGTCTATCTGCCCGTTCAAAATACGCGTGTACTCACTCACTTGTTCGTGGGTTTTCTTGAGTTGCGAAGACGTTTTCTCCAGGTATTCATTTGCCTCTAACAAAGCGCGGTCAAGTTTTGCAGATTTCCCTCCAATACCTGCGTGTTCCCACACCACCCAAACAACACTGGTGATTAGACTACACAACACGGCCCCCCAAATAGAGATGGGCTGTGCGACAGAATGATTGTAAATAGTGACGCCAATCAGGGTCACTGCAAAACCCAAGAGACAGAGTAAAAACGACCGCGTATAAGGGCTTGCCAACCAGGCAAAGGCCTCTTTCAGTCGGTTTTTCTGCTGAGCTAAAAACGCTTTCATAACCACCTCCAGCAACTAGGCAGCAGGTAAAATCTGCTGAATGATATTGAGTAAATCTTCAGGTTCTACGGGCTTCACTAGCCACCCCGTCGCGCCTGCTTTTTTCGCTTCTTCTCTACGTGTTTGCTGTGACTCTGTGGTTAACATCAGTATCGGTGTAAACCTGAATTTATTGTTGCTTTTAATTTTTTGAATAAGCTCAATGCCATTCATACCTGGCATATTTAAGTCGGTGATGATGAGTTTGGGTGACACCTCTTCAAGTTGTTCGAGTGCTTTTTCGGCATTGGCTGACTTCACGATGTCATAACCCGCCCGTTTGAGTAACATTTCCATGCTCATTAACATGGTCGCTGAATCATCGATTAAGTGGATCATAGTCATAAATTACTACCTCACTGGTGATTGAATAGGTGAGCACAAAGTACGGAATAGTCCTCTGCACCATGAGAACGCGGCGCATACTCCGTTACCGGCGTCCGATGAGAAAAAGCTTCTGCTAATTTGATATTACGTCTGATGTACGGCAACAAACGTTGCCCTCCAAAACGCGCTGACCACTGTTTCAGCACGTGTCGATGAAGTTTTAGTTGCTGGTCTACCATCACTGGAAGAATTAGAATTTTGTTGGCGCGGAACTGCTTCTTCCTTATCGCGCTAGTGCACGCAGTAATAAGCTTACCCACGCCATCAGAAGACAAAGGTGATGGCTCTGCGGGAATAATGATAGTGTCGGCAGCAGCGAGCGCACTGAGCAAAATAGGGCCGAGCGTTGGCGGTGTATCAATAAGCAAAATGTCGTACCCTTGTTGTACTTCTGCGTGCCCGATAAAACGGCACAACCAGTCTAACCCCACATTGTGTTCAAGATAGTCGATGGTGCTGCGTGGCAAACACAAGTCTAGCTGTGGGTGATAATGCACAACGCCTTTAAAGTAGTTGTCATTGTTCAGCCAAGCCGGTGTTACTGTGCGTGTTGCGGGGGAGTCGGCTAAAAACCCATGTGCAACATGCCCTTGGTTGTCGGTATCGATAACCAGAACGCGTTGGTTTTGCATTGCTAAGGTATAGGCTAAGTTCACCACTGTTGTGGTTTTCGCCGTGCCCCCTTTGCGATTCGCTACCACCATCACCTTAGGCTCACTCATGCCACATCCTCTCGTTGTAATGTGACTAGGGTGTCTTGTAGCCAGTTTAAAGACTCCGCTTTAGGCCAAACTGAAATCTTGGGCTGGCGCAGCGCGATAACTTGAAACACCGCCGTATGTACCGACGTGAGCGCTTTTAAGTTGAGCTGTCTGGCGGGTTTTTCTGCTAACCACTGATCAAGTTCTTCTGCTAGTTCAATCTCGCAGTGGCCACTTAGTTGCGCCACTTTTTGTTTGTACGTTATTGGCATGCCACTAACTCCTGAATATTGAGTATTAGCAAAACGCGACCGTCTCCCAATAGCGCGGTACCAGCAAACTGATTAAAGCCCGCCATCACGCCTTCGAGTGGTTTTTGGATAACATCAATGCCTTCGTGAAAACGGTCTAGCATTAAGCCAAATTCACCCTGTCCGGTATTCACCACCAGAATAGGAATGTCATCTTCATTGTTGTAATGCGGAGGGGCCATGTGTAGCAATGTGCGCAAACAATGCAGTGGAATTAGCTTGTCACGCAACATGAGAACCTGGTGATTGCGAATAAACTGAATATCTTTCGGCGCGGCCTTCACTGTCTCGACAACCGAATCCATTCCCACACCAAACATCTGATTATTCAGTTCGAACATCATTACGCGATTGATTGACATCGTTTGAGGCAATATCAGCCTGAACACCGATCCTTCCCCTACAATGCTGTCCATTTCGATAGTGCCACCCGCTTGCATCACCATGGTTTTAACTGCGTCCATACCCACACCGCGACCCGATAAATCAGACACAGTTTCACTGGTAGAAAAACCGGGAGCAAAAATCAGATGTAGGGCTTCTTGATCATCAATTGATTCAAGTTGAGACTCGGTGATAATGCCCTTTTGATACGCCAGTAACTTAATTTTATGCGGGTCGATGCCTTTGCCGTCATCGCGAATTTCGATCACAACACTGTCATCGTTGGGCGTGGCGCTGAGGTGAATAACACCCGCTTCAGGCTTGCTTTGCGCAAGGCGTTCCTGAGGTGACTCAATACCGTGATCAATACTGTTTCGCAATAAATGAATCAGCGGTTCAGAGAGAGATTCAATCAAGTTTTTATCAAACTCGGTGTCTTCGCCCTGCATAACCAAGTCGATTTTCTTGGTCAGTTTTCTGGCTAAATCTCTCACTAATCGAGGATACCGTTGGAACACATGAGAAACCGGCACCATACGAATTTGCAACACAGCACTTTGCAGCTCTTCTGTGAGCCTATTAACGATAGTGAAATGCCCTTTTATTTGCTTGCTGAGCTTTCTGGCTCCTTCGTCATCAGCTTGCTTTGCCAAGTACGGCAAGGTGTTTTTAGCTACCGTTAACTCGCCAATCAAGTCCATGAGGTAATCCACTTTTTCCTGATTCACTTTAAGGACTTTGGGTACCTGACGCTCTTGCTTAGCTTTGCCAGCCTCTTCTTGAGTTGAAGGAGCGTTAGTGTCTTCTGCGCTATTGTCGGCCAATATCGGTGACTCTGGCGTGGCCTGTGTAGCGCTCTCGACATCCGAGCTTGCAATATCGGCGCTGGCAATATCGGGGCTTTCTGCGGCATCGAGCACCTGATTTATATGTTGCAACCACAGTTGAGGAGACGTAAGGCTATGTCGCGCTGCTGTACTTAGGTTCAGCACGCGGGTGATCACTGTTTCAACTGAAGGTAAAACAAATAAGCCACCGTCGTGGTGAATAACGCTTTCGAGCAGAATTCGCTGCTGCTTTAATATCGTGATCGCAGCGTGTGAAAGTTCATTCGTTGCGCCGTTAGTGTCTTGGGGTATCTCGTTATCAGTCGCTGTTGAAGTTGAGGTTGACGCAATACTCGCGTTTCGAAGGCCGGCAAGCTCAGCGAGGGGCGAGAGATCACAATGCAGCGCACACAACTCCACTATCCAGCGAAACAGAAGGTAATCGATGTCGGTATGGTTTATCGACATCAGCATGAAGTCAGCCAACGCACCAACATTTTCTTCATCGAGATTGGCAAGCGCTTCTCTTAGTGCCTCTGCGCCATCGCGTTGTAACGCATCTACAATCTCTTGTTTTAAGTATGTTGCACACGACCAAACAGGCAACGACCAACTTTGATATTGCCCTTGGTAGTAATCCATGTGTTTTGCCAACGCCGCATCGGTTGACACGCTGATGGTGGTAAACGTCACAAAACAATTAAACACATCGTCGGCGTGCTCTTGCTTCATACCGGTGACAATGGTTTGCCGATGCGGAAGCGCTGCCACCACATTGACCGGGTCTTCGCCACTAAAGAAACACCCCTTGTCAGGTGTGTAGTGCATCAATTGCACGTGTGCTTGTTGGTCGGTTTCAGCGCCTACGGCCAATTTCATCGCGCGCAGTAGCGCCTTTTTACCTACCGTGGCCAAATGTGTGCACGCCGCCTCCTCGGGGAGTGCGAGCAACGGCGTAGAGCCTGTATCACCATCTTTAGCTTCTGCACATTGGGAATGATCGGCGTCATCATGACTGTCAGCCTTTTGGGCATCTACCTGCGAATTCGCACCGGTAATTTCTTTGCGCAATCGGTCGCTCAAAGCTTGAGAAATCGTTATCCAACCGTCTGCGTTGTCATTACCAGATTCCAATTCGTCAAACCACGCCGAAATTTGATCAAACGCCTCAAATAAGATATCTCCTAAGTCTTGATTAAAAGCCGTTTCACCTGCGCGAACACTGTCTAATAAGTCTTCGGCGGCATGGGCCAATCGCGTGAGCGGCTTAATCGGGAATAAATCAGAAGAACCTTTTATTGTATGTAAATCTCGAAATACGTTGTCTACGAGGCTCGCTTGATAGCCTTCACTCTGTAACGCCAATAGTTTCTGGCTTGCCGACTCCAGATTTTCTCTCGACTCACCAATGAATACGTCAAGCAATTCACTCATGACTCATCTCCCAACAGCAAAGTGACTATCTCGGCCAAGTAATCTGCGTCTACCGGCTTGTTTAAATAGTAGTTAGCGCCGACCGAATAGGCTTTTGCTGCATCGCCAGCAGCAGACTCTGTGCTGATCATCACTACTGGCACCGCTTTGGTGTCTTCGTTGTTTCTCAACTCTCGGCACAATCGGTAGCCATCCATTTTTGGCATGTTGACATCCAACATAAATAAATCGACGGGTTGACCCATGCTTTTTTCCAGTGCCTCAATTCCGTTTTCAGCCTCAAGTACATGACGATTATCGGTGGAAATAATGGCTTTGTGATAAATCCGCACCGTTTTTGCGTCGTCAACAATCATGATGGTCTTCATCTTAGTCCTCCATCCCCGTTAGGCTTTTGATAAACAATCACATCGCCGAATTTTCTCACTTTGAACAGTGAGCTAATTCGACTCATTGACTCGGAGTGCCCCAAAAAGATAAAGCCCCCGGGGTTAAGCGCATCATAGAGTACCTGCGCGGCACGACGACGAGAGTCATCGTCAAAATAAATGAGCAAATTACGACAAAAAATCAGGTCAAAACTGCGAAAAGATTTGGTGTCATTTGGCGCAACAAGGTTGGCTAAACAAAACGACACTGAGTCGCGAATGTCTTGGCAAAGGTGGTATTCATTGCCTTGTTGTGTGAAATATTTCCGCACCAAAGTAGGGGGAATATTCTGCACTGAACGCTTTGAATAAACGCCCATTTTCGCTCGTTCAATCACAGAAGTGTCGATGTCTGATGACACAATCTCCACATCGCGATGTGCCAATCCTGACCAGTATTCCAATAAGAAAATGGCGATAGAGTATGGCTCTTCACCCGTGCTGGAAGGCACTGACCAAATGCGCATTTCGTGCCCCGGCGGGCGATGTGTATCGAGTTCTGGCAGCACACCGTTCACCATGACCTTAAATTGATAATCTTCTCGGAAGAAATAGGTTTCATTGACCGTCATGGCGTTGACCAGGTTTTGAAACTCCTCTCCCGACGCTTGAAAACGCATGAAAGTGAAATAACTGCGAAAGTTTTCGTGACCGGTTTGGCGCATCCGTTCTTTCAACCGCTTGTCGACGAAGTAACGTTTCGACATTTCAAATTGAATGCCTGTCTTTCGATAAAAAAGATCGCGAAACCGCTCAAAGTCAGTAGCCGAGATCGCATCTTTTTTGGCGTCACTCGGGTTGTTCATCGATCCCCTCCATGCGTTGACAAACACAGTCTGCGGCAAACTGAATATAGGTCGCTTCAGGGAAGCGGCTTTTCACTTGCTGTAAAACAGCAATACTCGACTTGTCGCCCACTTCAATAAGCTTATCAATCGCTGTACCCACAACATTGATGTCGTCGTCATTCAAAGCAATTTCATGCAACCAGGTTTTGGCGTCTGGGTGAGTGATAGCGCCGATGATATCTACCGCAAAAATGCGGGTGTCGACGTCATCGTCTACCATTAGTGCTTTCACATGATAAGCAAACAATTCGGGCCGATTTTGGAATAGCTCAATGGTTGCATTGCGAATTTGAGCATCTTCAGACTTCAGCTTTTCAAGCAAAACAGTAGCAATACTGTCATCGCACATCCCTTGTATTGAACTGAACAAAGCTTCTATCACACTGGGGTCCGTCTCTAACTCTATTTGCGACAGCAAAGTGTCTCTGGCTTGCTCATTATTTGTGAGATCTCGCGCAGCCCAACGACGAATATCCACAGAGCTATTGTGTAAATCATTGAGCAAGGCATCGATATCTCGCTCAACCTTTCGGCGCTCTACATGGTTTTCGTTTACCACGATGTCTTGAGATTTTTTAAGTGCCATAATATTTGCCTCTTACACCTTGCACAAAGTGACTAGCTTGTTCGCAATATCAAAGTCATTAACAATGAAGTGCGTACAACCCGTGTCGATTAGCTCTTTGGGCATGCCATAAACCGTTGCCGTTTGTTTACTTTCAGCAATGACCGTTGCCCCCGCTTGGTAAGCTTTAGACATTGCTTGAACTCCGTCATTTCCCATTCCTGTGAGTTGAATGCATAACATATCTGGCCCTTTCAGACAGTTCATCGCTGAGTCGATCATGCGATCAACACTGGGGTGCCAGAAAAACTTATTACTCGCCGGTACAGGACGAGCGAACAAGGTACCTTGCATGTTTTGAATCTGAACGTCGGAATCTCCGCGCGCAATATACACAGCGCCTTTCTCCATTTTCATCCGCTCAGACACTTCAACAATTCGCAGCTTACTCAAACCGTCTAAACGCCGTGCTAACGCCTGTGTAAAACCTTTAGGCATATGCTGCGCAACCAATATTGGGCAAGGAAATTCAGCCGGTAGTGCCGACAGAATCTGTTCCAACTTTTTCGGGCCACCAGTCGAAACACCAATAAACACGCATTGATACTTACCTGAAGGCGGTTTGCCTATTCCCGCTTTCGACGCTGGCGAACTTACCGGCGTTACCTTTGGCGTCGGTTTTGGTTTAACGCTTTGCAAACTGCGACTGGCCGTGATCGAGTCTATTTTGTCGACAAGTTCCCGCTCAATAGACGAGATATCTGTAGTCACAGTGCCACCCGGTTTCAGTACAAAATCAGTTGCACCTAACGCTAGCGCCTCTAACGTAATCAATGCGCCTTTGGCGGTAAGTGAAGACAGCATTAACACTGGGCAGTCATGCACTTTTTTAATCAAGCTCAAGCATGTAATACCGTCCATGCGAGGCATATTGATATCCATGGTGATAATGTCTGGCGCAAATGGCATGACTTTCTCTAACGCTTCCTCGCCGTCACGCGCAGTTTCTACTCGATAACCGTTATTCACGAAAAGCTGAGAAAACAGTTTGCGCATTAATGCAGAGTCATCTACCACTAGAACTTTGACTGTCATTCGGCCCCTCGTTTATCCCATTGCAGTGGTTAAATGTTTGTCGGCCAATAAAATATTCGGGTCTAGCAATTGAATGATCCTGCCTTCGTCATTGAGTTTAATCAGTTCGCTAAGCAGTTGCTTTTGCTCTTCAGAAAGCGACGGCGCAGTTTCTATTACTTTTTGCTCAACGGTTTTCACCTCAGCGACACCGTCGACAATAAACCCTGTTTTTTGCTCGTTACGCGTCAGAACAATGATGCGTTGGCGTTCAGATTCTGGCGCAATATCCAGCCCTAGGCGCGTTCTCAAATCGATGACCGGCAACACAGTACCGCGTAAATTCACAATGCCTCGCAAATAAGCAGGGGTGTTGGGTACGCTTTCCAATTTGGCAGGCACCCGTGTAATTTCTTGAGTATCGTCAATACTGACGCCGTATTCTTGGCCATCAATCCAGAAGATCACATATTGGCAAGACGCTTCTTCTTCAAAATTGTTTTCATGTTCAGTAGACATAGTGAGTTCCTCAGCACTGAGCTCTTCGATATGTTCAATCGCGCTATTGAGCGAGCGTTGAAAGATGGTGCTTAGGTTAACAATAGAGATCAGCCGCTTTTGCTGCTCCATGCGAAAAACAGCCTGCAAAGTACCTTCGCCCTGTCCGCTATTACACATCGCAGGAACAGGCTCCATCACTTTAGGAGAAATACTCACCACATTGCTGACCTTGGCAACAACAAACCCTACGCTGCCAATGGTTGAGTGGGCTGAGTTCACAATAACGATGCGAGAGGCATCATTAATTTCACAAGACGCCATGCCCAAATTCATTGCCAAATCGACAATGGGAATAATACGCCCGCGTAAATTGACCAAGCCAATCACAGAAGGGTGAACATCAGGCAAGGCTGAAATGTCATCGGGCACACGCACGATTTCTTCCACATCTTGCAAATGAAATGAGAATTCCTGATTTGAAATAGAAAAACAGACAAGTTGTTGATACTCGTTCTCGTCTTCTTCGTCTTCCACTACCTGAGCAACCTGACGTGCGGCTAGGCTTATTTGTTGCTGAACCGCAGTGGGGTCGACAAGTAGTTGCGCTGCAACCAGCGATTCTGCATTGAGTATTTGTTCAATAGGTTGGTTTTTCTCTTTGATGAGGCCTTCTAAATACTCATAAGCAATGGCATTTTCCCACGCTTGATCTTTCTCTACACAGTCACTAGGCACACTGTGTACCCGCGCGACGCGATCAACGAGAAAACCGGTTACGCCAATACTCGACTCAACCACAACCACCCGAGAGCTGTCTGAATGTGTGGCGTATTCACCCACTAAGACCATTTGTAAGTCGTATACAGGCAGCACATTTCCGCGCAAGTTAGCCAAACCCAGCATTTGCGCTGGACCTAGCGGCACTTTTACCATGCTTGGTACACGAATGATTTCTCCAACTGTGTGCATAGCAAACGCGTAGCGCTCTTTGCCCAACAAAAAAGAAACAAACTGGGTTTCGGACTCGGCGACATTTACGCCATTTTCCTCGACTTCTGCCATCTGGACACCCTCCTAAAAACAGGATTAGTTGCTTTGCATTTCGTCAGCAACCGATGCGATTTCTTCGATAGATTGCGCTAGGATTTCCATGCCTTTACTTTGTTGTTCAGATGCACTCAATGCTTGCTGACAATTGCTGCTCGCTTGCTCATTAGCAGCGGCTATTTGCTCTAACCCTTTCTGAGCTTGGGCCACGGCTGCGGCAACTTCTTCTCCACCCGCTTGCATGTCTTCATTGTTTTTCAACACAGTGGCCATATCGGCGGCGATATTGGCGATGTCCTTGGTGGTTTGCACTGCTTTTTGCACTTCGCGTGAAGCGCTTTCTGCAACGTTAGTGAGATCGGTTTTAACGTTAAGTGTTTGGTCTTGAATGGCCTTGATCAGATCCTTAATTTGCTCGACATTTTCAGCAGCTTCGTCTGCCAGGCTTTGGATATCGGCAGACACAACAGCAAACCCTTTACCGTACTCGCCGGCCCGAGCGGCCTCGACAGCGCCATTCACTGCCAACATGCTGGTTTTAACAGATACAGTCGTAATGGTGTCGATCACTTTGTCGATTTGGCGAGTCATGGTTTCCATCGCTGAAATCGCTTCCACATTTTGCTTACTGGTCTCAAGCGCTGAATTGATACCGCTCACCATTTCTTCTACAAGCTTGCGGTTTTCGCGTAGCAAAGTAGTAATTTCATTGCCACGGGTAAGTGCATCTTGACTCTGGTTTGAGGCCAATGCCACGCCTTCACGCAAAGTGTCGATATTTGATACGGCCTGATCAACCGACGACGCAGCTTGTTGTGCGCCGTTATTAATCTGATTTAACGCAGTTGCAATTTCTGTGGTTGAGCGGCTGATTTCCTCAACTGTGGCCGACAATTCCTCTGCCGACGCTGCCACCTCTTCTGCACTCTTATTAATGTCAGTGCTGTTTTTGAGCTCTTCGGTAATGATCTCTAATGACTGCGCGGCTTGCTCGGCTTGCGCTAATGCATTGCTCTGTTCGGTTATATTGCTCAGCACTTCTTGGGCTGCCGAAGATTGCTCATCAGCGGCACAAGATATCGACTCAGAACCACTTTGAATTTCCGACGCCGCTACATCCATGGCTTTAATTTGGCTCTGCAAATCGCTTGAACCGTTAGCGATCGTTTGCATATCTTCTTTAATTTTTACCAGTTGTGACGTGACCGCCTCGCCTTTATTCACTTCTTCCAGCGCTGCTTCTGCTGAGCTTTTTACCGCATCAGACACCACGTTTGACTGCTGTTGGATCTGTTCAATTTGCTTGGCGATATCAGCCGCGCTTTTATCTGAGACTTCCGCCAATGCGCGTACAGTATCAGCAACCACAGCAAAGCCTTTGCCGTGCTTACCGGCTCGGCCTGCTTCAATCGCCGCATTGAGCGCAAGTAAGTTGGTTTGGTCGGCAATCCGCGTTACCTGCTTCACCGCTTCTCCAATGTTTGAAGCCTGTTGCTCCAACTCGCTCATCATCACAACGGAGCGTGATTGATGTTCTGACGCTGTTTTTACACTGGTCATCATCGATGTGAGATCATGCACAATGCGCTGAACGAAAGTTTGCAATGCATTGGTTTTTTCTAACGTGCTGTCAGATAATGTCAGTTGCACCGAAAGCGCCTTGGAAATTTGTACAATGGCCGCCAAACTTTCCTGACTTGCGCTGCTCGACTCCTCTGCACCTGCGGAAATCTCGCTAATTGCCGTAGACAGTTGGTCTGTCGCGCTCCCCGCTTGAGAAATACCACTCGCCAGTTCAGCCGTTGCAGATGCAACACGTTCTGCGGCTTGCTGCTGTCTTGCGAGCGTTCGCGCGCGTCGACGTTCTTCTTCCGCATCGCGTCGCATTTTCGCATCAACGCGAGGCGCTGGTGCAGGGGCTTGGTCAGTGTGTTTTTTCAGAGCCATGAGTTCAACCTCGTCAACAATCCAAACTAAAAATGTGGCCCACAATCGGCCTGACCTAATTAAAATTCGAATTGGCACGAATAAGGTATAAAACGGCATACCCATGTATGAGGTAAGCTAACTCGTCACGCAGCACACCCTACGTTGTTCAAATAACCAGCAACATGGTGGGCAATGCCAACTTGCTGACTTTGTTGGTATTAATTTACTTATTCGACACAAGCTCAAAAGACGCAAAAATCAAATTCACGCTAAAACCGCGTGTAGCTGCGGGGGGTTCAACTTTTGGCTAGTAATACAAAGTATAAATGGGGAAAAACAGGAGAAATAAAGCAAACAATAGTAGAAGGCCCAGCGATTGATAGCGCGATTGCACTACCACTGCCAGGCCTTTAAAAATGGGGGAAGGTGTTATTTATTGTTGAATTGATTCGCGAACTGAGACACTGCATCAACCACTTTTTGCGCCCCTTCTTGAATCTCTACAATGGTCGCATCAGCGTCATGCACTAATTTAAGCCCTTCGTCGGTTTGTACTTGGCTTGCATTAACAGTTTCAACCGCTGCAGCAGCGAGCGCTTGGTTTTTTTGCACCACATCGACAATCTCTTTAGTTGCTTCTGAGGTACGCATTGCCAGTTGTCGCACTTCGTCGGCAACAACCGCAAAGCCACGGCCTTGGTCACCCGCTCGTGCGGCTTCTATAGCTGCGTTCAACGCCAACAGGTTAGTTTGTTCAGCAATGGCGTTAATGCTCTGGATAATTGAACCAATCATTTGCGATTGATTGTCTAACGCTTGAATACTGTCGCTGGCTTGGTTCATTTCTTTAGCCAGTTTTTGCATCACTTCTACAGTTTCACGAATAACTTCACGGCCTTTACGGGCGCTTTCATCTGTGTGTTGAGAGGTGTTAAACGCAATATCGGCAGCCACCGAAACAGCCATTTCACGTTCGACTTGCTCGGTGATCACAGTGGCAAATTTAACCACCTTATAATAACGGCCATATTCGTCTTGAAGAGGGTTGTAGGACGCTTCCAGCCAAACATCATTGCCGCGACTGTCTTTGCGTTTAAAACGCCCAGTATAAAACTGCCCCTGCGCCAAATTTTGCCAAAACTGTTTGTATTCAGGTGAATCAACATTTTCCTGACTACAGAAAATGCGATGGTGTTTACCTTTAATTTGGTCCAGTTGATATCCCATGGCATTTAAAAAAGGGGCGTTGGCTTCTAAAATAGTGCCATTAATATCAAACCCAATAATGGCGGTAGAGCGGTGCATAGCCTGAATCAAGCTGGCTTGCTCTCGCGAAACATCAATAGTACGGGTTAATTCACTGGCGTGAACGTCAAACCGCTCGACTTGGCCCGATGGAGTTTCGACAACCTGAATGACAGCTCGTAGCCAGCCTTCCTGCCCATCGCCTTTTACTATTTGAATCGCACCAGCGTAATTTTCTCCAGCCTTTAAAGCCATAGACAATTTTTTGAAATGCTCAGTTTGTCTGGCAATCGACGGTACAAGGTCGGTTAATGCTTTACCTTCGACTTCTTCGGCTCGATAGTGCAATTCGCGTTCAAAATTGCTGTTGACTGCACTGACCTGACCACGACTATCTAAATGGAAACAGATCATCTCTCGTTCGAGATTATCCATAACCTTCCGATTTGCCTTTAATTCCTTTTCTAATTCAGCGACTTTCGCCTTAGCACTTGAATCACGATTAAAACTTAACATAGAGGTACCGTTCTTGAGCGTATTGATTAAATGTAAACGACAGCTTTGATTCTCACAAATAACTAAAGCCTAATTATTTTTAATTATAAATAAAAATTAGATTTTTTTTGTACAAAAAACCTAGGTTTTTTAGGGGTTATTAACAATTCATCAAACTTATATACCGCCATGCGAAATATCATTTTGAATTAATTAGATCTCCTCTTTACCATCAAGCAACACGGTCATTCATCAAATAAGAGGACACCGCAATGAATGAAATGGTTGCTTTTGAGCAAATAGACGACGTAGCCGTTATTCGCGTCAATAACCCTCCGGTCAATGCATTATCGGCATTGGTTAGGCAAGGACTACAAGCTTCATTTGAAAAAATCCAAAGCGACGACACCATTAGTGTAGCTTTGCTGATTTGTGAAGGACGCACGTTTATTGCCGGTGCCGACATTACCGAATTTGGCAAGCCACCTGTACTTCCCAATTTGCCAGAAGTGTTAGAAACGATGGACACGGTAAACAAACCCATTGTTGCTGCTATTCATGGCACTGCTCTCGGTGGCGGATTAGAAGTGGCTTTGGCCTGCCATTACCGCGTTGCGTTAACCAGTGCCAAAGTCGGGTTGCCCGAAGTGCTCTTAGGTATTTTACCTGGGGCGGGTGGCACGCAACGCCTGCCTCGATTAGTGGGCCCTGCTGTCGCTGTAGATATGATCACATCCGGTAGAAAAGTCTCAGCCAAAGAGGCTCACAGCTTGGGGGTTGTGGATGAGCTTATCGGGGGTGATTTATTCGAACAAGCCTTGGCTTACACCAAAAATATTGTTGCCGAAAACAAACCTATCCGTCGAATTAGTGACATGCAAATCGACAACAGCAAACTCGGCGCTGACTTTTTCGCTCAGGCGCGTAAACAAGTAGCAAAAATCAAACGGGGTTTTGAGGCCCCTCAAGCGTGTATTGATGCCATTGAAGCAGCAACTCAACTCGACTTCGATGCCGGTATGGCAAAAGAGCGCGAACTCTTTATGCAGTGCGTCACATCAGTGCAATCTCAAGCTCAACGCCACTTGTTCTTCTCTGAACGTCAAGCCGCCAATATTAAAGACTTGGCCAAAGACACCCCAACCAGAGTGATTAAAAAGGTCGCGATTATCGGCGCCGGTACCATGGGAACAGGGATCGCGCTGAATTTCTCCAATAAAGGAATCCCCGTTGTTTTATTAGAGATGAAACAAGAAGCGCTGAATCGCGGGCTGAGTATTGTTGATGATTATTATCAATCTCGCGTGGCGAAAGGGCGTATGTCTGAAGCGCAAGCACAAGGTTGTCGTGATTGCGTAACCGGCGTATTGGAATACAGCGCCATTGCCGATGCCGACCTTGTGATCGAAGCCGTGTTTGAAAACATGGGTGTAAAAAAACAAGTATTTGCCACCCTTGATGAGGTGTGCAAGCCCGGCGCTATTCTAGCCAGTAATACTTCCACTCTAGATGTCGACGAAATCGCTACAGCGACCAAACGCCCGGAAAGCGTGATTGGGTTACACTTTTTCAGCCCTGCCCAAGTGATGCGCCTTTTAGAAGTAGTACGAGGTGAAAAAACCGCTGATGACGTACTCGCAACAGCCATGCAACTCGCAAAAGTGATAGGCAAAGTCGGCGTAGTATCTGGTGTGTGCGACGGCTTTATAGGCAACCGTATGCTCAAAGGCTATGGCCGTGAAGCAGGCGCGCTCTTACTCGAAGGTGCGCTGCCACAACAAATCGACGGCGCACTGTACGAATTCGGCATGGCTATGGGGCCTATGGCAATGGGCGATCTCGCCGGTTTAGATGTGGGTTACAAAGTACGCGAAGAGCGTCGTGGTCGAGGTGAAGTCATCCCTGCAACCGAAGGCGCAGTTGCCGACAAACTGGTTGAAATGGGTCGTTGCGGCCAAAAAACAGGTGCCGGTTATTACAAATATGACGCCGGTTCTCGTGCGCCTATTCCTGATCCACAAGTGGTCGAAATTGCGGAACAAACTGCCGCAGAGTTGGGTATTGAACGCCGAGAAATCAGCGCTGAAGAGATTGTTCAGCGTTTGATTTACCCACTGATTAATGAAGCTGCGTTAATACTTGAAGAAGGGATTGCACAGCGCCCATCTGATATCGATGTGGTGTGGATTTATGGCTATGGCTTCCCGGTTTATCGCGGTGGCCCTATGTTCTATGCCGATACGGTCGGCCTGCCGAAAATTGTTGCCGATATGGCCAAGTTCGCCGAAAAGCATGGTGATGATTGGAAACCGGCACCGCTCTTGAAAAAACTGGCTGACGCAGGCCAAACCTTTGCCTCGTTAAAATAAGGAGATTCTCATGAAAGAAGCAGTGATTGTATCAACAGCTCGTACCCCAATAGGCAAAGCGTATCGCGGTGCTTTAAATAATACTCACGGTGCCGATATGGCGGGCCACGCGATCAAGCACGCAGTCGCTAAGGCTGGTGTGGATAGCGCCGAAATTGACGATGTATTAATGGGTTGTGGACTCCCAGAAGGCGCAACAGGTGGGAACATTGCCCGCCAAGCGGCATTGATGGCCAACTTGCCGGTGACAACCTCGGGTGTGACCATCAACCGTTTTTGTTCGTCGGGCCTGCAAGCTATCTCGATGGCAGCACAGCGCATTATTGTCGACAACGTGCCTATGGCCGTTGCAGGCGGACTCGACTCCATCAGTTTGGCACAGAACGAAAACACCAACCGATTCCGCGCCCAAAGCGATGCCTTGTTAGAAAAACACCCTGCTATTTACTTAAGCATGATTGAAACGGCAGAGATAGTTGCAAAACGCTATGGCATCAGCAGAGAAGCCATGGACGAATACGCGTTGCAAAGTCAATTGCGAACCGCTGCGGCCCAACGCGACGGTTTGTTCAACGACGAAATTGTGCCGATGGATGTTACTCAGGCACTGTTCGACAAAGAAACCAAAGCCGTTAGTTTTGCGCCAAAACAACTGGTTGGCGATGAATGTAATCGTCCAAGCACAACATTAGAAGGCTTGGCATCACTTAAACCGGTAATGGGAGATAACGCCTTTATTACAGCAGGTAATGCGAGTCAGCTTTCTGATGGTGCATCAGCCTGTGTGGTGATGGACGCGCAAGTTGCCGCACAACGCAATATTCAGCCACTTGGTGTGTATCGCGGTATGGCCGTAGCAGGTTGTGAGCCGGATGAAATGGGTATCGGCCCTGTATTCGCCGTACCCAAACTACTCAAGCAACATGGCCTAACGGTAGACGATATCGACCTGTGGGAACTCAATGAAGCGTTTGCCGTACAAGTACTTTACTGCCGAGACAAGCTGGGTATTGATAACGCTAAGCTCAATGTGAATGGCGGGGCCATTTCAATTGGTCACCCTTATGGGATGAGCGGTGCGCGTATGGTGGGTCATGCGCTACTAGAAGGTAAACGAAGAAACGCCAAATACGTGGTTACGACCATGTGCATTGGCGGTGGTATGGGTATGGCTGCATTATTCGAAGTGGTATAATGCTTGTGGTCAGATAACCCAACAACATATCTGACCTTCACCAACCATATTCAGGTGATAGCCTCGCTTTTCGCGGGGCTGAGTCGTTTATGCTGTGTTTGCTCTCCTTCACTCGCTTTGGGCCATTATGATTTTTCGTATTTTATTTTTTGCTTTACTGGCCACATCAATGGGGCAGAGTGTGGTGATCACCACATTGCCATCATTGGGGCGTGAAGCTGGGCTCAGCGAGTTTCAGGTAGCCACACTCATGTCGACCTCTGCGTTTATTTTTGCGCTGGGCAGTACTTTGTGGAGTCGTGTTGCCAAAGGCTATGGCTACCGCAAAACCTTGATGCTCGGGCTTACCGGTTACACCATTGGTACTTTGGTATTTGCAACCGTTTGGTTTGAAGGTTTTTCAGGAGCCTTAAGTGGCGCATTGCTGTTTGGCGCACTGCTTGTCTCTCGCAGTATGCAATCGTCTATTATGTCTGCCTCCCCGCCTGCTGCGGTGGGTTATGCCATTGCGATTAGCCCACTTTCTGAACGCGTAAAAGCCATTAGTAAAGTGACATCGGCGAATAATTTAGGGCAAGTGCTAGGGCCGAGTTTCGCTGGCGCTCTCGTTGTATTTGGGCTGTTAACGCCCTTGTACTGCATCGTCATTCTTACTCTTGTGGCTTTGTTTCTGGTCTGGAAAAAGCTCCCACTTACCGAACCCTCACATCCGTCATACGAACAAACACCTCAAAAATCAGCATCGACTCCAGTACATCTTAATGATGAAGCAGAAAATCAAAGTGAACCCGTCAGCCGATACATCATCACCTGTGTCAGTTTGTTTACCGCTATGGCGATGATGCAGCAAAGCTTGGCATTTTTTCTTATCGACAATTATCACTACTCCCCAGTTAATGCTGCTCAAGGCGTGGGTGTTGCAATGATGATCAGTGCCATTTGTGCGTTGTTAATCCAGCTGTTGGTTATTCAACGTCGAGCCGTTGCGCCTCAAATTCTTATGTCTGTAGGGCTGGTGTTACTCACAGCCGCCTACGCCACCATGTATCTGCATACACAAGAACACTACCTTTACGCTGCCATGTTATTACTCGGTTGTGGCATGGGCACCACGTATCCCGCACTGGCGGCACAGGCCACATCCAAATGCCTACCGCAACGTCAGGCCACCGTTACTGGCATGATTACAGCAGCCCCCGCTATGGGGTATGTGACCGGTCCACCGCTTGCTGCTTGGGTTTACCAGTTTCAACTCACCTTGCCCTTCGCGCTCGCTTGTGTGCTGATGGCAGTCATGACCCTTTGGCATGGTGTCGCTTCACGTAAGGGCTAGCGGCAGCCTTTTAAGTAAACTAAAGCTAACTTATCTTATTCCATAAAAATAAATAATCGTTTCGCAGAGTAAAAACGAGTTCTGTTCAATTGACCGTTTTTAGAACAAGTGATAGCGTAATTATCAATCCAGCAACAAATTATTAACATTAGCCGGATTGAGAACACACACATAAATCATTTGTAAACGAGGACGGTTACATGTACCCACACAGCGCTATGCGTTATGCACGCTCTCCTTTTGCCGTAAACTCTCTTGCCCTTTGTGTTGCGATTGGCTTGAGCGGAACGGTTCACGCTGAAGAAGAAGCCCCTGACGGCCAGAAAGCTTCTGATGCACTGTTTGAAAAAATAGAAGTCACAGCAAGAAAGAAAGTAGAGTCAATTCAAGATGTCCCTGTATCACTCACGGCATTCAATGAATCACAGCTTGACGCGCTGAAGTTTCGAGACATGAATGACTTGTCGGTGGGCATGGCAAACGTCGTGATGGACGATGTAGGGACGGCGCGTGGTGTAGCCAACTTCTCAATTCGCGGCTTAGGGATTAACAGTTCAATCCCGTCGATTGATCCAACGGTAGGCGTATTCGTCGACGGTGTTTATATGGGCACAAACGGCGGTGTGATCACCGACATGTTCGACATTGAGCGGATTGAAGTATTGCGTGGTCCACAAGGTATTTTATTTGGCCGTAACGTGACCGGTGGGGCGGTGTTGATCACAACCAAGAAACCAGAAGATACCGTAGCTGGTAAAGTAAAAGCCTCGGTCACAGGTGGCGGCCCTGGAGGCTTAAACAAAACAGTGCAAGGCTCGGTCAGTATTCCTATCAGCGACACCCTATCTACCAAGCTAGCAGTTTATTACAACGACGATGACGGCTGGTTTAAAAACAAATACGACGGTAGCGATCACGGTGCGATTGAGCAAACCATGATCCGTTCAACAACGTGGTGGGCGCCCACAGAAGATTTGGAATTCGTACTTAAGTACGAAAACTACAGCGCAGACGGTGACGGCCCTGCTTCTCAAAATCATACCAATGGTTTGGGTATTAACCCAGAGCTGGCATTTGCAAGCCCACACCCTTTGTCTGCCTATGCAGTAAATTACGACCGCGACTCTTTCGATTTCTCGATCAATGAGCGTGGTTATCAGGAAATGGAAGCCGATAATGTGGCTTTAACGGCGAACTACGCACTGGGTCAAGGTACTGCAACCTACATTTTTGGCTATCGCGATTACTATTCCCCGTCTTTTGGTGATATCGACTCTCAACCATTCACCTTGTTCCACTCATACGCGTGGACGGCAAGCGAACAGATTTCTCACGAACTGCGTTACAACGTGCCGGTAGGCAAAGCCGACCTCACATTCGGCGGCTATTACTACACCAACGACCTCACTTATCACGAACGCCGCGTGTTACCTCTCACAGTGGTGGCCAGAGACATTAACGGAGACGGTGAGGCGGACGTGTTGGCGTCTGGTATTTATCAAGATGGTGGCGGTAATCACACAACCGATAGTGTCGGTATCTTTGGTGCTGTCGACTATGCGTTGACCGACAAGTTAATGCTAACCGCAGGCTTGCGTTACACCAAAGAAGAGAAAGACGTTGAAATTGCCTCACTGAGCGCCAACGTGTCTTCAATTAACAGCGGCTACCTCATTCCACAAGGCCCTGCATGTAATATTTATTTAGACAACGACTGTGAATTTGATTTCACCGATAAAGAAGATTGGACGAGCTTGTCTCCCAAAATTGGTTTGAACTATCGCATGAATGCCGATACCACCCTTTATGCCAACTGGAGTAAAGGCTTCCGTTCTGGGGGTTACAACTTGCGTAACACGGCAGATATCAGCACAGATGAGCTGCGCGAAACCAACGGGCCTGGACCGTTTGACCAAGAAACCGTAAACAGCTTTGAAGTAGGCTACAAAAGCGACCACGACTGGGGCCGTTTAAACGCAGCCGCGTTTGCCACACTCATTGATGATATGCAGCGGGAAGTAAACTTACCCGCTCCCGACGGTTCGGTGATTCAGATCATCAAAAACACTGCCGAAGCACGTATTTTCGGATTGGAGGTGGATGGGATTATTCGCGTCACCGACAACCTCGCCGCCACCTTTAATGTAGGTTTAACCCAAGCTGATTACACCAAGGTGTTATACGACCTGAATGGCGACGGTATGATCGACAACGAAGACGAAGAACTGGATATCCCACGCGTGCCAGAAGTGACTTACAGCGTAGGTTTAACCCACGATTTAGAGTTGGGCGATTGGGGGTACATGACATCTCGTGCAAGCTATTCGTACCGAGATAAAACCTATTATACCGACAACAATTTAGGGTATATCGACGACCAGAAGATCCTAAACGCGGGCATCGACTTCCGCGCGGGTGATGACTCTTGGGTGTTCTCTGTGTTTGGTAAAAACTTGTTCAATGACGTGAAACACGGTGGCGATACTCAGTTGTCTTTCGGTACCTTCTCACCATTAGCGAAAGGCCGTGTTTTGGGAGTTGAAGTGAGCTATCACTTCTATTAAAACCTTTTTAACGCCTAAGTTAAAGCGCCAAACTTATTGGCGCTTTTGCTTATTTGTGCAGTTTAGGGAATGAGTAATGTTAGCGATTGCGCAACTAGTGCGGGTTTGTCATTGCCTTCGATTTCCACAGACACATCGGTGGTGACTTTCACGCCTTTTTTAGGGTCTACGTCGACATCTTGTAATGTGAAATGCCCACGTACACGACTGTTTACGGGAACAGGTGCAAGAAAACGTAGCTGATTTAAGCCATAGTTAATACGGCTACTGGCACCAGTAATGGCATACGTTTGTTCTGTCATTCCCGGCAGCAAAGACAAGGTTAAAAACCCGTGGGCAATGGTGGTTTTAAAAGGCGACTCTTTCTCTGCACGTTCAGTATCGAGATGGATCCATTGGTGGTCGTTGGTCACATCGGCGAATTGATTAATAAGTGACTGATCAATCTCCCACCAGTCACTGACACCCAGTGACTCCCCGACGAGAGTGGGCAATGAAGTTAACGCAATTTGTTGCATACAACACCTCTTATTGATTATTTTGAAATCACATTTCGCATTGCAGAATAAATAAACAATTCTACATTTGCAACAGCAAGACTTAAAAGGAGCGAACATGAAAAGATTCACCAACAAAGTGGCAATTGTGACAGGGTCTGCCAACGGCATTGGTAAAGCCACCGTACATCGCTTACTGGAAGAAGGCGCTTGCGTTGTGGCAGCCGATAGAGATGAGCCGGGTTTGCAGCAACTTCAAAGCGAAATAGAAAATACGTCTTATGCCCAACACCTCACTACTAGTGTCGTTGATGTGACTGACCCACAGGCAGTATCTTCATTGGTAGAGCAAACCGTTAACCAACACGGAAAACTCGATGTGATGTGTAACAACGCTGGCGTTGTGTGTAATCGCTTCCCAGTTCAAGAGCAAGGCTTAGAAGACTGGCAAAAAGTGTGGCAAGTGAATGTAATGGGCACGGTGCATGGAACACAAGCCGCAGCCAAGGTGATGATTGCCCAACAAAGTGGCGCGATAGTAAACACAGCGTCTATTGCAGGTATTCGCTCAGGCGCAGGCGGCAACGCATACAGTGCCTCAAAAGCCGCTGTGATCAGCCTGACCCAAACCACAGCGTGCGACCTAGGAAAATACCAGATACGCGTGAATGCGGTTTGCCCCGGATTAGTCGAAACCAATATGACAGCACCGTTTTTCGCTAAAGCAAAAGAGAAGAATATGACCCATCGACTTGGTGAACGCTGTGAGCTATTGCGCCCCGGCCAGCCTCAAGAAATTGCTGCGGTTATTGCATTTTTGGCGAGCCAGGATGCCAGTTTTGTTACAGGGCAAGCAATTGCTGTGGATGGGGGAAATACAGCCTCACACAATATGCCGGGCATGAAATTTTAACTTTGCTAGCTATAGCCTTTTGCTAACATAAATTTAACTTATAGTTTCGCACAGCGGATTGTGATTTCAATTAAACCTTTTTTCATGTCAGCATGAAATCAAATACGAGCGACATGTGGTGTAACAGAACCTGTCGCTTTCTTCGTTCGATTTCAACGTCATGAGGTTAGGATGCCAGTTTCTACTCTGCCCCCATTTCGCCCCAATCCTTGGGAGCCAGCAAAGGCGGTTGTTAGCCCACTAGAAAACGGAAATATTCTCGTAGAAAGTGGTTACCCGTGTCAGCCCGTTCACGCCAATCTCGTTGCCATGTTTCATGAAGCAAGTGAGCGCTACCCAGAGCGTATTTTTATGGCGAGACGCAACGCCGACGACAGCGCATGGGATCAACTTTCCTATGCTAAAGCAGATGAGCAATCGGATGCTATTGCTCAATGGTTGCTCGATCAAGGGCTAGCGCCAGGTACCGCGATCATGGTGTTGTCTGAAAACAGTCTTGAACATGCGCTACTTATGCTAGCAGGTTACAAATCGCGCCTACCTTTAGCGCCCGTTTCACCGAATTATTCATTGCTCAGTAAAGACTGCGGAAAAATTAAGAGTATTTTCGATAAGGTGAAGCCCGGTGTCGTCTTTGTACAGTCGTTGGCACTGTATCAACGAGCGTTGAATGCATTACCACTCACCGACGCGAAAGTTGTTTATGTAGACGGTACATCGGAATGCCGTAATTACGTGCCATTTTCCGCATTGCTCAACACTCAGGTAACGTCACAGGTTCACCACGTCATACAGGAACTACAACCCTGCGACGCAGCCAAGATATTGTTTACCTCAGGCTCCACTGGCGAACCCAAAGGTGTGGTTAACACACATCATGCCTTGTGTTACACCCAAGCAGCGTTAACCACCGTTGTGCATGTTGATGAATCTGAAAACCCACCGATTATGCTCGACTGGATGCCGTGGCATCATACCTATGGCGGCAACCAGAACATTCACCGTGTCATGCATAATGCAGGTACCTTGTACATTGATGACGGTAAACCGGTGCCCGGTCTCTTTACCAAGACACTGGCGAATCTTAAACGTGTCAATATTAACAGCTATTCCACCGTTCCCGCCGTGTATGCCCTATTACTTGATGCGATGGAGCAGGACGAAGAACTGCGCACCCAATTCTTTAAGCACTTGGAATGGTGTAGTTATGGCGGCTCAGATATGCCTCAGTCTACTTTTGACCGCTTTCAACAAATGGCCATCGAGCAAACCGGCCAGCGTATCACCATGATCAACGCATTAGGCTCAACAGAAAGTGCAGCCATTATGACCTTTGTTCACTGGTCTACTGAACAAATGGGGTCGATTGGTCTACCGATTCCCGGCACTCAGGTAAAACTGGCGCCTGTGGGAGAAAAGTTCGAGCTACGCATTAAAGGCCCTCAAATGTGTAATGGCTATTTAGGCGACCCGGAAAAAACCAAACAGAGCTTCGACGATGAAGGTTTTTTATGTACCGGCGATGCGGTGAAGTGGATTGATGAGCAAACCCCTGAAAAAGGGCTACGCTTCGCAGGTAGAGTGAGTGAAGACTTTAAACTACTTAACGGTACATGGGTGCATACGTCAGCATTACGCGTGTCATTGCTGTCGGCGCTGACTCCTCTAGTAAGTGACGCAGTGATAACGGGGCAAGATAAAGAATACTTAGGCGCAATGGTGTGGCTCAACGAAGCTGCGGTAACCAAACTGTTAGGAGTGCCTATCCGAGAGCTGGCGGAAAACGCCGATGTGATAGGTCTGCTAAAACAAAAGATTGGTGATTACAACGGCGCTCATGCTGGCGCATCGACTCGTATCAGCCGAATGCTGATATTAACCACGCCACCTGATCCAGACGCCGGCGAGATTTCAGATAAACGCTATATTAATCAACGCGCCGTACTTGAAAAACGCGCGAGCGACGTCGCTCTTCTGTATCAGTCTGCGCCCCATCAACGCGTGATCCTCTGTCCTAGCGGCCCAGCCTCAACGCAACTATAAGGCTTATTATGAATACACAATGCACTGAGTTTTACATTAACGGGAAATGGCAAACGCCATGTTCAACCGAGCAACGCGAGTTAATTAACCCAGCCAATGAAAAGCCTTACGGTGTAATTGCCATGGGCAATGATAACGATATTAATCTTGCTGTCGCCGCTGCAAAGGACGCTTTTCCGACATGGTCTGCCACACCCGTATCCACGCGTATTAAATTGCTTGAAAACATTATCGCCACCTACAAAAAGTATTACGCTGAAGTGGTACAGGCTATTACGTTAGAAATGGGCGCGCCTGTGACCTTATCCTCAGACGTGCAAGCTGCCATGGGGATTGGGCATTTTTCATCAACGCTTAAGGTATTGAGCGAATTTGAGTTCGAGAGCGCAAAAGGCTCTACGCTTATTCGCAAAGAACCCATCGGCGTGGTGGGTTTGATCACACCTTGGAACTGGCCCATGAATCAGGTGGTATGTAAGGTTGCTCCTGCACTTGCTGCGGGCTGTACCATTGTGCTCAAGCCTAGTCAGGAGTCACCGCTGAGCGCCATGTTACTGGCTCGTATTATGGACGAAGCCGGTGTTCCTGCTGGTGTGTTTAATTTAGTTCAAGGGTCGGGAAGTAAAATTGGTCATGCACTAAGCTCTCACCCAGACGTTGATATGGTGTCATTTACAGGTTCAACCCAAGCAGGGGCGCAAGTGAGTACATCGGCCGCTCCAACAATTAAGCGTGTATCGTTAGAGCTGGGTGGTAAATCTGCCAATATTTTACTCGACGATGCAGATTTACCTCGCGCGGTAAAAAGCGGTATTCAATCTGTGTTTGCTAATTCAGGCCAAACCTGCACTGCGCCAACCCGCATGTTAGTGCCTAGTTCCCACTACGCTGAAGTGATTGAGATTGCCAAACAGGTAGGAGAAGCAGCACAAACAGGCGTTGGCCACCCAGATAATCGCGACACCAAGATAGGGCCTGTTGCCAACCAACGTCAGTTTGAAAAAATCCAGTCGATGATTGCCCAAGGCATTGATGAAGGTGCCACCTTATTATCTGGCGGTTTGGGGAAACCCGACGGTTTAGAAGAAGGATTTTATGTCAAACCCACTATCTTTGTTGATGTAGACAACAAAATGCAGATTGCCCAAGAAGAAATTTTTGGCCCAGTATTGTGCATTCTCAGTTATCAAGACGAAGACGACGCTATCCGTATTGCCAATGACAGCCCTTATGGTTTGTCTGGCTATGTGTCGTCGGCTTCAGTAGAGCGGGCCAATCAAGTCGCGGCGCGTATGCGTACCGGCATGGTTCATATCAATGGCGCCAAACCCGACTTATTCGCGCCTTTTGGTGGTTATAAACAGTCTGGTAATGGCAGGGAGTGGGGCGAGTTTGGTTTAGAGGACTTCCTCGAAACCAAAGCGGTGCTAGGAGGTGTGAATGCCAACAACGGATAACTCAACACTAACCGCTGCAGAGATGTTAGAACGGGCAGGTTACCATGCGTTACTGGGCTACCAAAAAGTCGCCTGGACCCATGATATGACAGAAATTATCCTGCCTCTTGCCCCTCATCATTTAAATTTAGGCGGCGTAGTTCACGGCGGTGTATTAGCAAGCTTGTTGGATATCTGCTGCGCTCAATCTGGCACTTTTTGCGAAGATCCGTATCGCATAAAAAAAGCCATCACTCTATCACTGACCACTACATTTACCGGGCAAGCCACCAGCGGAACTTTACGTGCTATAGGTAAAGTTAAAGCCCGTGGCAGTCGTATTTACAACGCCACCGGCGAAGTGTTTGATGATAAAGGCAACCTACTCGCCTTTGGTGAAGGTACTTTCCGATTGCGCAGTTCCAGTGTGGGGAGCGACGGCGAACCGTTACACTCCCTCAATATTTGAACGTGCGTTAAACAAACATACCGCCCGACGCTTCAATTCGCTGTGCATTCACCCAACGCGAGGCGTCGGTCATTAAAAACGCAATCGCGCCACCAATGTCATCAGGTACACCTGCTCGTCCTAGCGCAGTCACCGACGCAATGAGTTGATTAACCTGCTTGTTGTCGCGCACTTCACCGCCTCTAAAATCGGTTTCAATCGCGCCTGGCGCTAAGGTGTTCACGCGAATGCCTTGGCTACCAAACTCTTTCGCCATATATCGCGTCATCACTTCTACAGCCCCCTTCATCATGGCGTAAGCGCTGTATCCGGGAAAACTGAAGCGCGCTAAACCACTCGAAATATTCACAATACTGCTGCCTTCGGAAAATAAGGGCAACAAGGCTTGAGTAAGAAAATAGCTGCCTTTTACATGCACTCGGTAGAGTTCATCAAAAACCTCTTCCTCCATATCAGCAACCAGATGATTCATACCCATGCCTGCATTATTCACCAAGCCGTGTAACTGCGTAGTATCAAAACGCGTGGCTAACAGAGTTTGTAGCTCTTGAGCAAAGGCGCCGAATGCATTAGCAATCCCCACATCCAGTACCATTGCCTCGGCCTTTTGGCCGATATTGCGAATTTCCTCAACCACTTTCAACGCCGCCTGTTCGTTGGCTTGATAAGTAATAACAACATCAAAACCTTGTTTAGCCAACGCCAATGCGGTGTTCGCCCCTAAGCCTCGACTGCCCCCTGTCACTAACACTACTTGATTCATGATTTGTCTCACTTTTTGCTGATTGAAAACACGACAACAAGAGTAGTGAACACATTAGCTTAGATAAACACGCCAAATCCGCTATGATTGTTTGGAATTAACGAACAATAGGCAGTCACAATGGATAAGTTTACCGCAATGACACGTTTTATCGCCGTTGCGCAATCAGGCAGTTTCACCCGGGCTGCGGAGCAATTGGGCCTGCCTAAATCCAGCGTATCTGAAGCGGTACAGCAGCTAGAAAAACAGCTGGGTATACGCCTATTTCATCGCAGTACCCGGCGTATTTCTCTTACTTCTGATGGCGAACACTACCTACGGGCTAGTCGCGACATTCTGGCCGAAATCGACGCATTGGAAAGCCATTACCAGCATCAACAAACCAAGTTAGCGGGAGAACTACGCCTTGATATGCCGAGTCGTTTCGCCAGTACTTTGGTGATCCCAGCACTAGCAGATTGGTTTAACCGATATCCCAATATCAAACTCAAAATTAGTCACGCCGATTACCGCATAGATCCTGTCAAAGAGGGGGTCGACGCTGTAGTTAGAGTCGGACAAGTGCAAGACAGTAATTTGTTGATGAAACCCTTAACCCGTTATCGCATTGTCAACTGTGTCAGTCAGAGCTATGTAGACCAATATGGCCTCCCCGACACATTGGACAGTTTGTCGCGCCATAAACTCATCGATTATTTACCGAATATGCAAAGCCAAACTGCGTATTTTGAGTATGAAGAACACGGACAAGAAAAGCGCCTCGCTATGAAGAGTGACTTAACCGTTAGTGGCACAGACAACTATTTACAAGCATGCTTGCACGGGTTGGGCATCGCGCAAATTCCGCTTATTGGTATCGAGCCTTATTTGCGCTCAGGAGAGTTAGTGAGTTTTCTCAGCGAGTATGAAGCTGCACCTATGGCTGTCTCTTTGCTATACCCTTCAAGAAAGCAAACCAATCAACGCCTGAGTGTATTTATTGACTGGTTAGAGACATTACTTCAACAACGAAACCGTATGTTGTCTGATCGTGAGAAACACATTTAATCCCATAGAATCGATAAATAGTCTCATTAAAAACCAAATACATTCTACTGAATAGAATAATTGGGGATTCATTATCTTATTTTAGGAATTTTATTTGATAATAATTATCATTTAAAATTTATCGTGAATATTAAATGAAAAGAGAAAAAGGTGAGACTATGAATCAAGTCAACACCGCGCCCCAACGAGGCGCAAAAGGTAAAATCAATCCTAGATTAGTCACCATTGTCAGCAAAGAACAACGCTCACCCAATATGCAACGCCTGACACTGAGTGGTGACGCCCTCGAAGACTTCCCAGACATAAAGCCTGGTGCGTACATCAAATTTATGTTTAATCATTACGGCGAACCACTCACCGCGAAACCCGATGATGATAACCCCATTCTATTGCGAACTTATACGGTGCGTGAGTATACCAAAGCGACCCGCACGCTCGTGGTGGATATGGTTTTACACGGCGAAGGTGCCGAGGCCGGCCCGGCTTCCCATTGGGCACAAACGGCTAAGCCGGGTGACAGTATTCTATTAGGTGGTCCAGGCGGTTCAAAACCACTGACAAGTGAATATGACTGGGTATTATTCGCCGGTGATATGACATCAACACCTGCAATTGCCAGCTATTTAGAAACCTTGCCAGCACACACCCAAGGTCATGTTGTTTTGTCGGTGCTGACCGCCGACGACGCCATTGAGTACACCAAACCAGAAGGCGTGAAAATCCACTATGCGATTGAAGATGAGGGTCAGAATCTAGTGGATGTGGTAAAAGCGGTACCTTGGCAACAAGGTACACCCGGAGTGTGGGCGGCGTGTGAATTCTCATCGATGCGAGCTTTGCGCACCTACTTCACCCAAGAGCGCGATGTGGCGAGAGACAAACTATATATCAGCAGCTATTGGCGCGAAGGGCGTTCGGAAGATCAACACAAAATAGACAAACGCAAAGACATGGAAGCCTTTGAAGGCTCCTAATAATCAATAAGGGGCGAGTAGCCCCTTATTAGAGATGGTTTACACCCCTGTCGCCACGATATCACGGGCAACATGCACCAACTGATGCCCCAGAGTCGAACTAGCAAGCTCTTCGCTTACCAAGTAAGCAGGGCCACCACAGTTTAGAGCTAATACACGCCCATCTTGCAGTTGCAGTGGCACACCCACACTGTTCACGGCACGATCCCATTCACCTAAAGACGTGACAAAGCCGAACTCTTCATATTGCGCCAAGGCTTTATCAATACCCGCTTTGATACTTTCCCAACGAGACGCTTCAGTGCGTTCCTGAATTTCTTTCAGCACAATGTCGCGTTCGTCTTGTGGCAAACCGACCAAATAGGCGCGACCCGCAGCAGAAGTGGCGATCGGCAGGCTTGAACCCACTTCCATGCGCAGAGCCTGAGAGTCATCACCACGGCAATTCTCCACGTACAACATCGACAAGCGTTCACGAATCGTTAGCCCAACTGATAAATTCGCTCGTGTAGCAAATTTTTCCATAATGGGTTTTGCTATGCGCCGTACTTGCAGGTTAGACGTGTAAGCATAACCCAGCGCTAGCACGCCTGAATCAAGCTGATACTTTTCCAGCTGTGTTGAATAAGACAAATACCCTAATTGGCTGAGGGTATAGGTCATACGAGAAATCGTCGGTTTAGGCAGGCCTGTGATCTTGGCAATTTCCTGATTGCCTAATACTCCCCCTTGTTGGCTAAATGCACGCAGTACATCTAAGCCTCGGGCAAGTGCTTCCACAAACTTACGGTCTTTTTCTTCGGGCTTTTTTCTGGGTAAATCGAAAATATCATTCATAACAGTTGTGGTTTGTATTGTTGATTTTTAATACAGCTGTTTCACACAGTGGAATATAACTTTCAATCTACACATATTCGCTGGTTTTGTACACCAGCAGACATCAAAAGGAAAAGAAAGTCCCCTTTCCAGCTCGAATAAAAGCCTCACCTAAAAACGTCAATTTGCATTTATACCATTGATCAGGTTAGGATTATTCGTTCACATTAAACAAATGGAAGTGTTGTAATGTCGGGAGTATTTAAGGGTGCGTCGCTACTCATCGGTTTAGTAGTCTTAGCCGCTATTGTCGCTTTATTGGTCTATGATCCCAAAGAGTCGTCTACAGTGTTATCTGTTAAAGAGGCAAATGATGCCTCCTCCAAAAGCAATACTGATGCGGCTAATCCCAACTCATCAGAAGCTAAACCCTCCTTTGATTGGACGCCAATACCTACTAATTCATTGACTAATGCTGAATGCCTAGATCTCGAACAACAAGTCCAGAGGCAGTGGTCAGCGAAAGTTGATGATGCAAATCGCATTGCCAATCAAGCCTATTTTCTAGGGGAAGATAAACATAAAATTGCCAATTCATTATGGCAACAAACCACTTGGTATGACGCCCGTAAGTGGTATCAACGAGTAAAATACTACGAAGCAGTAAAACAGCACCTGGCTAGTTTACGTCAATTTGCTTTACCGAGAGACTTTTCTGAATCTTTTGAAAACTTTGAAACTCGAGATAAAACCGCTGGTGATATCAAAGAAATACCAGACTTTTCTAAAAAAATCAGTGGAGTATGGTCTTTTATTGATCTGAAAGGTATTCAACAATCGATTAAAGACCAGGCTTCAGATGAAACAATATTGGCGCAGATAGACTCTGTGTTAGCATCTATCCCAGATGATTTATTATCAAACCTCGAGCTATCGCCAATAGGGCCGATAATCACGTCTGCGGTAAAACTAGAGCGCAATGAAATCGCACTCGCATTAATGTCTCGTTATCCATCTCTGACTGTGCAAGAAAACGAGTATGACAATCAGTTCGCAAAACAATTATTGGATGCGCTCTACCTGCAACTCTATGGAAACAAGCAAACACCTTCTATCGCATCACTTGTTGCTTATCTCAATCAAAGTAGCGAACCATTCGTTTTTTTCAAACTTCCATTCTATATGAGTCGTTTAAGAGTAGAGCAAAGCCTTCAGCTGCTAGAAAAAACCAACACACCTGTGCAATATCAAATTATCAACGACATAGAGCCACCGAGTTCTGAATTATCGTTGCCTTATAGCACTTCTGATTTTGAAACGAGCTCGGCGCAATACAAGCAATGTCAAAGTCGAGAATTGTGGCTTGAATCTAGACAAAAGCCTGTCTCGGAGTGGCAATCATATGAAGAATCGGATTTTGTTTCTCAAATCAAACAATCCTACGAATATCAGTACTGTATGACTGCCCCAGATACGTCATCACTACTCAACCGGATGCAGAAAGTCAAGAAAGTGGTCAGTGACCTATCTAAGCAAATTTCATTCGATATCACGGAAATCCAAGACTTAAATCTATCAGAACTGGACATTCCAGAACTGACCAAAGATGAAAGAGCTGTGGTCATATTAGCGTTGACAAGAGGCTTGATGGATACGAACAGTTTGTCGAATGAAGAAATTACGGCGCTATTGTCTGACGCCAGCTTGGTACCACAGCCAGATAGCTTCGAAATAAAGAAGCAGTTCCTTATTTCAGAGGTAGCTGATGTGTGGATGAATCATATGCCTCTAACGCCTGACGAGAATGATTACCGAATACTGAACGACATCGCTAAAACAGGTAATTTTCAGCGATATCAAGCGGTAAAAGAGCTTCTCAATATTGATGAACACCCTCAACTTGATCCGCTTTATTTTTTCATTCAAGGCTTCGGTAGGTTTCACTTAAATGGTGGTCAAGTACTGCACTTCACACCCGCTGATAATCAAGGTTTTATTGAATACTTTCAAGCAGAAGGTGTTCAACTAGCTCCTCATCATATGCGCGCACTTTTCAACAAAAAGCTCACGTCTGAATGGAATTATGAGGAATTAGTTAAACAATTCCCGTTGATGCAAGTTAGTGATGACGATAATTACTTTGGTGTAATTTGTGATTGAGTTTACTAAGAGGCGCTACGCTCAATCAACACAGCCACACCTTGGCCTAAGCCAATACACAAGCTGACTAAAGCATACCGCCCGCCTGTTGCTTCTAACTGTCGTAATGCAGTGAGCGCAAGGCGGGCGCCAGATGCACCTAGCGGGTGACCAACCGCAATCGCCCCACCATTGGGGTTCACGCGCTTATCGTCGAAAGCGATATCGAGTTGATGCAAGCAGCCCAACACTTGGGTGGCAAAGGCTTCGTTAATTTCAATCACGTCGATATCATGTAAACTCAGGCCGGTACGTTTAAGCACTTTGTGTATGGCATCCACCGGCCCAAGCCCCATCACTCTTGGCTCTACCCCAGCAACCGCAGCGCAAACAATCTTGCCTCGCGGCACCATACCGAATTGCTCTCCAGCAGCTTTTGAGCCCAACAGTAAACTGGCTGCGGCGTCATTCACCCCCGACGCATTACCCGCAGTCACTACACCTTCTGGATTTAATGGTTTGAGCGACGCCAGCTTATCCAATGAGGTGGTAGGTCGAGGATGTTCATCCGCTTCGACTAGTAGAGTTTCGCCTTTACGACCTACCGGCACGCGCACGCCGATGACTTCATCTTCAAAAAATCCCGCATCCTTTGCTTGTGCGTATTTTTGTTGTGAACGATACGCGAACTCATCACTGTGTTGGCGAGAAATGCCCAGCTGTTTTGCCACATTGTCGGCAGTTTGGGGCATGGTATCAGCGCCAAATAAGCTCTCTACTTGCGGATTGGGGAAGCGCGCACCTATGGTGCTGTCGAATACCGTGTGACTCCGACTGAAGGCTTGCTCAGCTTTCGCCATCACAAAAGGCGCGCGAGACATACTCTCAACGCCCCCTGCGATAAACCAATCGCCTTCGTTACAGGTTACAGCTCGGGCGGCTTCAATTAACGCCGACAAGCCACTACCACACAAACGGTTTTGCGTTTGCGCCGCCACGTTAACCGGAATACCTGCAACAAGCGCGGCATGTCTCGCCACGTTACGCGCATCTTCACCCGCTTGGTTTGTACAACCAATCACAATGTCTTCAAGCTTTGCAGGATCTAAAGGCGAACGCGACAATAAAGTACTCATACAGGTGGCCAACAAATCATCAGGTCGGACGGAAGATAAAGCACCACCATAACGACCAATAGGAGTGCGCAAGCCGTCATAAATATAGGCGTTTAACATAAGCGGTTTCCTTTTAATTATTCATGCTTACGCATTGGGTGCGAGGAGTGAAAGGCCCAACAAAGCGCGGCGTTTTAACCACAGTGACGGCCGATATCGCGGGTCGCCGGTTTGCTCAAGCAACCCGGTAAGTAATTTCAGTAGGCGCTGCGGCCCTAACTCATCGCCCCATGCCAAAGGGCCTTTGGGATAACCCAAACCAAGGTTCACAGCAGTATCTATATCATTAGGCATGAATTTGTTCTCGTGCTTGCTCAAGTGCGGCGGGCATTTGATCTAACAAGGTTACCGTTAACCCACTTTGTACTGCGAGTTGGGCAATCCCTCTGCCCATTGCACCTGCGCCCACTACGCCAATATGTGTTATGTCTTTCATCATCACGCCTTACATATTCGGGTAGTTAGGGCCACCACCGCCCTCGGGAACAACCCAAGTGATATTTTGACTGGGGTCTTTAATGTCACAGGTTTTGCAGTGCACACAGTTCTGGCTATTTATCTGTAGTTTCGGCCCGCTTTCCTCTTCCACTATTTCATACACCCCAGCAGGGCAATAACGCTGAGCAGGCTCTTGGTAATCCGGCAAGTTTGTCGCAACAGGAATGCTGGCGTCTTTTAACGTGAGATGACAAGGCTGGTCTTCTTCATGGTTGGTGTTTGATAAAAACACCGAAGACAGTTTGTCGAAACTCAACTTGCCATCGGGTTTAGGGTAGTTAATTGGTTTAGCGTCAGCGGCTTTGTGGAGCTGCGCAAAATCCTGAGTTTTGTCTCGAAGGTGAATGGGCAGCGCGCCGTTAAACCAATTCTGCTCAATGTAGTTAAATGCGCCGCCACCAAGGGTGCCGAACTTGTGCATCGCTGGGCCGTAATTACGACTGCGACGGAGTTCGTCATATAGCCAACTGCCTTCGAAGCGCGCAGTGAAATCGTGAAGCTCAGTGTTTGACTGTTCAGCATTCAGTGCCTCAAGCACGGATTCTGCCGCCAGCATGCCCGACTTCATGGCCGTATGAGAGCCTTTGATTTTAGCGAAGTTTAATGTGCCTGCATCACAGCCGATCAGTAAACCACCGGGGAATGTCATTTTAGGCAAGGCGTTTAACCCGCCCTTGGTAATGGCTCTGGCTCCGTAGGCGACGCGCTTGCCACCATTGAGATATTTGGCAATGTCAGGGTGGTGCTTGAGCTGCTGTAGCTCATCAAAGGGGCTTAAATAAGGGTTTTGATAATTCAAATCGATAATCAAACCCACCATCACTTGGTGATTGTCGCCGTGATATAAAAAGAAGCCACCGCTAGTGCCATCAGATAAGGGCCAGCCTGAACCATGCACCACTAATCCGGGTTGATGAAGCGCTGGGTCGATGTCCCATAACTCTTTAAGGCCGATGCCATAGTGTTGAGGATCACTGTTAGCGTCTAATGAAAACTGCTCGATAAGGCGTTTGCCCAAGTGCCCGCGACTCCCTTCAGCGAATAAAGTGTATTTACCCACCAGCTCCATACCCGGCATATAACCGTCTTTCGGGTTGCCTTCGTGGTCAACGCCCATGTCACCGGTAAGTACGCCTTTTACACTGCCATCGTCGTTGTACAACACATCAGCAGCGGCAAAACCAGGGAAGATTTCAACGCCAATGGCTTCAGCCTGTTCAGCTAACCAACGGCACACATTGCCCAAACTCACGATGTAGTTACCTTCGTTGTGCATGGGCTTGGGAATCAGAAAATTGGGGATTTGGGTCGCGGCCTGCGCATTTTTCAACAATACGACTTCATCTTTGGTGACCGCGGTATTAAGGGGCGCACCCTTTTCTTGCCAATCAGGAATTAATTCATTTAAGGCTTTGGGGTCGAAGATGGCACCGGATAATATGTGCGCGCCCACTTCTGAGCCTTTCTCTATCACGCATACGGCAATATCTTTGCCTTGGTCGTCGGCGTTTTTCTTGAGGTGATAAGCCGCACTAAGACCGGCAGGGCCAGCGCCCACAATCACTACATCAAACTCCATGCATTCTCTGGTCATTGGCAACCTCTGGTTATTTTTTTATTGGCTTTAGGTCAGTATTAAAAGGGCGAAAACGCCGCGCTTTCGTCCTTAAAAGCGCGGACTGAGCAAACCCTTACTACGCGGCTTGTTCGGCTTTAATTAAGGCGTCTAAGTGACAATCGTGAGAGCCAAACAAGGTGTTGATCATGGTGATCCGTTTGAACATGTGGCCCACGTCTAGCTCTTCTGTTACGCCCATACCACCGTGTAATTGCACCGCGGTTTGGCCGACTAAACGCGTCGCACTGCCCATTTTCACTTTTAGCATCGACAGCGCTTTAGCTTGATCTTCGCGGGTCGTATCAGACAGAGCAATGGCGCCGAAATACAACATAGAACGGGCTTGTTCTACTTCAACAAACATATCGACCATGCGGTGCTGCAACACTTGAAAACGCGCAATGGGCACATCAAATTGCTTGCGCACACGGGTGTATTCCACGGTAGCGGCCTGCAGTTTTTCCATTAAGCCTACCGCTTCAGCACACACCGCAATAATGCCGTCATTCACTACCGCATTAATCGCAGCTTGAGCATCATCAGTACTTCCCAACAGCGCATCGTTGCCTAATTCCACGCGATGAAATTCAATATCTGCGGCGCGACCACCATCGTTGGTGGGGTAAGCTTTTATAGTTACACCCGGCGCAGCGGGGTCGACCAAAAACACACTAACATCACCAGTGCTTTGTTTAGCTGCAACCAGCCATTTGTCAGCACTTTGAGCGTGTAGTACCACTTGTTTATTACCCGAAAGAACATAGCCATCACCCGCTGATTCAACGTGCGTGGTAATATCTGCCACATCATTACTGTGAGATTCACAACCCGCGAAAGCTAGCTTCAATTCGCCGCCAGCAATCGCAGGCAACAGGGCTTCTTTTTGCTCGTTTGTGCCCAATCGTTGGATCAGGTTGCCACCTAATACCACGGTTGGAACATAAGGTTCGAGCAATAAGCCTTTACCCAGTGTTTGCATCAGTACCATGATGTCTACCGGTGTGCCGTCGAGGCCGCCGTACTGTTCTTCGAACGGCAAGGCCAGCCAACCGAGTTCAGCGAACAAAGCCCAATTGTCATTGCTGTATCCAAGTTCTGATTCAGCCAACTTTTGGCGCGTCTCAAACCCATAATCATTTTGAACAAACTTGCTCGCGCTATCTTCGAGCATCTGTTGAATATCGTTAAAGGCAAAATCCATCGTCTGCTCCTCCTACACACCAAGCACTTGCTTGGCGATAATGTTTTTCTGAATTTCGTTAGTACCGCCGTAAATGGTTACTTTGCGGTTGTTGTAGTAGTGCGGTGCCGCATTCGGCGCAAAGCGCGGTTCAATACTCACATCCGGAGTATCGGTGTCGTATTGGTCAGGCACAAAAGGTAGGCCGTAAATGCCCGCTAATTCGAGTTGCAACTCGTCAAGCGCTTGCTGCACTTCCGTGCCTTTAATTTTCAGAATGGAGGACTCAGGCCCAGGTGCTTTGCCCGTGCTCACCGACGACAAGACTCGTAGCTCGGTGTATTCCAATGCGGTAAGCTCAATTTCGGTTTGCATCACGCGCTGCATAAAAACGCTATTTTGTTTCAAGCTAGGAATGCCTGCTGGCGGTGTATCGATGAGTTTTTTGATATCGGCCAAACGCTGTTTACTGGAAGCCACGCCGGCAATATTGCTTCGCTCATGAGTAAGCAACACTTTGCCGTAAGTCCAGCCTTTGCCTTCTTCACCAACGAGGTTTTCTACTGGCACGCGTACATCTTCAAAAAACACTTCATTGACTTCGCGACGACCATCAAGGGTGATAATCGGCTTTACCGTAATCCCCGGCGACGCCATATCAATCAATAGAAAGCTGATCCCCTGCTGTTTACGCTCTTCGTCGCTGGTTCTTACTAGGCAGAAAATCCACTCGGCATAGTGACCTAACGTAGTCCAGGTTTTTACCCCATTCACGACGTAGTGATCACCGTCACGTACTGCGCGGGTTTTCAATCCGGCGAGGTCTGAGCCTGCGTTGGGTTCGGAATAACCTTGGCACCACCACACTTTGCTGGCGAGAATATCGGGCAGAAAACGTTGTTTCTGTTCTTCATTACCAAAGGAATAAATGACTGGCCCCACCATGTTAAGGCCAAAAGGTATGATTCGAGGCGCTTTTGCGCGCGCCGCTTCATTAAAGAAGATATAGCGCTGAGTGGCAGACCACCCCGTACCGCCGTATTCCACCGGCCAGTTAACTCCTGCCCAGCCTTTGGCATGTAGCGCTTGTTGATAAAGTACCTGGGAGTCTTTATCCATCCGCAGCCCTTTTTCAATGCGCAGGGTAACCGCTTCAGGCAGCTCATTGTCAAAAAAGGCGCGCACTTCATCACGAAACGCCAGCTCTTGTTCGGTAAAATTAATATTCATCGCTGTTGTATCCTGCATAGCGGGGGAAACGCCCCCGAAACAAACCATTGAAATCAGTATATTGTTTCACTATGCGAAATCAACAAATCAATATTTAGTCATATTAATTCATTTTCGTGATAGTAGTACGGAGACAAATCCTCCCCACGCTCACGGCTTTTGTTTAACTCCAATCGCGCAATTTTGCGCAAGTGCACCTCATCAGGGCCATCGGCATAGCGCAAGGCGCGCCCTTGCGTCCACATATCTGCCAGTGGTAAATCAGGCCCTGTACCCATAGCCCCGAAGGTTTGCATGGCGCGGTCGACAACCGTGGTATGCAAAGTTGGAATTTGGGCTTTGATCAGAGAAATTTCATCAGCAGCGCCTTTGGCACCAACTTGATCGATCTTCCACGCCGCACGCAATACCAACAAGCGTGCCTGATCAATTTCAATACGCGAACGGGCAATCCAATCACTGACAGCACCGTGTTGATACAAAAATTTACCGTTGGTTTTGCGTTCTTGGCTTCGCGATATCATTAATTTCAACGCCAGTTCGGCTTGACCTATGCTGCGCATACAGTGGTGAATACGCCCTGGGCCCAAGCGAGCCTGCGCCATAGCAAAGCCTGCACCTTCCTCTCCGAGCAAATTCGACTTGGGCACGCGTACTTGTTTGAACACCACTTCGCAATGACCGTGGGGGTTGGTGTGATTCATCACCGACAAATTACGCACCACCTCAACGCCCGGAGTGTCTTTCGGGATCAGTATCATGCTCTGCTGTCGATGCACATTAGGGTTGTTTGGGTCGCTTTTCCCCATGAGAATAAACAGCTTGCAGTTAGGGTGAGCAGCATTGGAGATATACCATTTGCGGCCATTCACTAGGTAATGGTCACCTCGATCTTGAATAAGAGTTTGAATATTGGTGGCGTCAGACGAGCCCACATCAGGCTCCGTCATCGCAAAGGAGGAGCGGATCTTGCCGTCGAGCAAGGGGTTCAACCATTGCTCACGCTGCTCAGGCGTGGCAAACATATGCAGCAATTCCATATTGCCCGTATCGGGCGCATTACAGTTAAAGGCCTCGGCGCTCCACGACACTTGCCCCATCATTTCAGCTAATGGCGCATACTCTAAATTGGTGAGCCTAGTTCCCGGCTCATCCTCTTTCAGACCCGGTAGAAACAAGTTCCACAAGCCTTCTTCTCGGGCAAGGGCTTTTAAGTCTTCCATAAAAGAAACAGGGTACTGCCCCTGTTTTACCTCTTTGCTATAGGCTTGGGTGCGAGGCAAAATATATTGGTCGAAAAAATGTTGTAGTTGGTCACGTAGCGCCTCTACGCGCTCACTGTAGGAAAAGTCCATGCTCGACTCCTTACTCAGGCTTTAGTACAACACGGCCGACAATATTGCCGTCGCGCAAATCGGTGAGGGTTTGATGGGCGCAAGACATGGGCTTTTCAGTGATTTTTATTGGCTTGATTTTGCCCTCGTGTACCAGTGCCATCATGGCTTTCATATCTTGCAAACTGCCCACAAAAGAGCCTGAAATTGTCAGTGCTTTGAGTGGTAACATAGGAATAGACAGCGGCATCGCACCACCAAAAAGCCCTACCACCACCATGTGGCCGCCTTTGTTTAGCAAACCCATCGCAAAGCCCGCGCTCTTGTCTGAACCAACAAAATCGACAGCGGCTGCAACGCCACCTTTGGTCACTTTTTGCAACGCTTTAATGGCATCTCTGTCAGTCGGATCAATTACTTCATCGGCCCCTTCTTTTAACGCTAATTCACGTTTTTCTGGGTCGATATCAGCTACGATAATCGTGCAGTCGAGTAGGGCTTTAGCCATTGCTAATCCCGATAGTCCCACGCCGCCAGCGCCTACAATTAATAATTCACGTTGCTGTACAACAGGTTTCACTCGATTAATTGCGCTGAATGCGGTAACACCTGAACAGGCGTAGGTACAAGCAAGCTCTGCTGGCAAATCGCCTAATGGAAACAAGTATTTTTCATCTGGCACCACCACATGACTACTGAAACCACCATCTACGGCAACGCCCAAAGAGCGAGGACGCTGACACAAGTGTTCTTGCTCGGATGCACAAAGTGGGCAAGTGCCACAACCAATCCAAGGATAAACCACATAACGCTCACCGGGTTTTACGTGGGAGACGCCTTCGCCCACGGCAACCACTTCTCCGGCAATCTCGTGACCCAGGGTAAAGGGCAATTGATGGCTACCTCGCATATCAACTTTATGGCCGCCGCCCAAGTCGAAATAGCCCTCCCAAACATGCACGTCACTATGGCACACACCGCAGGCATGGATCCCAATAATCACTTCTCCCGCATTTGGTGTGGGTATGGCATACTCGTGTGAAGATAGCGCTTCACCGTATTGCTCAAATTGTTGACTTTTCACCCTCGGCTCCTCAATTCTTGTGTTGATTGTTGGCGTGAAATCAAAGACACTTTTTTCAACTAGTGAAAATAATGTATCGCAGAGCGGTATAGCCTGAATAATTTTGATATGGAATGTGCGGGTATTCATCGCACTTATTGAAGAAAACGTGTTGTACGTAACAACAGGAGAATCACCATGTTATGGATAGTCATTGTGGTTGGAATGATGATACTCATTCCCTTAGCAGCAGCCGTTTTTAGCGCCAAAACCAACAAAACGCTGGATAAACAATTTCCCGCAATAGGGCAAATCACACCGGTAAAAGGCGGTGAAATTCACTGGGCTGAACAAGGGAATGGGCCAGTAGTCGTACTCATCCACGGCTTGTCTGGTAATCTACAAAACTTTGCTAAACTGGCAAAAACCTTGGCCGAAACTTATCGAGTGATATCAGTGGATCGCCCCGGCAGTGGTTATTCATTGCGACACAAAGGCACGACGGCTGACTTTGATACCCAAGCCGATATGCTCAACGAATGGATGACCAAAATAGGTATTGATAACGCCTTGTTGGTAGGTCATTCCATGGGAGGTGCCATTGCGCTCAATCTCGCCACTCGATACCCCCATGTATGTCGGGCGATTGCCTTGCTGTGCCCATTAGTTGCCCCTGTAGACAAGCCCCCAGGCCCATTGGGAAAACTGTATATTCCCAACCCCTTGCTGCGATATTTTATTACCCATACATTTTCAACACCCGTACGTATGCGTACAAGCGCTGAGATTATGACTGCTATCTTTGCGCCCGATCCCACGCCTGTCGATTTCGCGACAACATACGGCGGCGCTCACTCAATGCACACCCGCAGCTTTGCTGGCGCGGCGGCAGACATATTGACGTCGCAACCCAGTATTAATAAGCAGTACTTGCAATATCACATGATTAAGGTGCCTGTTAGCATTGCTTATGGCGCAGATGATGCCATTTTAGACCCTGCTACCCACATGAATGCTTTGAAGTCTGAATTACCTTCATCGGTACATCACCTTATTCCAAATCGGGGGCATATGATCCCGATTACTGCCGTCGACCAATGCGTAGCTCTTATCGATGACATGGAGCAACGCGCTTCAACGGGGCCGACAAATGGCCTTTGATCTCGAGCTTGCCGAGCGTATTCGAGACGTGTTGGGCCCTCTCCCATATTTAACCGAAAAGCGCATGTTTGGGGGGCTTTGCTTTATGGTATTTGGCAATATGTGCTGCGGTATTATTCGAGAAAACTTGATGGCAAGAGTAGGCGCTGACGCCTACGAACAAGCTTTAACAGAGTCATTTACCTCTGAAATGGACATAACGGGCAAACCCCTAACTGGTTTTGTTATTGTTGATAGCGAAGGCATTGCAGAAACAGAAGACTTACGACAATGGCTTAATCGGTGCCTTGATTTTGCCCTCTCCCTTCCCCCAAAAGCACCAAAAAGCTGAACCGCACATCACAGGCATCCTGCGCTTTCGACGTTGAAAAAATAAACACTTGCAATATATGATTACATATGTAATCTAAATAAAGACTACAACTGTAATCAATATAAGAGTGAGCAAAGTGACAAAGCAAAGACCCGATATTTCTAATGCAGAGTTTGACGTTCTTGATGTGATTTGGGACGACTTCCCCGCAACGGCAAACGACGTGATTGCACGATTAAATCAACGCAAAGAATGGCACGAAAAAACAGTGAAAACACTGCTGGGTCGCTTGGTAAAGAAAGAAGTACTCGGGTTTGAAAAACAACAACGCCAATACCTATACAGCCCGTTAATCGCTCGTGAAGAATACACCAAGAAAGAAGCTAGCAGCTTTGTAAGTCGTCTTTTCAAAGGCAAGATTGCCCCGATGGTGGCGGGCTTTGCTAATCAAAACGCCTTGTCGAAACAAGATGTGGAAGAACTCAAAGCACTCATTCAACAATGGGAAAAAGACAATGATTGATTGGCTGATCCAACAACAGGCCGTGTTGTCTATCACACTGATTTTAACTTTGATTTCAGAGCGCATGCTGACCGAAAAATTAGGCGCAAAGCTCGCTTATCAGCTCTGGCTTTTCGTGCCTTTGGTTTTAGTAGTCAATAACCTACCGCATACCCTATTGCCGGTTGTCTCTGAAAGCTTCACCCGTTATATCGTCAATGTAAGCCCAGTAAAGGAAGTGTCTTCATTAAATCTGTTATTGACTGTGTGGGGAACAGGAGCCGCCATCATTTTTGTTTTTGTGGCATTCCATTATTTTAAATTGTTTACCTCGATTGCCCATACACCGTCTTTTCAATTTGCCGATAAAAACGCTTATACATCGAGTGTTGCCACTACACCCATGCTATTTGGCTTTGCCGCTCCGCGAATTCTGTTACCCATAGGCTTCGAGCGCCAATTTACTGCCTTGCAGCAATCGATGATTTTGGAGCATGAGTATGTGCACTACCAACACCGCGACCACCTGTGGAATTTACTCGCGCTCGTTTTAGCATTGCTATTTTGGTTTAACCCCTTGGTGTGGATGGCCTTGCGCGCATTCAGAATAAACCAAGAGTTAGCCTGCGATGCAAAGGTGCTGCAAAACAAAACCAAAACAGAAAAAGTTCTCTATGCTACGGCGCTTGTGCAGTGCGCTGAGCATTCACTACGTAACATCACGCTGTACCCTACCTTTGGAGATAAATCGACAATGATAAAACGTATTAATTTAATCAAGCAGCCCGTAGCCAAAAGCAAAATGCTTGGCGTCGCCGTGTTAATGCTCGGCAGTGTATTAACCGCCAACACCGCGTTAGCCAATTTAGTTCCACCACCGCCGCCAAAACAAGAAGCAAACCTAGCAGCACCGACCATGCGTGTTGACCCCGTTTACCCGAAAGATGCAGCGAAAAAAGGCATTGAAGGCTCTGTGGTTTTACAATTTGATATTACTGAGAGTGGCGCGACAGACAATATAAAAATTGTCGAGTCATTCCCCAAAGGCACATTTGACGCCAGTGCAATCGACGCTCTGAAAAAATGGCAATACAAACCACGTATTCAAGGCGGTGTAGCTCAACGCCAAACCGCTCTGCTGGTACAACTCGATTTTCGCCTAACCCAAGATGAGCTTCAAGCCAGTACAGGGCATGAAAAAATTAAGGTGTCAGCACAATAAATAGAGAGGGGGCGAAAGCCCCTTATTTGTGAAAAGAATTGTCAAGAACATCGATTCTGGCATGATAGACATACAGTGGTGAGGTGATTGAGAAAAAGGAATTCAAATGAAGTGGTTATTCGGGTTAGCGTTGGTGTTTTTGTGCAGCGCGCACGTCCACGCAATCGAGTGGAAAATTGGTAAACATGTTACTGTTAGCCCAAGCGATGATATGGATGTGACATTTCAGATTTTCGAAGAATTCGATCCTAACGAAGAAGTACTATTGGGTTGGAACGGCGATGTACTTGAGTACATGATGACAGTAGATGAACAGCCATCGGGTTATTCTTCTGAACAATATTGGCAAGGGCTAATTCGAGAATACCAAGCCATGGTGCCCGAGCAAAACTTAACTATTTCACAAGCGCAAAACTTCACTAATGATTACCACGGTCACTCAACATTCAAAGTACTTAGCTGGCAAGAAGATGGTGAGGAATACACCCAACTTATCGGTCTGGTATTAGGGCAAAAATACGCCTATTGGTTTATTGTACAGCCGTGGATGGAATCTGGGCTAGACGAAGTTAAACACGAAACACTTCGCCTGATGCAGTCGGCCGAAATAAAATAACCAGTTAGTAGCTTTCCATCTGCAGTACATCGATGGTATTCAAGGCGTTTTCTACGATGCCTTTATCGAACTTTAAGCCCAACTCGCCAATCCAGGTAGCGGCGTCTTCAACGCTGTCGAAAATTTGATAATGAATATTCAAATCTCGATAAATCTGGTTGATCTGCATGCGTGCAATGGTTTTCACGGTTGATTTACCAACGACAATGGCTACGTGGGTTAGCCCTGCCTGAATAGCAATTTCGATTTTAGATTTGAGCAGGCTTTCTGCATCGGGAACGAACAAGCTTTCGCCGCCGTATAAGACAATGTCTGCCCAGTTCTGACCAAACAACGAGCTCGCTTTTGCAGCGTACTCTTTGCCGAACTCAACAACACATTCTAAATTCCATGGCCCTTTTGCGCCAACAACCACAATATCTTGATTGATGTTAACGGAAAACTCACCATGAATAGTATTTTGTCCTTCAACCATGACAAAACCTCTACACTCTCTCAAACCACTATAAAAGTAGTTGATAGATAGGTATAAGAATATTAGTCAATAGTATGAAAAAGGGCGCTGCCACCCAAGTTAAACAGCGCCAAACAACATATAGCCATAATGGCTATCACACTCAACTGGTAGGGAACAGATTTGAGATTTTACGCCGCAATCACACTAGACAAGGCAGAGAATGAAGGCTGCGCTTGAATGTCTAGTGGAGCACGAAGTACGCGAGCAATATCACTCACACTTATCACACCACGAATTTCATGGTTGTTTCTATCAATCACCAAACAATGCATTTTGCCATTGTCTTTCAGTGTTTCGACAATATCGCCGACGGTGGCACCTGCAAGGTGTTGGTAATCAAAAGATTGCAATGAAGATTTTGGCTGCATGAAGTCCATCACTGTAAGCTCTGAACGAGGCACGCCTGTCTGTACGACTTTTTGAAGCACATGCTGCTCATCAAGGTCAGCCAATGTCACAATGCCACAAAACTGGGCGTTGTAATCCAAAACAATCTTCATTTTCACATGTGACTGTTTCATCAAACGCTCTAGCTCAACGGCTTTCACATGACAGTCAATCACAAGAGGCATATGCTCTTTGAAATCAGTGAATATGCTCATTGCAGGTGAACGAAGGTTGACTGATTCCTCAGCATCTGGCCAAACTAATTTATCTACAGATTCAGTTTTGAATAAAGGTAAAGTATGCATGATGCACTCCTCATAAAACACTTTCTTAGCCTCCGCTGCGTCAGCGTGTGGCAATCAATAAAACAATTAAAAACGTTTAGATTAAGAAGGTGTTGTTAGAGGGCGGACCACGAATGGTATCGCTGCTGTAAACTCGCTGAGTCTCGACAGCAATGTGTTGAACGCAAAGTTCGGTATTGTAGGTTTCGCCAATCGGCGTAACTGAAGTGGTGATGCCGTCTGGTGCATCTTGCTCTTCGTCAGCCACTGCATCCTGTTCAATAACAGTTGCAATTGAATCAAACGCGAGTAACGCACGCTGGCCAGATTTGATGCTAACAGCCATATCTTGCTCACTGGCGCTAGCGGGCACCAGGTTCAGCATAATGACTAATAACAACAAATATCTCATTGAGACGGCTCTCTGTAACGTAATGTTCATATTCAGTATACGAGCGAGAAAAATATTTTGATGCTCGTTTATCTCTAATTTACGCCTACTGAACGGATTTTCAACTGGCTTTAGAGACAAAAAATTCGATTGTACCGATAAATTATTTCGATTAACCCTTGTTTCATTCCAATAAATAGAATCAAACGCTCGAATATATCGACTTTAACCTTTTCTCACCATGTATTACTTTGTACGTATGAAATCAGAAAAGTTCGGTTTATTTCGTCATGGCAAACAACACGCGTAGCCGTTGGCCTTTATCAATTATTGTTATTCATTGGCTCACCGCTCTCTGTGTGGTGGGGTTATTTGCTGTTGGTGTATGGATGGTTGAACTGACCTATTACAGTGAATGGTATCGGGTTGCTCCGCACTGGCATAAAAGCATTGGTTTACTTTTAGCGGCTGTCACCCTGCTACGTATTGGCTTACGCGCCATAAAATCTCGACCGCCGGCCTACGGTACAAAAATGATTATCGCCTTATCACATGTCGGTCATCTCGCTATCTATGTTTTACTTTTAGTCATGTTCGTTAGCGGATACTTAATTTCGACGGCAGACGGGCGCGGTATTGATGTGTTCAATTGGTTTACTTTGCCTAGCATTGGCGAGTTTTTCCCTCGACAAGAAGATATTGCCGGTGAAATTCATGAATACGCGGCTTGGAGCCTAATAGCGCTAGCCGTATTACATAGCCTAGCGGCGATAAAGCATCACATCTTAGATAAAGACAACACCTTGGTTCAAATGATTAAACCTCGTTAAATATAAAGGAGCTTCCATGAAACGTTTAACGCTAGCAGCACTACTTTCTGTGTCAGCTATGGCTGCCAATGCCGCTGACTATGTAATAGATACTCAGGGCGCACACGCCTCTGTAAACTTTAAAATTCAACATCTAGGTTACTCGTGGCTTACGGGGCGCTTCAACGATTTTGGTGGTAAGTTTAGTTACGATCCAGCCAAACCTGAAGCAAGTAAGATTACCGTTACCATAGACACAACAAGCCTAGACTCAAACCATGCTGAACGAGACAAACACCTCAAAGGCGACGAGTTCTTAGCTGTCGAAGACTTCCCAGAGGCAAAATTTGTCAGTACCAAGGTCATCGACAAGGGCGATGGTCAATTAGCCGTACACGGCGATCTCACGTTACACGGCGTGACTAAACCTATCGTTATCGACGCTGAAAAAATTGGCGAAGGCGAAGACCCATGGGGTGGTTACCGCGCAGGTTTTAGCGGAACAACATCAATCGCAATGAAAGACTTCGGTATTGATTATAACCTTGGTCCCGCCTCTACTCATGTGGAGCTAACACTTCACATTGAAGGTGTTAAGCAGTAAAGAGCTAGCCAAGCCATTGGTCTGAGATAGGAAAGGGAGCGGTTGCTCCCTTTTTTACGCCCACAAACACAATAGCGTTTATGTGTAGTACTAAAGTACCATCGATTCCCTCTAGAGGTTGAATACACCTCGATAAGCAAGCCCCCTATATTTTCATAAACAATTTATTAACATAAAGGTTGTTGGAAAATGGGCCGCACACTCCACACACTACAAACCCAAGTATTTATTCTCAGCACCGTTGCCTTGAGTGTTCATCATGCTTTTGCCAATGACGCCGAATACGCACACATGGAAACCGTTACTGTGTATGGCACAACGCCACTCACTGATAACAGCGACCAAATCGAAAGCGCGAGTTATCAAAGGCTTGACAGTAAAGCTCTCGATAGAAGTCAGGGCAATACACTCACCGACATCATGGATGACAAGCTGCTCAATGTCAGTATTAATGACGTACAAAACAACCCGTTCCAACCCGACGTGCAATATCGCGGTTTTACCGCTTCGCCTTTATTGGGTTTACCCCAAGGTCTCTCTGTGTTTTTTAACAATACGCGATTTAATGAGCCCTTCGGCGACACCGTTAATTGGGATTTACTACCCGCGTCTGCATTTTCATCGGTCTCTTTAGTATCTGGCTCTCAACCTGGCTATGGTAGGAACACATTAGGCGGTGCCTTGCTGCTTGAATCAAAAAACGGCTTTAACTTTACCCAACAACAACTCCATCTCAACGCAGGTAACTACGGCCAACAAGGCGTTAATATTGAGACCGGTGGTCATTCAGACAATTGGGCTTACTACGGCAACGTCAATTATTACGAAGAAGATGGATGGCGCGACCACTCTCCCACCGACATATTACAAGGGCTGGGTGTTATCAGTCATAAAACCAACCTGAGTGAAACCCATTTCACCATTGCAGGTAACAACAACACCATGATTGGCAATGGTGCAGTCCCCGTCGATTTAATTCCATATGAAGGCCGAAGCGCTGTTTACACCCAACCAGACCAAACAGAAACCCAGCTATTCCTCATGAGTTTGTCCCATGAACAAACACTCGACAATGACATGGTATTGGCGTTAAACCTTTATTCGCGGAGCAATGAAATTGTGACCTTTAATGGCGACGACAGTGATTACGAGCCGTGTGATCTCAATGGTGCCGTCACGCTTTGTTTCGAAGAAGAAGAAGACGATGATGATGACGATGAACACAACGACACGGATAGCGATACCGACGAAGAAGATGAGTTAGAAGACGCTGAGAATCCTGTTCACTTTGTTGGTCTTGCCGAAGGCGCACCGTTACCAGACGCATGGGCTGATGATGCAGAAGAGCTCGACGGCACCATTAATACGAGCCGCACCAAAAACCGTAGCTACGGACTTACCGCTCAGCTTTCTGGTGAAGCTAACACTGGTTCTTTGCAGCATGCTTGGCAATTTGGTATCGATTGGTCCGACTCCTACACACATTTTTCCAGCGATACCGAATTCGCCATTTTAAGAAACGACACAGCGACAGATGACAGAGGGGTATCTGGCACAGGTCTATACGACAACGATGCCGTGGTTCGCTTAAAAGTAGATACCCGTCATCAGTCGGTTTTCATTTCCGATAATATAGCGCTTAGCCCTGCATGGCAGCTGTCACTTGCGGCGCAATACACGCATGATCACATTCTTATGCGGGACCAAATTGACGAAGGGGAAGGGTCATTAAATGGCGATCATACCTTTGTTCAATTTAACGGCTCAGCCGGTCTGATTTATCAATCTGAATCGATGAATGTACAAATGGGTATTGCTCAATCCAGCCGCACACCTAGCCCAGCTGAGTTGAGCTGCGCCGATGAAGATGACCCTTGCCGCTTGCCCAACGGGTTTGTTGCCGACCCGCCACTAGAACAAGTGGAGGTGACAACGGCATCGATCGACGCCAACTGGTATACGGCTTACGGCAACATCTCTGCGGGCGTATTTCATTCAAAAGTAGCCAACGACATCATCTTCCAACAAGCTGGCGGTCTGCCCTCTCAAGGGTACTTTGTGAATGTAGACGAAACCCGTCGACAAGGCGTAGAGCTCGCATGGCAGTACACCTTTAACGCACTGTCTGTTGGCATTAATGCGAGTTATTTAAAGGCCACGTTCGAATCGCCATTTACGTCTTTTAGCCCACAAAATCCGTTAGGCCCAGATCGCGCAGTACAGCGCGGTGACGATATTCCCGGGCAGCCCAGACAACAAGCGGCTTTATTAGTCAGTTATCAGCTCAATGACCATTGGCGTATAGGCACAGACATTTCCGTGACCTCATCACAGTATTTTCGCGGTGACGAAGCCAATGAGAATCGTCAACTCTCAGGGTATGGTCTGGTCGACTCTTACATAAGTTATAACAGCGGCAATGGCTGGCAAGCGTCTTTACGAATAGAAAACCTATTCAATAAAGCCTTTGATACCTTCGGTACCTACGGTGAGGCCGACGAAGTGTTAGAAGATATATACGACAACATAAATTCAAACGAGTTTATTGGTGTTGGCCGCCCCCGTATGCTCCGCGCCTCTGTTAGCTACACATTTTAACCCTTAGACCCACGCTTGGGGGCTGAGCGAAAACCGTCGTCGGTTTAGCCAGCCCTTTTTTTTCCCTCGCAAATCAACTAGAGTACACAGTGTTGCACCTCGCAACTCCTGGATCAGCAGACAGGACATAACTGAGCTGGCTTTCATCATTTTCTTTTACGCAATGGAGCCAAGTTATGTCGGAAAGACTCTGGATCAAAAACCCTCAAGCTGTATTTACCGCCAACAACCTCGATGCACGAGGCGGTGTCGTTATTCACCAAGGCAAGATAGTCGAACTCATCGCCGCCGGACAAAAGCCTAAAGAACCCGTCGATAGCATTGAAGATGCATCAAACTTGGTTATGCTTCCGGGGCTAGTGAACACTCACCATCACTTTTACCAAACGCTCACAAGGGCATGGGCGCCTGTGGTGAATGAGCCTCTGTTTCCATGGTTAAAAACACTTTACCCCGTTTGGGCTAAACTTACGCCCAGTGCACTATCGTTAGCTTGTGATGTCGCCTTAGCAGAGTTGTTACTCTCTGGCTGTACCACCACAACCGATCATCACTATTTATTCCCAACCGGCATGGAAGACGCCATTGATGTGCAAGTTGACTCCGTCAAACGCATGGGGATGCGCGCGCTACTCACTCGAGGCTCAATGAGTTTGGGCGAAGACGAAGGAGGGCTACCTCCTCGCCACACCGTGCAAACCGGCGACGAAATTCTCAAAGACAGCCAGCGACTCATTAATACTTATCACGAGCGAGGTGACGGAGCGTGGATTCAGATTGCCTTGGCGCCCTGCTCACCGTTTTCTGTCACTCAAGAAATTATGATCGACAGCGCAAAAATGGCCGAGCGCGAAGATGTGCGCTTACACACCCATTTGGCTGAAACGCTCGATGAAGAAGACTTTTGTTTAAAGATGTTCGGTATGCGTACCGTCGACTATCTGGAAAGTGTTGGCTGGCTCAGCAACCGAACTTGGTTAGCTCATGGTATTCATTTTAATGAAGACGAAATAAAACGCCTGGGTCAAGCGGGAACAGGGATATGCCACTGCCCTGTATCGAACATGCGCTTAGCATCAGGCATGTGCCCCACACTCGAACTCATTGAAGCGGGTGCGCCTATTGGCTTGGGGGTAGACGGCTCTGCCTCGAATGATGCATCTAATATGATGTACGAAGCACGACAAGCCTTGTATTTACAACGTCTGAAATACGGTGCAAAAGCGATCACTCCAGAATTGGTGCTAGGATGGGCAACCAAAGGTTCTGCCAGCCTTATTGGCCGTTCAGACATTGGTGAAATTGCGCCGGGGAAACAAGCTGATCTCGCGTTCTTCAAACTCGATGAATTGCGCTTTAGCGGCAGTCATGACCCCATCTCCGCATTACTGCTGTGCGGGGCAGAAAAGGCCGAACAAGTCATGGTGGGAGGAAAATGGCGAGTGAGAGAAGGCCAAATTGTGGGCTTGGATACCCAAGCCCTCATGGCGCGACATCGCGCGGTTGCAGCACAGTTGGTGAGTTAAGCCGTTATTTTTCGCCAAAAGCCTGAGACAAGGTCTTTTTGATGGGCTTCAAAAGGAAGTCCATCAAACTGCGCTGGCCTGTTTTAATCGACACCTCAGCAGTCATGCCCGGTAACATATCAACCTGAATTCCTATTGTCGTTTTTATAGGTAGCGCCGTTGGAACAACATGCACCCGATAATAAATCTCTTCGCCTTGTGGCGTATCTTCTTTAAGCGTATCTGCACTAACGTAAGTGACTTTAGCATTCACACCGCCGTAAATTGTGTAATCGAAAGGGTCTAGGCGAATATCCGCCTCTAACCCAGGATGCACTCTTGCGATATCCTGCGGTGGCACTTTTACTTCAACAATCAACTCATCATCAACGGGAATGATTTGCATCAGCTCTTCCCCTGCGCGAAGTACGCCCCCAACGGTAGTCACGCGAATATTTTTTACAATACCCGGTACTTTAGCAATAAACACACTATCGGCTTGTTCCTGGCGACGACGGCGCAATACTTGTTCAGTTTGCCCTAGTTCATCTTCAGTTTTAGCCAGTTCTGCGCGCGCTTCTTCTAGATACTGATTGCGACGATTAACTAATTTTGCCTCTGCGGCATTCACCGCCTCTTTTGATTTTAAAACTTCAACGCTACTGACATCACCGCTCATCACCAAATCTTTCACGATTTGAGCGTTTTCTTCAGCCAACTCTACCGATACGCGAAGAGTACGAAGCTCTTCTTTTAAGCCAATTTGACGTTGTTTAAACAACGCCAGTTCAACCTCAACAATTTCAGGGAATTGTTGTTTAGCAGCCACTGGAAATGTTGGCTCTTCATTACCCATTACTTCAGCACGCAGACGAGTGGCTTTAATCATTAGTGCGTTATATCGTGCTTCAATTTCACCAACCGCCGCGCCTACTCGTGTTTGTTCAAGTGTTGCCAGTACTTGGCCGGGCTTCACTCGATCTCCTTCCTGCACATTTAATGCGGCAATAACACCACCATCAACCGACTGAATGACTTGTACACGACTACTCGCGATCACTTCACCTCTCGCTTGTGCCACTTCGTCAATTTCAAATTCCAACGCCCATAAAACAAAAGCAACAAAAGCAAAGGCGATAGGCCACACCACAATATTTAATGATCGCTGATGATAGCGAAGCAATGTTTTAGCATGTTGTGAGTTGTCGGCTTCTTCTTGGCGATTCAAATTAGATAACATGTTTATTTACACTTTGAGTCTGAAGGGGAGAAAACTGATTGGGGAACAGTTCGGCGGGGCTACCATCGCGTAACACTTCCCCATCTTTAATCATTAAGATACGTGTAGCGACATTTGCTGCCTGCATAGGTCGATGAGTAGATACAATCAAAATATCGTCGGGCCGCAGGTGTTTTTGAATAACTTGCCACACCGACTTCTCAGTGTCTAAATCCAATGAAGATGTAGGCTCATCGAGCAACCAAATACGCGGTTGTGACGCAATTACGCGATTAAGCGCAACCAACTGACGTTGCCCGCCAGACAGCCCTTCTCCACCTTCGGCAAGGGGCATATCCATACCAAGAGGATGATTTTGGGCAAAGGAATCAACCCCCAATTCGTTTGCGACTCCCATAATGTGGTTGTCACTTACTGTACCAGACAACGATAAGTTCTCTTTCAATGAGCCTTTAAACAAATGCACTTGTTGAGGTAAATAGCTAATTTGTGTATTCAGCAAGCGTGGGTCAACTTCCCACAAATCAATATTGTCTACCTTTACTACCCCTTCACTCGGACGATATAAACCAGCCAACAATTTCAACAGTGTCGATTTTCCACAACCAACGGGGCCTAATAACAGTACACGCTCACCTGCTTTGAAGCTGAGTCCATTCGTTTTAAATTGATGTGTAGGCGAGTTTTCATAAGAAAACCGGACTTTTTCTAACGACAACGTCGTAATCGGCTTTTCCAGAAACAACAACGACTGTTGGGGGCGGCGTTCTGGTTCTTTCGCCAATAACTCATTCACCATTTCCAATGAATGTGACACCGACTGCCATTGAATAAGGTTATTTACACTCTGCGCTACCGGATTCAGTACGCGACTCCCCAAAATACTGCATGCGATCAATGCCCCCATGGTCATGTCACCCGCTTCAATTAACGTTACACCAACAACAATAGCCGTAATGTAAGCAACGGTAGACAAGCTCGCTGTTGTTGATGAAGCAAAATGACTGAGCGATTTTTGTCGTACGCTGTAATTCGCAATAGACTGAGTTACGCGATGCCACTCTTGAGAAAAGCGCCATCCTGCGTTATTTGAACGAATCGTCTCTGCTCCGCGAACGCTATCTATTAGTAACCCCTGACGTTCATTCGAACGATTGGTGCGCTCTCTGATCAATTTTGACAGTAACAGCTGAACAACCAATCCAAGCAGTAATGCTATGGGGAAAAACAACCCATAAACCCAGCCTATCGCCCCACCAATAACACTGATAACAGCAATAAAGAAAAATGCGAAAGGCAAATCTATCAACCCAAAAATAATGCCCGAGGTAAAGAACTGACGCACAGACTCCATACTGTTCACTTGTGCGTTTAACGTACCTATGCTGCCGGGCTGCCGGTCGAGCCTGAGTGTAAGCAGGTGTTCAAAAATTTGCTGGCTCACCTTGCTGTCGACATCCGCAGCCAAGCTATCAATAATTTTCGCTCTAATGCGTTTTAATACCCAATCTAGCGCTATTACGATACCCATTCCGGCTACTAAAGTGGCCAAAGTAGCGTAGGCGAGAGTAGGAACAACCCGGTCATAAACCTGCATCGCAAATAAAGACGTAAATATCGCAAAAACGTTGATCACAATAGTGGCAATGGCAACGTTGCCGATCCACGCCTTATTTTGAAAAATAACAGAGCGAATTAGCTGCCCCGCGGTTGCTCCTTGGGTATCCGCAGAAGATTTACTCTTCGGCTGCCTAATCCAAAGCACCATACCGTGCTTGTCAGCATCTTCCATTGTTAGCTGAGCTGAGTGTTCTTCTCGCTTCAACAAAACGCTGTCGTCGTCACCATTTTCTGCCAACCACCATTGGTTATCGTAAAACATAGGGGCTGGTAAAAGTCGTCTATCGATACGCTGCCAAGGGATTAATGCCGCACGATATCCAGGCATATCCAATTGCTGAAACAATAAATTCAGACAAACTAACGGCTGGTCACTTTGTTGACTACAGATTGTCGAATACAGTGAGTCAAATTTTTTGGCCGAAACTTTTATATCTGCTGAAGCAAAATAGTCCCTCAATAAACCTTGAGGAAGGTTGGTTACCGTCATAATATGCTTAAACTACTGCTGAGTTGTTGTTATTGGCCACACATCAAGTTGGCCGGTTAGGGCGGCAAGACGCAAGGTATATTCAATTAAACTGTTTTCTGCTTGTACCGATGCCAATTGCTGTTCGGTTAATTCCCGTTGAATATTCAGTACATCCATCCACGCCTTTCGACCCGACTGGTATTGCCGCTGATAGGAATCCAACGTGGCATTCAATTCTTCAATAGCTTGCTGCAAACTCGTGATCACATAACGCTGGGTTTGACGGCCTGCAAGTAAGTCATTTAACTGATTCTGTAATTCAAACCGCGCCACTTGCACATCTCTTTTCGCCGCTGTTAGGCGAGATTGTGAGGCCTGTTCTTGACGGCGAGTGACAATGCCTAAGCCATCCAAACCACCTTCTACTAACAAAGAAACACGGGTTTCGTCAGCATAGAAACTACGGTCACTGAAATCGTGACTGAGTTGCACATATAAAGTTGGCATATAGTCAGACTGTTTGCGTACCACCTCTTTTTCAGCCAATCGAACAAGTTGGTTGCGGTAGTCCACTTCTGCGCTGTCGTTCAGTACATGACTGGTAATGTCTTCTTCTGCAGGTAGAAGCAAAAAAGGTTCAGGAATTGGTAATACTTGACTAATTGGCATTTGAGTCAGCGTTTGTAGACTTAATAAAGCGCTGCGCTTTTCACCTTGTAGTTTTATATTTTGGCCCTTTGCCTGGATCAAGCGAGACGTCGCCAATGCTACATCAGCTTCCGACGCTAAGTGGCCTTTTTGCCGCCGCTTTACCTGACCAAGTAAGGACTGATGCGTAGCAATATTCTGTGCGATGATATTTTGTTGACGTTGAATTCCCCACACTCTGGCATAAGCCACCGCAGTTTCTTCAACCAGAGTGCGTAACAACCGAGACTTGTCGCTGTATTCAACAGAAACGTCCTGCTTCGCGAAGGCAATATTGCTGTCTATGCGTCCAAATGCCCACAGAGGCTGCTTTATCGAAAGTATTCCGGTGTCTTCGCGGTTATTGTCTTGACCGTAAGAGGCCGTTAACGACGGATAACGCTGTGCCTTCGCCGCACTCAACCCAAAACGCTTGGCTTCGATATTTGCATCTTTACTGTAAAGCGCTGGGTGGCGTTCTGTGGTTGCCTGTAATGCTTTAACAAAATCAACTTCTTGGGCGTATCCCGCTATGGCCCAAAAAGCCCACAGACTCACAAAAAAACTCTTCATGTTAAAACTCAACTTCCATGGCAGTCGTGATCATTATATTTGTAAGTGGGCTTTCTTCTATTGGGTTGGGAGCTTCACTCGTTTCAGCGCTTTTGGATTTCAGCTTACTTTCTATGTCAACAGCTTTCGATTCGTGACCAAGCATTCTGTAAGCTTGAGGTAAATTAGTTGCCCACTCTCGATATTTCCAAGGCGCCAACTGCAATGATCTCTCAATTGACTCCACGCCTTCTTGAATATGTCCTTTTCGCAAATAAATCTCACCTATCAAATAATAACACCCAGCGTGCTGAGGGTTGTGATGCAGCATTTTTTTAGCACCATATTCTGCATCGTCCAGCTTATCGTCTTTATAAGCGTCAAATGCGTCGGTAAATATGCCGGGAATAGGTAGCGTTACCATATCAACGATTGGCTCAGGATTGATTTTAGCGTTTGTGCCCTTAATTAGCGGCTTTAAGTAGCGCTGGTAACGCTTCCACTTTGCCGTGGATGTTTTATAAATGGGCTGACGAACCTGTAACACACTGGCGGTTTTTACCGGACGGTCAAGTTCGTTAAAACTCAGTACCTGCGGCTCCCATTCTACACCAATGTAATCCAACATTTTACGCGCCATGCCTTTGGTGTCAGCAACCACATCTTCGTATTGAACTTCTAATATGTCGTCACCAAAGAGTTGGTGCCAGTGGTGCATTAATAAATTGTGATCGGCGAGCTGTTCACCAATATCGGTAAGATCGTACGCAAATCCCAGACCGCCGTGTTTGGCATGGAAGTCGATAAAATAGTTAGATAATGCTATATCTCGCGGATCGCGACGCACCGAGATAATTTTTGCATCGGGAAAAATCAATTTAATAAAGCCAATATTTTCAAAATTATGTGGCAGCTTATCAACTACGAATTTGGCACAGGGCTTTGCTATTGATGCCAGTTGTTCCAATTCCTGCATGATACTCTGCGCCAAAGCATGAGCAACTTTGGGCGTAATATCGTCGACACAATCGGGGTAATGTCGTCCACTGCCTGAATGGCGTTCCCATCGTTCTAACCGATGAATCCGCTCAGAAACGATATCCAGTTCGCCAGCGCCATATATTTTGCTATGGCTCGCCAGAATTTGTTCTACCAGTGTTGTGCCTGACCTAGGCATCCCTACCACAAAAACAGGCGTGGCGTTTTTCAAGCCGATATCACAGCGATGTTCAAACAACGATGAACAAAACGCAACGCGAATTCGCTCCACCTGATTTCGGTGCTGCATGGCTTTATAAGGTAAAAGCGGACGGTTATATTTATTGGCGGCATCAGCAAGCTTGAATGCACGATCATATTCACCCAGCTTTTCCCAAGCGGAAGCAAGTAAAAACATTTCTGCCGCACGTTGTGACGATTCGGCTTTAGCTAAAATGACATTTTCTGCCTTCGCCAATTCTGAAGGATCGTCCGGTGCTTTAATTCGCCATTGCAATGCTATATTGGTTTCGTCTTGCTCGGCAATATACTTCTGCTGGGTAAGCGCGTCGTCTAAATCACCTGTCAGCGTTAACACCTCCGCCAATTGCTTTCTGGCTGGCAAAAAGTAACTATCTTGTGCTAACAGATCTGAAAGCAGTGCCTTCGCTTGTGCGTAATCGCCAATTGAAGCATAGGCTTGCGCAACTAAACAAAGTCCATTTTTAGTTTGCTGATTGTTTAACGACGAATCATTCAGGAATGTTCTGAATTGATCAATTTCCTGTTTAATAAAATCACTGTTCGTCCGGCTCTGTGCAAGTTCCACATACGCTTGCATTTTTGCTCTTATGGCTGGCCAGCTTTGCGGCTGAGATTGCAATAGCTTTTCTGCCTGATGAATAACCTGCTGCCATTTTTTTTGTTGTGACAACAAATCTAACCGACACAGCAGAATGGCAGTGTTATCCGGCAACATCTCTAACAGGAGACTCAGAAACTCATTAGCTTGGTTAGTTTTAGCCGCATTCGAAAGCAACCGAACATAGTGCAAACTCGCTGCAATAAACTGTTGAGTATCTACCTCGTACAAATCAGCAAGCCAGGCTTCAACGTCGCCAAAACGCTGTTCAGCTAACCAAAGTCCCAATTGAATTTCAACTAATAGCGGTGAGCGGGTGATACACTGCCTATCATCACTACCGTGAATTTGGCTAAGTGCTTTTTCCAAAGCACTTTCAGCCTCGATAAATCGCTGGTTTTTTATCAGAAAATGTAGATATTGGTACCACACATTCTCTTTCGCTGGCGCTATAAATAAAGCTTGCTGATAATGATATTCCGCCTGTTTCAGTTCACCTCGATACTGGTAGCAATATGCTTTGCGCGTCTGCCAATCGTCGCTAGTCGCAGCGTAGTTCTCCGCAATTTGATCAAGAAGCTTATCCGTTGCAGAGAACTTGTTGAGTCGCAAGCAGGCACCAGCCAAGGCAAGTTTGGCATCATTATTTAACGCTGTAACCACTTGCTGAGCACGTTGCAACCAATAATAGCAATCAGAGATTTCACCTAAGAAAGTAGCGGCCAAACTAGCGTAGGCCAGGGCATTCGCATTACCAGAATGCTTCGCGCTGGCGGTAGCCTGAGTAAATAACTCCTGCCACCGTTCTTGCGCAAGTAGACTCTGTAATTGTGCTATTTCAGCCATGGTAGATTTAGCAGTTCCGTTTTTATTAATGAGGCCGGATTTTTTAGCCTGTGAGATGTTGCGCGAAAGCCCATTCCCTGCTGCTTTATGGCAGGCCATTCTGATTTTAATATGCCTACGACCACAGTGTCATACCAGCCACCCTGGTGATCTGGCTGAGACTGCCTATCGAATGATTCAATCGTCATGCCCATACGCATAGCGGCTGCAATTGAGGGTGTATTATAAGCGACAATTCGGGCCGTAATTTTAAGGCAAGCAGTAAAGTTAAACATAAACTCAAATACCGCTAAGGCACAGTGTTCCGGAATTTGCTTGCCATAGTAATTAGGCTCCCCGATAACCAGCTCTAAACTACAGAATTCTTTTTTAGTGCTCGGAGTAATGGTGGCGTAACCGACTGGCTTAGCATCCTGAGTCACTATTTCCCACATGTAAAAGCCAGGTTGAGTAAATTTTTTTACCCGTCTGACAATATCAAAACGGGTCAATGCCCGATTAGGGGATACATTTAACCCGTTTATAACATCAGAGGTATTCGCCCACACAATCATTTCATCCGGAAACGATTGGGGGGTCATTCGTTTAAAATGATATTTAGAGGTAACAAGCAAGTCACCTTCGGGTGACTTGCTAACGTTTATTGACATCATGTTTGTACCGAGAGTGTAACCTTAAGGCACCAACCCTTGCGAACTCATTATGCCACTGGATATCGCCACACCCGGTAAGGCCTGATTCAGGGTCATTCCTTGATCCGGGTTAGCACTCCATGTACCTGTCCATAGATCAACATTGCCATAACCACTCATATAGTAGTTACCACTGCCTCGCAAATAGACAGCGTACCACTTGCTTTCATATGCTCGTATATAGTTGCCGTTCGCATAGAAATAATCAGGCTCACCGTCACCATAATAGGTCACGTAAGCATTTGGGACATAATTTCCGCCATCAGATACGAAAAGTATAGTATCGTCACTGCCTAATGCTGAAGCATTTAACCACTGACCCCAATCACTCGAGGAATTATTGTTATTGTCGGTTTTAGCTGCTGAAGTATCTTCGTCTACCAGAATATAAATCGTATAAGTAACATTGGCGTCAAAGGTTCTGTTGGAATGCGATGAGCTACTTCCACCCACCAAATCAAACACCACAATTGAGGTGTCAACGCCGTTATCGAAGTCATCTGTGGTGGCCACATTGCCGGCTGAGTCGGTTAAGAAGCCTGCACTGATTTCTATTGAATCATTATCTGATCCTGTAAACGCATCAAAGTCAGTTGTGCCTTCCAGAATAGCCGCAGCAGTTGAAGTAAAGGTTACAGTTAACGTGCTGTCGGAATTCACTGTGACCGATTCAATATCGCTGTCGGTAAAACTTTGATTGTTGCTATCATCTGCATTGATATTCCATATCAATTTGGATATATCAACGCGATCGCTAACATCAGAACTACTGGTTTCCGTAGTTAATAGAATATCGCTAAAGCCACTACCCGTTAACGTAAGTGTGTTATTGGCAGTATCATAGGCTGCATCAGTAATGGTTGGACTGAAGGTGCTAACAGTAGTAATTGCTGCAGTAGAACTCATTGCGGTTGATACATTGCCGGCCGTATCGGTTTGACGAACTTGAATGTCACCAACGGCATAAGTGCTATCACCATCCAGCTCAAAGCTGGTGCCTGTACCGGTTGTCCAGTTACTGCCGCCATCCAGCGAGTATTCCCAGCTTACCGCGGCAGCATCAATAGTCACATTAATTGTTGTATCGTTGGTGACGTTATCACTGGAAGAAGCCCCTGTGTCTGACGCCAACGTCAGGCTAGGTGCCGATAACGCAGTCAAATCGATAGTAATGGCCGAGGTGTTCGAATCTGCCTCCGATGCATTGCCCGCGGTATCATATTGGCGTACCTGCACAGTACCAATGGCATAGGTTCCCTCAGCTAATTCAAAACTGGTGCCCGTGCCGGTGGTCCAACTAATGCCGCCATTGGTAGAGTACTCCCAACTGGCTGCAGCCCCATCCAGGACAACATTGATAGTCGCATCGTTAGTGATACTGTCAGAGGACGAGCTGCCTGAGTCAGTGGCCAGTTCAAAGTATGGCCCCACCAATGCGGTCATATCGGTTGTGATAGCCGCTGTATTACTAGTCACGCTGGAGACATTACCGGCGAAATCGGTCTGGCGCACCTGAATTTGGCCAATAGCATAGCTGGTATCATTGGCTAACTCAAAGCTGGTTAACATTCCACTGGTCCAGCTACTGCCGCCATCCAGCGAGTATTCCCAATATGCCGCCGCGCCATCAATGGTGACGTTCATGGTAGCATCATTGGTAAGATTATCAGATGACGAGCTACCGCTGTCCGAGGCCAACGCCAGACCCGGCGCTGCCAACGCAGTCATATCGGTTGTGATGGCCGCCGTGTTGCTTGCCACGTTGGAGACATTACCAGCATTATCGGTCTGACGTACCTGAATATCGCCAATGGCGTAGCTGGTATCGTTAGTCAGTTCAAAACTGCTGCCCGTACCGGTAGTCCAGTTGCTGCCACCATCAAGCGAGTATTCCCAACTCGCTGCCGCACCATCAATAGTGACGTTCACGGTAGCATCACTGGTGATATTGTCAGAAGACGAACTGCCGCTGTCCGAGGCCAGTGCCAAACCTGGCGCTGCCAACACGGTCATATCTGTTGTGATGGCTGCCGCGTTACTTGCCACGTTGGAGACGTTACCTGCGGTATCAGTCTGACGTACCTGAATGTCGCCAATAGCGTAGCTGGTATCGTCCGCCAATTCAAAGCTACTGCCCGTACCAGTGGTCCAGTTGCTGCCACCATCAAGCGAGTATTCCCAACTCGCTGCCGCACCATCAATAGTAACGTTTACAGTAGCATCATTGGTGATATTGTCTGATGACGAGCTGCCGCTGTCCGAGGCCAGCGCAAGACCAGGCGCCGACAATACAGTCATATCGGTTGTGATGGCCGAGGTGTTAGACGCTGTAGACACGTTACCTGCGGTATCACTCTGACGTACCTGAATATCGCCAATTGTGTAGCTGGTATCGTTGGCCAGTTCAAAACTGCTGCCCGTACCGGTAGTCCAGTTGCTGCCACCATCCAGCGAGTATTCCCAACTCGCTGCCGTACCATCAATAGTGACGTTTACAGTAGCATCATTGGTGATATTGTCAGAAGACGAACTACCGCTGTCCGACGCCAGTGCAAGCCCTGGCGCTGCTAACGCAGTCATATCGGTTGTGATGGCTGAGGTGTTTGAAGCCACCGTTGATGCGTTACCCGCGCTATCACTTTGGCGAACCTGAATGTCGCCAATGGCGTAGCTGGTATCGTTAGCCAGTTCAAAGCTACTACCTGTGCCGGTAGTCCAGTTGCTGCCACCATCCAGCGAGTATTCCCAACTCGCTGCCGCACCATCAATAGTGACGTTTACGGTAGCATCATTGGTGATATTGTCAGAAGACGAACTACCGCTGTCCGACGCCAATGCAAGTCCTGGCGCTGCTAACGCGGTCATATCGGTTGTGATGGCTGAAGTGCTGGAAGCCACCGCTGAGACATTACCCGCGGTATCGGTTTGGCGTACCTGAATATCGCCAATGGCGTAATTGCTATCATCCGCCAGCTCAAAGCTGGTACCTGTACCGGTGGTCCAGTTTACACCGCCATCCAGCGAGTATTGCCAGCTGGCGACGTCGGAGGCCAGAGTCACATTCATCGTCGCGTCATTGGTCAGATTGTCAGACGATGAACTGCCTGAGTCGCTCGCCAGAGCAAAGGTCGGTGCCGCCACCGTCATATCAGTGGTAATGGCTGCGCTATTCGACGTCACAGCAGACTCATTGCCCGCG